>JABDGD010000017.1 GCA_013286205.1 Candidatus Firestoneibacteriota bacterium | reverse complement strand
GCCTCTTACGGCGGCAACATTTCAGGCGCGGGACATCTGGTGGTCGACGGCGGCCATAGCTTGACCCTGACGGGCAATAATTCGGGCTTGAGCGACATGACGGTCAATAACTCGAGCACCCTGGTGACGGGTTCGGCTAACGCCCTGGCGCAGGCGGTTACGGTCAACTCGGGCGGGACGCTGGCTGTCAGCGGACCCTTGGCCGTGAACATTACCGGTAACTATACCCAGAACACGGGTGGAACTTTACAGTTGGGCGTGAGCGGGGAAACGACCGGTCTATTCGATACGTTAAATGTGACTGGCGCCGCTTCTTTGGCGGGCGCTTTGAAGCTGACTTCTTATAGCGGCTACCACATTCATGACAAGGCCAGCTTTGACCTGATCACGGCAGGAAGTCTTGCGGGAACTTTCGCCACGGTCACCAGCGGTCTGGGCGCGGGTACGGTTACTTTGAGCTATTCCTCAACGGCAGTGACGTTGAATTTGATACCCAATGTGGCCAGTTTTTCGGCTTTGGGACAAACGGCGAATCAGCGGTCTCTCGGTACGGCGTTGGATAGCATTGGCAGTGTGACGCCGGGGAACAGCTTGATCCTTTATTTGGACAGCTTATCGAATAGCGTGCTGGCGGCGGCTTACGACCAAATGTCGCCGTCGAACCTGGCGTCGATGTTCGGTATGGGTTTCTCCACCGCGCAAGAGCGGGGGTCTCTAGTGGGCCAGCATTTGGCGGGCATGATGAGCAGCCCGCAGTTCACGCAGACGTCGTTCGATGGCGAAAGCCCCATGTTCGCGGGCAATATGCCTGCCGAAGAAGAGGCGCAGATCGCGCAGTCCGTTCCGCAGCCAGAACGTTGGAGCGGTTTTATCAACGCGATGAATGATTTTGGAACGGTTTCTTCCGATGGCAACGGGGCCGGTTATCAGTTCAACACCGGCGGTACTACCGCTGGCGCGGATTACCGTTTGGACAAAGAGGTAGTGATCGGGTTGATGGCGGGGTATGACCAATCTTCCAGCAGTCAATCGACGGGCACGGTAAATGTTTCGGGCGGGCAAGTGGGTGTTTATGGCGGTTGGAAGAACACTGACTTTCATGTGGGCGCTTTGATCGATAGCGGACTCGACACTTACACCACGATGCGCCAGGGTTTAGGCGGCAACGCTAATGGCAATACAACCGGCATGGAATATACAGCCCAGGTGAACGCTGGCACCGAATTGAAAATGGATGACTACCAAGTCAGCCCCTTTGTTTCCGGTCAGTGGACCGAAGTGGATGTAAAGGGTTTCACCGAAACCGGTTCCCTGGCGCCTTTAACTTTCGCCAATCAGGGCCAGAGCTACATCAGCAGTGATTTGGGTACGGGCTTGAGCCGTACCTGGAATATCAGCGGCATTAAACTTTCACCCAATATCAGCGCGGCCTGGGAGCATATTTACCAAGGCACTTCCAGCAGCCTGACAGCCAACTTTGGAACCGGGAACAACTTCACGGTAGCTGGTTCTGCCACCGGCGCGGACGCGGCGGTTTTGGGTGTGGGAGTAAACGCCCAGTTTGATAAGGAATTTGGCCTTTATGCCAACTATCAGGGCAAAGTAGGCATGACCAATTACACCGATCAAAATATCACAGGCGGGGTCCATTTCGGTTTCTAAGAACTTGAGACTCTTCCTTTTTGGTGCGGTTCAGGTTTAGAGTTATAGGTGTTCAAGCCGTCTGCCAGGAGCGAGTGATGGGCCTCGACATTGAAATTAAAAACCTCAATTACCAGGTGCCCAAGGGCAAACAAGTTTTATTCGACATGAACCTCAACATCGCGCCGGGAGATTTTGTGGCGGTGTTGGGCGAAAATGGCGCGGGTAAAACCACCCTGTTGGATCTGATTCTAGGTTTCCGCAAGCCCACCCAGGGCAGTTTAAAAGTTAAAAACGAAAAACCCTTTCAGGACAATTGGCAAAGCCGGCAGGAGATCGCTTACTTATCCGAGAAGGTTGATATCCCGGGCGACTGGACCGCCGGTGAATTTCTGAAGTTTAACGAATACTTTTATACCCACTACTCCCACGAGATTGAGGCCAAGTATCTCAAACTGTTCCGGGTGAACCGCTTGGACCGTCTGGGGAATATGTCCGCGGGGGAAATTCGTCGCGTGCAGATTGTGGCAGCCTTGAGCATTGAGCCCAAATTGATTGTGGTGGATGAGATTACGGCGGTTTTGGATATTGTGGGACGCCGCCATTTTATGAAACTGTTAAGAGATTTAAACCGCGAAACCCAATGCACCATTGTGCTGGCGACGAACATTTTGGAGGATTTGGCCAACAACGTGACCCACGTGATGCTGCTGCGTAAGGGCTTAGTCAGAACCTTTGAACCGCTGAGCAGCTTTCTGGGCAGCGCCAGCCCCGAGATGTTTTCCCAAAAAGTCGCTGATTTGCTGGAGGAGAATCCATGATCTTCCACTTTATCAAGCGCGATTTTATCGGCCACCGGCTGCCCTGGGTTATTTTGATCCTATTTACCTTTTTCTCGCTCTTGTTCTTTTCTTATAACCATTTGATCTACATGGGTTTACTTTACGCCTATCTTTTGTTCGCTATGACGCCGATGAGTGAATTAACGGGCGCCAAATGGCGTTCACAGCATGTGATGAGCCGCAGTTACTTGCTGGCTCTGCCCGTGGATCGAAAGAAGCTTTTTTGGTACACCCAATGGCGAGCGCTGATTTTTTTCATACCCCTGATCGCTTTCGCCTATATCCTGCCGACCTTTTTGCCGGAAGCGCGCCGCATTTACATCAACTTTGTGCCAAGGGACTTTCCCATTGGGATTTACCATGTACTGGTATTGGTCATCGTGGTCTGGATGCTGAACAGCATGATTTCTATTCCATTGTCGTTCGAAAAAGTTTGGACTTATCCCAATCAGCAAAAGCGCATACTGGCCTATGTGCGGATGATCGGCGTGTTTTTGTTTGAACTGTTTATGATTATTTTGTCCTGCTCCGAGACCTACCTTTATGCTTCTCGGCCCGCTTTCCCTTTATTGGTGACGAGCCTGGTGGCGTTCTTTCGTTTCTACTTCACCCGGCGCGGCTGGTTGAATAGTTTGTAAGGCATCAGTGTGAGAGTTTTAGGATGGATTAAAATGAGTGGATCATTAAACCCAAGGAGTTCACGATGAAATTCATTAGCGCGAAAGTTCACGGCTGTCTGGATTATGTGGTGGTTCTGCTATTTTTAGCTGCTCCGTCATTGTTTCATTTCACCATGATACCGGCGGTCATTGCTTACATTCTGGGTGGCGTTCATCTTTTGTTGACTTTGTTGACGAGCTTTTCTTTGGGTGTCAGTAAAGTAATTCCGCTGAAGTGGCATGGTGTCATTGAAATGATCGTGGGACCGGTCTTAATCATGCTTCCTTTTATCGCGGGATTCGCTTCGGAAGCTGCGGCGGGGTGCTTCTATACGGTGATCGGCATTGTGATTTTGTTGGTCTGGGGTTTTACTGATTACGGGTCAACCAAAAGAAAATAAATCTGGCTATGAATAGCCATTTTTGATTAAACAGTAGCTATAGCGGCATTCTGTATAACTGGTTTCACTGTTCGGCCAACTTACGCCGAAGACATCGAGTTGAATTCTGACTAATCCATCAAAAACACGGGTGTTCTTTTTGTTGATGACGGTTCTGGGCGCGCGGCTGACGGTTTATGGCGCCGAAAATACTCAAATGCCCGCAGCGCCCCTCGCGCCGGTTCCAACTGTGACTCCCATTGAAATTATTTCGCTGGTACCAACTCCCACGCCGATGCAGCCGATTGCCATCATGGGTACGGTGGTGTATCAGGGAGCCTGTTTGAACAACATTTATGTTTTTATGACAGACAACAACGGCGGTTATTATCTCACTCCGCCTTTGACCAATCACGGCCTTTACTCTTTTGTGCAGTCGCCTTTAAGTGTGCAAGGTTTTGTGCTTTGGGCCTGCTATGACAGTACGGGGAATGGCATTCAATTGACGCCGAATTACTCCGGCTACGGTTATCCAGTTCAGCAGGGAAACGGCGCCTCTATTGAAAACTCCGGTGATGTGGTTTGTAACGTGGGATATTTTGGCAATTGCATGGCTTTGGGCCCAGGTGGCGGCACACATTACACTTCAAACCACACTGTCAACATTGTTTTTGGCGGCACAGCTGGACAACAAAGCGGATCCAGCTGCAGTAATTAAATTTTCAATCTCGTTTGGGGATTAGGGATTGACGGTATAAGTCCAGCCGGGACAAGCGGTGGTGGATACAGGACTATAAGTAATCGTTTCGGCGCCGGAGAGATTGTGAGTCACTCCGTCGGACGCGCCGTTTAAGGCAAAGACATACCCGCCGGTAGTGTAATTAATCGCGATTTGAGAAAAAATGGAGTTGGTTCCCAAAACATCTGAAAAACTAGTGGGGCCTGTGACGGTTAAAGTAACAGGACAGCCTGGCGAGTTTTGGTACAGGGCTAAATAAAGGTAGTTGGGGTTTGGCGGGGTAGTGGATGGTGTTTTGTTTTTATTGCAGGCGGAGGAAAAAAAGAGAATACCGATGAGAATAAGGCTAAAACCGTTTTTTAACTGAGTCATGTTTTGGGCACCTCCTCAAGCGTTGGGTCATTATGCCCGCGAAAAAGCAAAAACAGAAGTCTGCTACATCTTCTTTGTTTCGATGAACTTCTTCAAGTAGGCCGCGTTCACTTCACCCAGCTTCTTGCGCACATCCGTTAAGCCGGGATTCTTCTCCAGGATTTGCTGGTACACCTCAATGGCGGCTTTTAAAAGGCCCTGTTCCAAACACAAATCAGCGGTTTCTAACTGCGCCGCGACCGTATCTAAATGGGGCGGCTGATAGGACGGCTGGGGTTGAGGCTGTGACACAGGCGGCGGTGGCGTGGGCGGCGTAGGCGCAATGGGTATTTCTTCCTCGTCTGGCATCTCATCAAATAGAGAGCCAGGAATGGGATAAGAGCTGATGGGCACTTCGGGAATGGAAGGCGCCGGGGTCGGAACTGGAGCGGAAACAGGATCGGGCGCTGGTGGTGGTGTCGCATAGGCCGTACGTCTGGCCAAGAGAGAAGCGGAATCGATATCGGATTTTTTGGCAGCTTCTTTGGGAGCTTCGCGGTAGCTAGGATTCAATTCGTTTGCCTTCTCCACACACTGAGAAGCCTCGGTTAATTGACCCTGCTGCTCATAAATAAAAGCTAGGGCCCGCAGGGCATCAGCGGCGCCCTGAAGATCGCCCAGCGCTTGCAGCGCTTGAATGAGTTTGAAACGGGCGGATGTGAGTTCTGGCCGCAAGTCGACCATCATTCGGGAGAATTTAACGGTGCGGCCATGTTGATTATTCGCAACCGCTTTATCGATCAACACGGTGAGATGGGGAATAGCCAGGTCTTTGTCGGCGCCCTGCAGGCAAAAATCAACCCAGGCTTCCTGTACGAGCACATTGTTTTCGTCGATCTTTAAAGCTTTCTGAAAATACTCCTGGGCTTTGGCGGGTTGGTTTAGGGCAATATAAGTTTTGGCCAGGTGAATGGTCGCGCCCAGATGGGAAACTTTAATCCGCAACAATTTCTCAAACTCGTCTTTAGCTTCGTTCCATTGTTTTCTTTTAAAGTGAATTAAACCCAAAATGTAGCCCGCTTCCAGACTCTTGAGCGAGATCGCTTTTTGAGCAATTTCATAGGCTTGTTTTAAATCATCCTGGGCCAGGGCCTGTTCGGCCAAATACAAATAGGCTTTCTTGGCTTCGCTGTCATGGCCTTGCTGCTGAAAAGTTTGGGCCAAATCCGAGAGGTTGGAAAGTTTTTGCGGATCCATTTCGGCGATTTTTTTAAACATGTCCCAGGTTTTTTCAAAGAGGCCATGTTTTAAAAAAGCATCGCCCAGCATCTGATAGCGCTGAATAGAGGGAGTAATTTGATCGATTTGATCGCCCAGGTTTTTAAGCAGGGCCAGCGCCATGCCGTCTTTTGGCCGCAATTTTAAAAGTTTGCCGAGAGGGGCGATGGCGATTTCGTAGCGTTTATCTTTAAGAATTTCGTCGATTTCTATATAGAGTTTAAAAATGCTGATGTTCATGCGGACATCGGCGCTGAGCTTTTCTAAATCTAAGCGCGTGATTTTTTGATATGTCTGAATAGCGTCTTCGGATCGGTTTTGGATTAAAAAGAAGGGAATTGCTTTGTTATAAAACTCGTAAGCCAGCTGGGCGGCTTTCTTTTTGGTGTAAATGTCGCCGGCGGCGGCAAGGCTGTCTGGGTCATTGCGGTCTTGGGCCAAAATTTTGCCATGTTCTTCCAACGCCTTGTCCCATTGACCTTCACGGAAGTACATGGCGGCTTGCTTGAGAACGTTCTTTTTGTCGAAGTTGGTGTTGTCCATGGGCCCTCGTTTGGCGACTCAGTAAAACCAATATAACATCAGCGTTTAAAGCCTGCCAAATGCCAACTGTGATTAAGCGTAGTTAACGATTCGGTTAATGTATTTTTAACGCGAATGGTTGATGGGGGCTTTAGCTTCTGGTGGCGGCTTGAAAGTTTGGTAAAAGCTTTTGGGTTAGTTTTGGATACCTAAAATCAATTTTAGACACACAATAGGGATGGGCTTTAAAATTGATCTGCTTAAACTCTACTCAAGGACAAACGTTTGTATTTAGGAAAATTCATAACGTTATCCGATTTCATTTGAATGAGGAGTTGAGGGCATGAAAAAAGCGACCTTTGAAAAACTGGGTTTCATCAGAATGCTTCTTCTGGCGGCCATGGTTCCGATGTTGTACACGGGATGCGGTAAGACTGGATTGAGCCCGACTAGCGCTAATGACACCACTTTAAACCGTAACGTCACTGTGGCGAGTGTGGCCAATGTGACCAGCACCTCTGCTACCGCCACAGCCGGGGGAGCCTGGGTGAACAACAGCTTTACGGCCCAGACCAGCGACTTTACCCTTGCCTTTAACGCTTCCGTTTCGGGCGCGCCGACCAACGCGATTGTCGCGTTGTCGAACGGAGCTCAAACCGCTTACGCCAGCTTTGCCAACCTGATTCGCTTTAACCCCTCAGGTGATATCGATGCCTATGACGGATCGATACCCAATTATTCCGGCCCCAGCACCGCCATTCCTTATACGGCTGGAACCACCTACAGTTTCACCGTCTTGGTGCACATGGCCGCTCAAACTTATGACATTTCGGTGAGTTCTCCCGGAGTGGCTTCGAAGGTAATTGGAACTGGATTTAAATTTAGAGTCGCCGCGTCGAGCCTGAATAACTACGGAGCCTTTGTGGGCACTGGCGGGGTTGGAAACTTAACCGTCACTAACTTTTCCATCGCGGTTCCGACGCCGACTTTTACGCCGAGCTTTACTCCAACCGCTACGGCTGTTGTGATTTCGAGCTACCGCGTGCATGCCGGAGGATCGGCTTATACGGACAGCCTGGGTAATGTTTGGGCGGCGGATGAGGATTTTGTGGGCGGTACGGTGGGCAGTGTTTCAACCTCGCCGGTGGCTGGCACAGCTGATCCGGCGCTTTACCAATACCAACGCTATGGCAATCCTTTCAGCTACAGTTTTCCTTTGCCGAATGGTTCTTACCAGGTGACCTTGAAGTTTATGGAAAACAAATTCACCGCTCCGGGAGGCCGTATTTTTAATGTGGCGATCAACGGCAACACGGTGTTAAACAACTTTGATATTTACGCCATCTCTGGTGCGGAAAACAAAGCGCTGGATGAGGTATTTAATAACGTGACGGTGTCAGGCGGAGTCATGACCATTAATCTGGGACCGGCCACGGCGAATAACGCTAAGATCGATGCTATTCAGATTATTCCACAGCCAGGGCCAGTGTTGACTTCGACTTTCACGTGCACCTTTACGTGGACGAACACGCCGACCGTTACCAATACGCCCACCTGGACAAATACACCGACTAACACCTTTACCGCGACTAATACCAGTACGCCGACCAATACTTTCACTATTACTAATACGCCGACGTCTACCAATACATTTACAAATACTTTTACGCCCACCAACACCTTTACCAAAACCGCCACGCCGGTGCCGCCTACCGCTACGCCGACTGCGCAGACCAGCCTGAATATCAACTTTTCGCAATGGTATCTCCAGGAGCCGAGCGGTTCGGGCACTAGCCCGACGACCCGCGCGAATACCTGGTTAGAAGCCGGTAATTCGGACACTTATTTCTACAAAGCGACAGATGGATGGCAGGCTTTTGTGGACGTGAATCCAGGTATTACGACTTCGGGTTCCCAGCATCCTCGCTGTGAAATGCATGAGGAAAGCACCTGGGGTACTGGCGGCACTAACACCATGACCATTACTGGAAAAATCACCAAGATCAATGGGGATACGACCACGATCGGCCAGATCTTCAACAACAACGAAGGCACCTTGATCGAGATGCAATATTCCAAGAGCGCTGGTCAATTCAAGGTCTTCTATGAAGAGGTCAAAGGCAGCGGTGGTTACCCCACTCAAACCTACGTTTCCTGGCCCATGAATAGCACCTACACTTACAAATTGTCTTTGACAGGCGGTGTGGCGCAAGTGACTATCAATGGCCAGGTGGTTTTCACGCACACGCTTAGCTCATCCGTGAGCGGAGACCAGTTCTACTTCAAGGCGGGCAACTATGACCAAAGCGCCACGGGGACGACGATCTCTGGCGATGTATCAACGACGCCTTATTCCATCGTTGAGATTGGCTCTGCGGTGATTGTGCATAAATAAATAGTTTGGTAGTGAAGTTAAATGAAAGGCCGCTCCTTCTGGGGCGGCCTTTTTTGTTTGTCACAAAGGTTTGTTTGCAAAGTACGCCTAAACGCATACAATTGACCCGTTTAGAGTCGCAGTAACGGAGGGTTTCAATGGAAGGCGTCATTAGTTATCGGCCTCGGATGGGTAAAAGTAAGCTGGAAAGTCTGGTTAAAAATAAGCTCCACTTCAAAAGTGTGAACCAGTTTATCGATCACGCCGTGACCAAAACCCTTCAAGAAGAGTTTGGCCATCACCCCCTGGCTAAAAAAATATCCGATTTAGTTTACAAAGTGGTTTCTGAGCATTCGGAGTTAAAGTTTGTTAAACCGTCGGCGCGTGAAACGGCTGAGATTGAGCACATCGTTCATAAAACCAAAGGGAAAACGATCGCCGCGGAGTCGCTGTTAAAAAAGAAGCGAAAGTGATAACTGGCGCTTGACAGGGGTTGTTTTTTAGCATACATTCAGCACACATTAACGCGGGCTTTAAGTTCCAACTTGCCTCGGCGTTTTTGACCCACAGTGGGTTAAATGAACAGAGGCTAAAGCGGACGAAGTTTATGACACTCGTAAACCCAATCCGCTTTTAGTGGATTGGGTTTTTTTGTTTGAGCAGTTCCGGCGAGGCTTTAATTTTTCCAACTTGCCCCGGCCGGGCCAGATTTCCCAGTTAATGGGGATTCTGGCGAACAGGGAGCTAAAGCGGGGATGTGATCATGGTTTCCCATAATCCCAGCCCGCTCGATGGGGGCTCGGGATTTTTTTATTTCAGCCCCGGACGCAGTCTGGTCGTCCCTCGAAATCCGGTGAAATAAAGTAAAACGGGGGAATTATGCCGAAAATCAAGGTGCGGGTTCAGTTGACCGAGGATGCCTTAAAAGACTTCAAGGTGATTCAAAAACATAAGAACGTTTTGGTGTCTGACTGGGGAGTGAAGTACCTGAAGGGCCTCATCGAGCTTCCGCCGCAAAATTGGCTGGGAGTCCGTCGAAATTGGGACGAGGGTGTTTTTAAAACCAGCGGGTTTGTTCCGTTTGATATCCGCGGCAAGGTTGAACACTATCCCGGCCGGCAGATTGTCGCGGTGTTCATCACGCACTTCAAATTAAAAGACCCTCAGTCGAAAGTTTGGTTTGAACAAAACCAGAAGCGGGAGGCCTTTATAAAATATTTAGCCTAGGTTTAAATTTTCTGTTGACGTAAATGTATGCTAGATGTATGCTTTTAAAAATTAAACGCGGGCTTTAAATCCAACTTGCCCCGGCGTGGTTCTGAACCCCTTACGGGAACCAGGACCGAACAGGGTGCTAAAGCGGTAAACGAGTGATAGGGAAACCTTTATACCCGGACTGCTTTTAAAGCAGCCCGGGTTTTTTATTTTTCGGGCCATTTAAAAAGGAGAAGTGAAATGAAAAAACATTTATTGATTTTGTTGGCGGTTTTTTGGGTCTTGTTCGGTGGTTCTCAGGTCAAGGCAGATACGGGTTCGGGCTTAGAGGTCGCGCCGGAGGTCCCAACTAAGAAGGTGAAACACCACGTTGTGGTCCAGGTCAACTTCAACGGAGTAGACCAGTGGAAAGGCGTTTTTGGGAACATCAAGAATCTCAAGCTGGCCCTAGTGCCGGATGGGGGGCTTCAAGTCGAGATCGTGACCCATGGAAAGGGACTGGAGCTGCTTACCAGTAAAGATCCGGAAATCGTGGCCCAATTGAAGGCCCTTTCGGATTCGGGGGATGAGGTCGCCGCTTGTGTCCATACTTGCGACAGTCATCATTTAACTTCGAAGGACTTGGCTTCCTATGTGACAGTGGTGGATTCAGGAGTGGCTGAGGTTGTTCGTCGTCAAGAGCAAGGCTGGTCTTATCTGAAGGGCGGGTCGGGATTCTAAAGAAGGGGGCGGCCCTGCGCACAAAAGCGCGGGGCCAATAGCAGTGGGTAGTGAAAATGAGATGTGTTTCAAACGGTGAGGCGTTGATTACCAAATTGCCCCGACCGTTTTCCGAGTCCCTTCGGGGAACCGGAAAGAACCGGGCGCTAAAGCGGTTTTAACGGCAATGAGAACTCTCAAAACCCGAACCGCTCTTAAGGCGGTTCGGGTTTTTTATTTTGAGACGAAGGAGAAAGTCATGACGGAAATATTTAAGAAGTTAGCTCTTTTGGGCGACGTGTGGGTTTTGTGGTTGTTGTTAGGTGCCAGCATCTTTTCGGTGGGGGTCATTATTGAACGCTGGAAGGTATTCCGTAAAAGCGAGGTGAATTTTCCCGATTTTATCGACAAGCTCACCGGCTTTTTGGAAAAGGGCAATTTGGCCGGAGCGAAAGACCTGGTGCAAAACGGCCAGGGGGTGGAGGTTCGGGTGGCCTCCGCCGGGTTAAGCCATCTGTTTAAAGGCTATGCCTCAGTGGAAGAGGCCATGACTTCCAGGCTGGTGCTGGAGCGCAGCCGCTTGGATAAAAACCTCATTGTGCTCGGCACGCTGGGCAATAACGCCCCCTTCATCGGCCTCTTCGGCACGGTGTTGGGCGTCATTAAGGCCTTTAACGATCTGGCGCTCAATGGCAGTTCGGGCGTTTCGGTGGTCATGGCGGGTATTTCCTCCGCTCTTATTGCCACCGCCTTCGGCATCTTGGTGGCTTTGCCGGCAGTCATCGCTAATAACATTTTTCAAACTGAGCTCAAAAAGAAACTGGTGAATGCGCAAAGCCTTATTCATCTATTTCAGGTTTATCTCAAAGACGAAAGCGAAGGCCACCTGCGCCGCGCGGTGAAGCGGACTAGCAAAGAGGAGGTGGGTGTATGAGCGCGAACTACATCGACGAAGACGGCACCGTAACAGGCATTAACGTAACCCCCATGGTGGACATCATGCTGGTGCTGCTCATTGTTTTTATGGTCACGGCCAACTTTGTGTCGGAACAGGGTTTGAAAATAAATATCCCTAAAACGCAGGACACGGAGACCTCGACTACGGTCAGCCTGTCAGTGGCGATTAACGACAAGGGTGAATTGCTTTTTAAAAGCGCCAAAACCACGGCGGATAACTTGAAGGCCGCTTTGATAAGGGAAGTCAGCTTTAACCCGAACACCAGGGTCACCCTGGCGGCGGACAGCAAACTGCCTTATCAGCAAGTGGTGAATGTTTTAGATGTGATTAAACAGGCGGGCGTCACCAAGGTGGCCCTGGCAACTGAAAAGTAGGAGGCGGCTATGAAACTCATCAAGTTCGAAAGCAATTTGACGACAGACACCGGCCTGTCGTTTGCCGCGCATGGGTTAGTGGTGGGACTTCTCTATTTTTCTCTTTTTCACCACTCCCAAACCGTACTGACGAATTTGGATATGAGCCTGCCGACTTTACAAGTTTCTCAAATGGCGGCGGCCCAAAAGGCGGATGAGTGGATCATTCCGAGCAAGAAGCACCCGCACTCGGCTAAAAAGGCCGAGTCAGAAAAAGCCGAACCCGAACAGGCTAATTCATGGGTGCCGGCGGCCCAAACCGCTCATCAACCCCGATGGGTGGGAAACCAGATTGATCCGGATAGTTATCCGGCGGTAGCTCGATCCTTGAACGGCGCTGGAAAAGTGGTGGTGCTGGCCCGCATCGACTCTGAAGGCAAAGTGCGCGAAGCCCGGCTTTTAAAAGGGAGCAGCTATGAGGAATTGGATCAATTCGCGGTGGACAAAGTACGGAACGGGATTTTTACCCCGGCTTATGACTTGCAGGGGACGCCGGTAGCTTGCGAGGTGATTCTGCCCATTGTGTTTCAACTGGTGGGTTGAGGTTGTTATTAAAAAATAAGGATCAGCAATGAGAAATACAGTTAAAGACATATTAGTAGTGGTTTTAGGTATCGCTTTGGCAGGGTTGGCAAATAGGGCGCTGGCTCAAGCGACGCCTGAACCGACAACTTTGGCGACAGAAGTAACAACCCCCGTAGTGACGCCGACGCATCACCGGCACAAGACTAAAAAAGTTGAGGCTGTACCCAGCCCAGCTCAGAAAACGTCGGGTCCGACCCCGGTGGGTACGGAGCAGGCCCAGGCGACGAGTGTTCCAGATTACGAACTCAACGCCGTGGTAGTAACCGGCACTAAAACTAAATCCAAAATTTTGGATTCGCCCGCTCAGGTAGAACTGATCACCCAGAGCGAAATCCAGGATAAGGATGTGAACTATTTTGACGACGCATTGGGCACGGTTTCGGGTGTTGAAGTTTCCCGCAATGCCCAGGCAGGCCAATCGGTCACGGTTATTCAGCGGGGTATTCCGGGTTATGACAATAATCTGGTGGCGGTCGACGGCTTTCCGTTTAATCAGGCTTATAACGAAAGGGTGTTCTGGAATCGCATTCCAACGCCTCTAGTCGACCATGTGGAAGTGGCTGAAGGGCCCTTTTCCTCCCTCTACGGTAAAGACGCCGTGGGCGGTGTGATTAATGTCATTACGAAAGTACCGGTGGGTGAGCAGTTTGATTTCTCCGAAAATTGGGATAGCACCAATCAGCGCACCACAGATATTGATTACCAAAAACGAATCGATAAGACCTTCGCGGTTTTTGTGGGAATCGAAAACAGCTCGACAGCGGGCTATACGGATTACCAATATATTCAGGCCACGCCGGTGGCCGCCTCAGTGGCCGCGACCATTGTGGTGAACAATACGGTCAATGGAGCCAAGCTCACCAGCACAACCACGGGCACGCCTATTTATAATATCGGCCTCACCGCGCCTACCGTTTTGGAAAACGATAATATTTCCGGGAAAATTTACTGGACGCCTGACCAGGATAATTCTTTGAGTCTGTTGTTGAATGCTTCTTACTGGGACCAACCCACGGGTAATGTGACGGGCGAAATTGGTTCTTCATATTTGAACGACACGACCACCGCTAATACGGTTTCCAGCGGGGCTGTCTCCGTGGCGGGTACAGGAAATATTTTAAAAGTCACCCAATCCCAGTTTCTCACTTCGCCAGGGCAGAATTCTTTCGTGGCGGCTTATTTGCAATATAAGCACGATTTCAACAAAGACCTGCAGTTTACGGTGAGCGGGGATTATACGGATGGGCCGCATTTGCAGTCCGAAAACGCGCTACCGACCTCAACGACCACGGCTTTCGGGGGGCCAGTCGTGGGTCAGATTTTAGGAACCTGGTTTGGTAACTGGCAGGCTTTTGGGGACGGGCAGCTGGATTGGAAGTTGGATAACCACCAAATCACCGCCGGCCTGTCTTTTGAACATGTCACTACCGATCTTTACACGGTGAATTATTCCAATTGGACCTACATCAATTCGGGTACGACCGTTCCTAATTCGGATACGGGATTGCTGGAAACCATCGCGGGTGTTTATGCCCAGGACCAGTGGAAAATATTCCATCCTTTGACGTTGGTGTTAGGTGCCAGGTTGGATTATTGGGATCCCACCAATATTCAAATTTATAACTCCACTACCTCCACATCGACTTCTTACGCGCAAAACTCCTTTGTGAGTTTTAATCCGAAAGCCAGTTTGGTTTTCAAAATTGATGAGAATGGCAGCTTGCGAGCGTCCATTGGAACGGCCTTCAATCCTCCGACGCCGCAAGAGTTGACGACTATTGCCAGCTCAGCTACTTCCGCATCGATCGCCAATCCGTCTTTGGTGCCGGAGCAGGATTTGGGTTCGGAAGTGGGCGGGGAATATCAGTTCCCGACAGGGACTACGATCTCGACAACTTTCTTTGACAACTATTTTACCAATATCATTTACGCCAACGCGACGATTGTGGGTAATTTCACGACGACTCAATATCAAAACGCGGGTGTGGCGGATATTCAGGGCTTTGACGCTGAAATTAAACAAAAGGTATTTCCGTTCCTGAAGGTTTACGGCAATACCACCGTGCTTAATACCCGCTTTATTCAAAACAACGCCTTGCCGTCCTCGGTGGGTCAGCAGCTGCCCTTTGTCTCACCGGTCATATTTAACGTGGGCGCGGACTTTAACTTGGACCGCTGGGCGATCTCGATTTGGGATACCTATCACGATGCTGAATTTCAAACCGCGAACAATGTGGACACGATTAAGGGAGTGCAGGGCAGCTATGACGCCTTCTCGACTTTGAATCTGAAGTTTCGTTACAAGGTTAATGACATTACGCTGTCGGCGGGCGTGGATAATTTGTTAAACACTCAGTACTACAATTACTATTTGGATCCCGGCATTGTGTTCAATTTTGGCGGAAGATTGAGCATTCTTTAGTCGTTGTGTGGGTTGAAAAGGAAGCCGGGCTGAAAACCCGGCTTCCTTTTTCTTAGTGTTTTAAATGATTTGGTTTATCAGTGAAAAAATAAATTGTTGGTTGACATGAAAAAAAGTTAGTCGTATAGTTCTCTAAGTAGCAAACGCGGGCTTTAAGTTCCAACTTGCCCCGGCGTGATTCTTGAAAGAGAACGAACAGGGTGCTAAAGCGGTAAATGAGTTAGAGAATCTCTCCAACCCGGACCGCTGATAAAGCGGCCCGGGTTTTTTCGTTTCTGGGCTAAATGTGTTGAATTTGCAGGGTTTTACCGGTGTGGCTTTAATTGGCGAAAGAGCTGTATTAGGCTCTTTCCACGGTTCTTAAAAGAGAACTGACCAACTTGCCCCGACCGGACATCCCCGAAAAGGGGACGTGAACTGGGGGCTAAAGCGGCACAAGATTTCCTCATTCGGAAACCCGAGCCGCCCGAAAAGCGGTCTCGGGTTTTTTATTTTATGGACCGCACTAAGACTCAAGGAGGCTGTTATGTCACTCAGACTAGGCGACGCGGCACCAGATTTTACGCAGGATTCCAGCGAAGGCCCGATTCACTTTTACGAATGGGCTGGCAAGAACTGGGTTGTTTTGTTTTCTCACCCGGCGGATTTCACTCCGGTTTGCACCACCGAATTGGGCACAACCGCCAAATTGAAGCCTGAATTTGAAAAACGCGGCGTCAAGGTCATCGCGCTCTCGGTCGATACCATCGAATCCCACAAGGGTTGGATTCCGGATATCAACGAAACCCAAAAGACCACAGTGAATTTTCCGATCATCGCGGATCACGACAAGAAGGTCGCTGAACTGTATGACTTGATCCACCCAAATTCATTGGTGAATGCCACGGTTCGTTCGGTTTTCATCATTGACGGCGCGCAAAAGATTCGCGCGACGATTACTTATCCGGCCAGCACGGGCCGCAATTTTGACGAGATTTTGCGCGTGATTGATTCGCTGCAATTGACTGACAACTACAAGGTTGCTACGCCCGCCAACTGGAAAGACGGTGAGGATGTGGTAATCGTGCCGGCTTTGAAGGATGAAGCCGAATTGAAAGAACGTTTCCCGAAGGGTTACAAGGTGGTGAAGCCTTACCTTCGGTTGACCGCGCAGCCGAATAAGAAATAATTCTGAATTATGAATTTTAAATTTTGAATTATTGAAAGAAAGGCTGTGCAGAGCTGACGAAGTGACATTTTAACGGTGGGATTTAATGACCAACTTGCCCCCACCGTTCCAATTGAGTCGCAAGACTTAAAAGGGGAAGCGGGGCTAAAGCGGCGTTGTGATTATCTAAAAATAATCCCGGCCCGCTGATGATAGCGGGGTCCGGGATTTTTTGTTTGAGGACCCCAGCGGAAATTCAACCGCGATAAAAATGAAAATAAATTAAGGGGTTTTGAAATGAAAAAGCTGAAATTAGCGTGGTTGTTAGCGGCGGCGGTTTTAAGTTTTGCGGGAGCGAATGTTTGGGCGGACGATGAGCCCAAGCAAGACCCGGATTTTAAGGATACGCCGGCGGCGGTTTCGGTGGCGGATATCGAGGCTTTGAATAACCGGTTGAATTCGCTGGAAAAATCCAATGTGAAAGTTAATGGATTGATCCAGTTCTGGTATACACATGACAGCTATGGGTCGACTTTGGCTGGTACGTCGGACTACAACACCTCGAAAAATCAGTGGGACGCTTTTTCGTTCAAGCGCGCTGAAATTTCACTGGGTTCGGCTTTAGGTACCGACCCGAAAGTTTCCTGGTTAGTGAAAATCGATCCTTCTCAAGCGAGCTTTAATGGGTTGGGTCTTACCAGTGGAACGGCTTTGTCTTACGCCGGGCAGAACGGTTTGGGCGCGAGCGTAGGTAACGTTAATCCTTTCACTTTGGTGAAGGACATTTATGTGAAAGTGGCTTATAGCCCCTATGCGACCCTGATCCTGGGTCAGAATAAATACGCTCAAGATTTAGAAGGTCGTTGGGCTTCGAATGACGCGGATTTCAACAATCTTTCGAATCTTTCTAATTCCTTCGGCAACAAGCGTGATATCGGTGTGCAATTGGCCGGTAAAGATATTCCTCTGGGCCCAGTGGCTGGAGAGTATGTGGTGTCGGCGATTCAAGGCTCTGGTCAAAGCACAGCCGATAACAATGTAGACAAAGATTTGGCCGCTCAAATTGGGTTTACTTATGACAAGAATCTTTACATCGGCGCTTCAGCTTATGACGGCTGGGAAGTGAACGGTGCCCGCTGGAGTTTAGGGTTTGAAGGCCGCTGGATTTACAACGGGTTCAAATTACAGGCTGAGTTTATTTCGGGTGGTTTGAACACTAATGATAACAGCAGCGCCAACGACAGCACCTGGACGCCTTCGGTCGCGGCGGTTGCAGCCACCAAGTCGTTCGTTACTCCGGCGGGTCAAATCGCTCCGACGGCTTATTATTTAACCGCCAGCTATCGCTATCAGGATTTGCGTTTGGGCGCCCGCTGGGATGGATACAACTTTGATCAGGCTGGTAATTTGATCGCGAGCCAAAGCACTTGGAACTCCGAATTTGACACGATTACGGTGGGTCTGGACTGGTTCCAAAACAAAGATTCTTTGAAGTGGAGCGCCAACTGGGAAGACCATTTGTATAACGGCGTCGAAGCGTGGCAGGTGGTTACGATTCAATCGCAGCTTTCTATCTAAAGGCAGTTAATGGGGAATCCGGCTTTCTTCGGAAGGCCGGACAGCTTTTAAAACAAGGAGCAGGTCATGATTAAAAAAATAATAGTGGCAGGGTTGGCTCTCGCTTTACTCGCGGGTCAGGTTTCGTTGGCGCTGGCGGCGGATGACGCGGTCAAATTGTTGAATGTGTCTTACGATCCGACTCGCGAGTTATACCAGGAGTACAACAAGGCTTTCGCGGCCCATTGGAAAGAAAAAGAAGGACAGGATGTGACGGTGGATGTTTCCAACGGTGGTTCGGGTAAGCAAGCCCGGGCTATTTTGGATGGTTTGGAAGCCGATGTGGCGACTTTGGGTTTGTCTTATGACATCGATGTTTTGGCTGAAAAAGGCCATTTGCTGACGGCGGATTGGCAAAAGCGCCTGCCCTATAACAGCGCGCCTTACACCTCTACGGTGGTGTTGCTGGTGCGTAAGGGCAATCCCAAGAACATCAAGAATTGGGAAGATTTGGCCCGCCCTGACGTTCAGGTTATAACGCCTAATCCCAAAACTTCGGCTGGCGGGCGCTGGGCCTTCATCGGAGCCTGGGGTTATAAGTTGACTGAAACGGGCGACGAGGCTAAAGCCCGTGATTTCGTGACAAAGATTTATAAAAATGTCCCGGTATTGGATTCAGGCGCCCGCGGTTCCACTACGACTTTCGTTGAACGGGGAATCGGCGACGTCTTGATTGCCTGGGAGAACGAAGCCTATCTGGCGACGAATGAGTTGGGAAAAGGCCAGTTCGAGATTGTTTATCCCTCTATCTCGGCTTTGGGTGAGCCTTCTGTTTCAGTGGTGGATGTGAACGCGCAAAAGCACGGCACGACCAAAGTAGCGGAAGCCTATCTAAAGTGGCTCTATTCGAAGGAAGGCCAGGAAATCGCGGCGCATAATTATTACCGCCCCCGCGATAAAGCGGTCTTCGCGAAGTACAGCAAGCAGTTTCCGAAGATCAAGTTGTTTACCATCAACAGCCTGTTTGGCGGCTGGAAGAAGGCGCACGCAGCTTATTTCGCCGATGGCGCTGTTTTTGATCAGATTTATCAGCCTAAATAAGTTATGGATGGAGGTGGAGAGGTTAAGCCTCTCCACTACTCTCGCGAGGTGAAACATGAATAAGAGAATTTTAAGTTTAGCCGTTATTTTATTTTTGACGGGGTCGGGAAAAGCTTTGGCGGACGGCGGCAAGCCTTTGACCTTGCTCAACGTGTCTTATGACGCCACCCGGGAATTGTTTCAGGAATATAACAAGGCTTTTGGAGAGCATTGGAAGAAAGAAACAGGACAGGAGCTTTCGTTCGACCTTTCAAACGGTGGATCGGGAAAGCAGGCCCGGGCGGTCATTGAGGGTTTAGAAGCGGATGTGGTGGCTCTGGCCCTGTCTAACGACATTGATGTTATTTCTGCCAAGGCCGGACTGCTGCCGAAAAATTGGCAGATCCGTCTGCCCAACAACAGCTCGCCCTATACCTCCACCATTGTGTTTTTGGTCCGCAAGGGTAATCCGAAAGCGATCAAGGATTGGGATGATCTGGTGAAGCCGGGCGTTTCACTGGTGATGCCTAATCCCAAAACGGGCGGCGGTTCCCGCTGGATCTTTTTGGCGGCCTGGGGATACGCCTTGGATCATTTTGGCTCTTCTGAAAAGGCCAAAGAATTTGTGACGCAATATTATAAAAATGTCGCGGTCTTGGATTCTGGCGCGCGCGGCTCGGCAACCACTTTCTCCCAAAGGGGAATCGGCGATGTGCTGGTCACCTGGGAAAACGAGGCTTATTTGCTGTTGAAAGAATCAAGTTCGTCGGATTACGAAATGATCACACCGTCGGAAAGTATTCTGGCCGAGCCGTCGGTGGCCTGGATTGATAAGAACGATGAAAAACACCATAGCGAAAAAGCGGCCCAGGCCTATTTGAAATGGCTCTATTCACCTGAGGGGCAGGAAATTATCGCGAAAAACTTTTACCGTCCCCGTTTGAAATCCGTGCAGGCTCGTTATGCTTCTCGGTTTAAGAAAATCAAATTGTTCACGATTGATAAGGTGTTTGGCGGGTGGAAAAAAGCCCAGGCTGATTTTTTCGCTGATGGGGCCGTTTTCGATCAGATTTACCAGACGAAATAACTTGTGGAAGGGTGTTGGACAAAGAACGGCCGGTTTTGCTGATATCCAGCGCGGGAAGTGACAGGGACACTCTCCCGCGCTCAATTTTAAACCTGGAGGAACCTATGGAACTCACTGCGTCGGATCGTTTTGATCCGCTTTTGCCGACAAAGGATAAAACTATGAGCATCATCGAAAAGATCCCCGTACTGCACCGGTTGGGCCTTCATTTGCGGTCGGGCGCCGAATTAACCCGTTTGGCCAACCAGTTTAAATGCAAAATTGTTGTCTCAAATGGCTACCGCGTTGTGAACGCAAAAAGCCTGTTGGACTTGTTAACGCTGGGCGCTATTTATGGTACGTTACTGGAGTTTTCTGCCGATGGCGAGGACGCGTCAGAGGCCATTCAGGCGATTCGTGAGCTGATTTATACGTGGCAGGAAAAAGACAATTTTAAATTATGAATTTTGAATTAGAAATTAAGGAAGATCATGCGTTTTAAATCGACCGGAGTGTTACCAGGGTTTGGCTTATCCATGGGGTTTACACTGACCTATTTAAGCCTGATTGTTCTATTGCCCCTGGCGGCTTTGATTTTGAAAACCACAACATTGACCTGGCCGCAGTTTGTGGATGAGGTGACTTCGCCCCGGGTAATGGCTTCATATAGGTTGACCTTTGGGGCATCTTTAATCGCGGCGGTCATCAATTCCATCTTTGGCGCGGTAGTGGCTTGGATACTGGTTCGCTATGATTTTTACGGCAAACGCGTCGTGGACGCTTTGGTAGATTTGCCTTTCGCTTTGCCCACCGCTGTGGCGGGTATTACTTTGACCGCTATTTACGCGCCGAACGGCTCGATCGGTAAATTGTTTAAACCACTGGGTATTTCTATCGCTTATACACCGTTGGGCGTCACGCTGGCGCTCATCTTTATCGGTCTGCCTTTCGTGGTGAGGACTCTTCAACCGGTTTTGGAATCCTTGGATCCGGAAATCGAAAAGGCGGCATTGAGCCTGGGCGCCTCCCGCTGGTACACGGTCACCCGAGTGGTGTTGCCCAGCCTGATTCCGGCATGGATTACGGGATTCTCTTTATCCTTCGCCCGCGCGGTGGGGGAGTATGGTTCGGTAGTTTTTATCTCGGGAAATATGCCGATGAAAACCGAAATTACGCCGCTTTTAATTATCACCAAATTGGAACAATACGATTACGCCGGGGCTACGGCTATTGGGGTGGTCATGCTCTTTATTTCATTCACCCTACTTTTGGCCATTAACTGGGTACAAGATAAAGCGGGCCAGCACCGCGTGATTCATTGAGGATGAAATGACCAAAGAAACTTTAATTGTGAGTCTTAAAGGCGAAAACGCGACCGACCCGGTAAGGGCTTTGACTGAACCCCGCTGGGTGCGCTGGAGCCTAATTGGTGTGGGTGTTTTGTTTGTGGCTCTTTTTTTAGTCATGCCCTTAGTGGAAGTTTTTGGCTCGGCTTTGGATAAGGGTTTGGAATATTATCTCAACGCCGTGACTGATCCGATGGCCCTCTCGGCGATCAAATTGACTTTGATCAGCGCTTTTTTCTCAGTGGTTCTTAATACGGTCTTCGGTGTGGCTTCGGCCTGGGCGATTACGAAGTTCAATTTTTGGGGTAAGAATCTTCTGATTACCCTGATTGATATTCCTTTTAGCGTTTCGCCGGTCATCGCCGGTTTAATCTATGTGCTGTTGTTTGGGCTGCAGGGCCTTTGGGGCAAATGGTTTATTGACCATAACATGCATATCATTTTCGCCGTGCCGGGCATTGTGTTAGCGACGATCTTCGTGACTTTTCCTTTTGTTTCCCGGGAACTGATTCCTTTGATGCAGGAGCAGGGTTCGGATGAGGAGGAAGCGGCTTTAGTACTGGGCGCGACAGGCTGGCAGATTTTCTGGAAAATCACCCTGCCGAACATCCAATGGGGCCTTCTATATGGAGTGATTCTTTGCAACGCCCGGGCGATGGGTGAGTTTGGAGCGGTTTCGGTAGTTTCGGGCCATATCCGCGGGTTGACGAACACGTTGCCCCTGCATGTGGAGATTCTTTATAACGAGTACAACTTTACGGCGGCCTTCGCGGTCGCGTCGCTTTTAACTTTCCTCGCGGTGGTGACTTTAATCGCCAAGGCTCTTGTTGGCGCCCGGTACGAGAAGGAAAAAGAAGTTTTGCCCTCATCTTTGGAAAGTGAGCCGACCCTATGAGCATTGAAGTAAGAAAATTAAACAAAACTTTTAATGGGTTTAAAGCTGTTCAGGATATCAGCCTGAAATTGGAAAGTGGCTCTTTGGTCGCGCTCTTAGGGCCTTCGGGTTCGGGCAAAAGCACCCTGCTGCGTATGATCGCCGGATTGGAAATACCCGACTCGGGTGAGATTCTTTTAACCGGCAGAGAAGCCACTTTTGTTTCGGCTAAAGAACGCAATGTGGGCTTTGTCTTTCAGCATTACGCCTTGTTTAAACATATGACGGTTTATGAAAACATTGCCTTTGGTTTAAGAGTCCGCAATCAAAGCGAGGCGGAGATTCGTGAAAAAGTTCACAATTTACTAAGCCTGATTCAGTTGTCAGGTTTTGAAAAACGCTATCCGTCCCAGCTTTCGGGCGGTCAGCGCCAGCGTGTAGCGGTGGCCCGCGCTTTGGCCCCCAGCCCCGAAGTGCTTCTTTTGGATGAGCCCTTCGGCGCGTTAGACGCTAAGGTCCGCGAAGAGTTGAGGGACTGGATTTTGAAACTGCATGAAGAAAGCAAAGTAACTACTTTGTTTGTCACTCACGATCAGAATGAGGCACTGGAAGTGGCCAGCCGCATTTTGATTATGAACCACGGCAAGATTGAACAAGACGGCACGCCGATTGAGATTTTCGATCATCCGGCCACCCATTTCATCGCTCAGTTTGTGGGCGAGACCAACTATATAGATACCGAAGTGACTGAAAAGGGTTTAGCGGTCTGGGGTCCCTTCCGTTTTCCAATCAATCCTTCGTTTACGAAGGGACAAAAGGTCCGCATTTATTTCCGCCCGCATGACGTTTACGTGACCGAGCAATTTGAAACCCTGCAGGTGAAAGCCAAGATTAAGAAAACCCGCTTTAAAGGCACAGTCATCGAGTATCTTTTGGATATCGGCGAAGGGAAGAGCATTTTCGCCCAGGTGCCCAAAGGGGTGGCCTTAGCTAGCGGTTTTAAAGACGGGCTGGATGTTTACGCCGCCATTACGGCTTTTCACGTTTTCCCGCTCTAATTGCGCTAAAATCGGGAAATGAACCAAGGCCTCAAAGCTTTCTTCCGTCAAAGAATCCCCTTAGCCCTATTTCTTGTCGGCTATCTTCTTTTCGCCGGTTTCAAGCATAAGGATTACGGCATTGGTTGGGACGAGTACATCGTCTATATGGGCGGCTACTGGCTCTACCAAGATGTGACTGGCCATCCGCAAGCTATTCTTCACGAAGATTCCGCCGCGCCGGGCAGCCCGCATTACGATCACCTTTATCCCATGGCGCTTTACGCCCTCAATCAAAAACTGACGATTCCCGGATTTCATTTATCCAACTTGTTGTTCGCTGGAGCTGCTTTGGTGGTGGGTTTTGAGGCGGTCTTACCTTTTTGCGTCAATCCCTGGTGGGCGTTGTTGGGTCCGTTATTTCTAATTCTCAATCCTCGCTTTTTTGGCGAGTGGTCTAACAATCCCAAAGATATGCCGTTTGCGGTTCTTTATTTCATCTGTCTTTGGTTGATCTATTACTGGCGCCGCTCAGAGAAGTTCATTCTTCTCATTGTTCTTGGGCTGGTGATGGGTGCCGCGACAGGCGTGAGGTTGTTAGGGTTGAGTTTGATCGCAGTTTACATTCTCTTTGAACTTTATGAAAATTTTTTGAGTGGAGAAATTAAAAAGGGATTGTTGTCTCTGGCCTGGCGAACGGCTTTCTTGTTGGGTGTGGTGCTTCTGGTATTGTTCGCGACATGGCCTTTCTTAAGTGAAAGTCCTTTGGCCCATGGGGCTCGGCTGCTGGAACTGGCGCGCAATTTTCCCTGGAATATGACAGTTTTGTTTAATGGCCGGGAAATACCTGGCGCCGAATTAGGCCGGTCTTACTTACCGGTTTGGTTTTTTATCTCAACTCCTGTCTTTATTTTGGTTTTGTCTTTGTTAAGCGTTTGGTGCTTGCCTAAAAAGAGTCGTACTTCTTTTGGAACCTTTTTGACTTTGGTGATGGGTTTTCATGCGGTGCTTTATTTGGTTTTGAAACCCACTGTTTATGATGGTGTCCGACACTATCTTTTTTTGGAACCCATTCTTTCGGTTTTAGCCAGCCTGGTTTTGCTGGAGTGGATGCAAGGTGACTCAAAATTAAAGTGGTTGCTGGCCGTGGTCGTAGGGATAAACGCGCTGATGGTAGGTTGGGATATGACTCAATTGCATCCTTATGAATACACCTACTTCAATGAAACGGTTGGCGGGTTGAAGGGCGCGGCGGGAAAGTTCGAGACCGAGTACCAGGGAACCAGCTATAAAGAAGCGGTGGAGTGGCTGAAGAGCAACGAGATAAAGGATCCTCAAAAGGTTTACCAAGTGAACGCTGAAGGATCGGCCTTTCAATCGGCCCATTATTTTTCATCAAACATGAAGTGGGCGGATTTTGCTCAAGCGGATTATTTCATCGCCAATACGCGATGGAATCGCCAGACACAGGCTGATCCGCGAAAAATCATTCACGTAGTGGAAAGGGAAGGCGTTCCCTTCGCCTATGTGTTTAAACTGCGCTAAAGGCTAAAAGACCAGATTATGGCTTTGCTGTTGTCTTAAAACCCGAAAAAGTGTACTTTTGTTGAGCTTTTTGGCAAACAAGCCCTCGATTTTGGCTTGTGCCATATCCCATAATGATTAAAAGAACGATCAGGAACCTATGTCACCGGTTATGGAAGCTAAAACCTTATCTCACCTCAAACAACTAGAAGCGGAAAGCATCTTTATTATCCGTGAAGTGGTGGCCGAGTTTAAAAACCCGGTCATGCTTTACTCGGTGGGTAAAGACTCGAGCGTTATGGTTCGTTTGGCCCAAAAGGCCTTTGCGCCCGGCAAAATCCCTTTCCCGCTGATGCACGTGGATACGGGGTATAAATTCCCAGAAATGTACGAGTTCCGCGACAAGTTTATCGCCGATATCGGCGCCAAGCTGATTGTGGAACGAAACGAAGCCGCTATCGCCGATGGGACCAGCCCCTTTAAGTATGGTGTTCAAAAGTGCTGCGGTCTCTTAAAGACCCAGGGCTTGTTGGATGGTCTCAATAAATACGGTTATGACGCCGCTTTCGGCGGGGCCCGCCGCGAGGAAGAAAAGTCACGGGCGAAAGAACGGGTTTACTCCTTCCGTGACGCGTTTGGCCAGTGGGACCCCAAAAACCAACGTCCCGAATTGTGGGATCTTTATAATTCTCAGTTGAATGAAGGCGAGTCGATCCGCGTATTTCCGCTGTCCAATTGGACCGAGCTAGATATCTGGATGTACGTGAAGATGGAGAATATCCCGGTGGTGCCGATTTACTTCACCCACAAGCGCAAAATTATCAAACGCAAAAACCTTTTGATTCCATGGGTAGCCCATATTCCTATCTTGGAAGGCGACGAGATTTTAGAAATGCCGGTGCGTTTTAGATCGCTGGGCTGTATGTCTTGCACGGGCGCTATTGAATCAAATGTGACTGATTTGGACGGTATTATCGCCGACCTGATTACGACCCGTAAGAGCGAGCGCGAAAACCGCATTATCGACCATGGTTCCGACAGCTCCATGGAACAAAAGAAAAAAGAAGGCTATTTCTAATGGCCATCGACACCAAATCCCAACTCGACTACGCCAAGATGGACCTTTTGCGTTTTACCACCGCCGGTTCGGTGGACGACGGCAAGTCGACGCTCATTGGCCGCCTCTTATTTGATTCCAAGGGTGTCTTTGAAGATCAGTTGGAAGCCATTCGCCGTACAACTGAAAAGCGGGGCGGGGAAGACATCGATTTAGCGCTTATCACGGACGGTCTTTCCGCTGAGCGCGAACAGGGCATTACCATCGACGTGGCTTACCGCTACTTCGCTACGGCTAACCGCAAATTCATCATCGCTGACACCCCAGGCCATGAACAATACACGCGTAATATGGTGACGGGTGCCTCGACCGCTAACTTAGCCATTGTTCTTATTGATGCCCGTAATGGCGTGATGACCCAATCCCGCCGTCATGGATTTATTGCCTCTTTGTTAGGTATTCCTCACGTGACTGTCGCGATTAACAAAATGGATTTGGTGAACTTTTCCGAAGAAACTTACGAAAAGATCAAAAAAGATTACGAAGCTTTTGCCAAGCAAGTAGGGATCAAAGACATTAAAGTCATTCCGATATCCGCTCTCAAGGGCGACAACGTGGTGAAGCCCAGCGAAAACATGAAGTGGTACCAGGGCCCGACTCTTCTGGAGTATTTGGAAAAGGTTGAGATTAGCCATGACCAGAACTTAAAAGACTTCCGCTTCCCAGTTCAGACCGTATTGCGCCCTAACCTGGATTACCGTGGTTTTGCGGGCCGGGTAGCCTCTGGTGTGGTGAAAAAAGGGGATAAGGTTAAGGTTCTGCCCTCAGGTTTTGAATCGACGGTTAAGTCGATTGATACCTTTGACGGTGAGTTAGACCAGGCTTTTCCGCCCATGTCAGTGACCTTGCGTTTGACCGATGAAGTCGATATTTCGCGAGGCGATATGCTGGTTCACCCGGATAATATGCCAAAATCCTCTAACAAGATTACGGCTGAACTTTGTTGGATGGTCAGCGAGCCTTTGTCTTTGAAGAAGAAGTACTCCATTAAGCACACGACTCAAACCATTAAGGCTATGGTCACCGAAATCGAATACCGCACCAACATTAACAGCCTGGAAAAAGAAAAGGTTGAGCAGTTGAACCTGAACGATATTGCCCGGGTGAAGATTCAAACCTTAAAACCCCTCTACTTCGATCCTTACTCGCAAAACCGCAACACTGGTAACTTTATTCTGATTGATGAACTGACCAACAATACGGTCGCTGCCGGGATGATCGTGGAATAGCAGGATCGTCTGTATTTTGTATCCTTGTATTAATGACCCCAAAATCATATTAAAAATCTAAAGCTGACCGCTTTTAGTGCATCAATTGTTGCCCCAAGCGGGTTATTTAAGTTTAAAATCTACTCTCTGGTACGCATATCAACATCGAGGTTCCATGTCGACCGCACTTGTGATTCACGGACACTTTTATCAACCGCCCCGGGAAAATCCCTGGACTGGCGTGATTGATGACCAACCCAGCGCCCAGCCTTATCCCAACTGGAATGATAGGGTTTATTACGAGTGTTACCGCCCTAATGCCTTTGCCCGGGTTTTCGACCTGAAAACCGGACTGATTGAAAACATTATTAACAATTACGAATACATCAGCTTCAACATTGGGCCCACGCTCATGTCTTGGATGGAGGTTTATCATCCGGGCACTTATAAACGAATTTTAGAATCGGATGTTAACAGCGCCAAGCGTAACAACGGGCATGGCAACGCCATCGCCCAGGCTTATAACCACACCATTCTGCCGCTTTGCAATGACGCCGACCGTTTGACCCAGGTGAAGTGGGGTATAGCTGACTTTAAACATCGCTTTCAGCGCGATCCCGAATCCATGTGGCTACCCGAAACCGCCTGCAATGACGCCACACTTTCCGTTTTAATTGATGAAGGTATGAAATTTTTAATTCTCTCGCCCGAACAGGCTGAAAAGGTTCGGCCCATGTCAGGCGGCGATTGGCATGACGTCTCTAATGGTTCAATTGACCCGGGTGTTCCTTACCGCTATTTCCACCGCGACGGCTCAGGCAGGCATCTAGATATTTTCTTTTACGACAAGGGCATTGCCCGTGGCGTGGCTTTTGAAGGCGCGCTCAGCTCCAGCCAATCTCTCATTGACCGCATTGCCCGGGTGCCAGGAGGCGAGGGCCGCATTGTTCAAACCGCTACCGATGGCGAAAGCTACGGACATCACACCAAATTCGGCGACCGCAGTTTGGCCTATGCCCTGGAAGAAGAAGCGACCAACCGAGGCTATTGGGTCACTAATTACGCGGCCTATTTGGAAAAGAACCAACCTACTCACGAAGTAGAGATTAAGGCTGGCCCCGATGGTAATGGAACCGCCTGGAGCTGCGCCCACGGTGTGGGACGCTGGTACCGGGATTGCGGCTGTCAAACCGGCGCCCGGGAAGGCTGGAACCAGGCCTGGCGCGGGCCTTTACGCCACGCGTTCGACCATGTGCGCGACACCGTCAGCTATTTCTTTGAGCAACAGCGGGGAAAATTGTTTATTGATCCCTGGGGGGCCCGCAATGAATACATTCAACTGATTCTGGATCCGGAAGCTTCCCGCAAAGAGTTTTTACAAAGGCACGCGGGCAGGGAATTAACCGAGCTGGAAATTGTGCAGGCTTTGACCCAGTTAGAAATTCAACATAACGCCATGCTGATGTACACCAGCTGTGCCTGGTTTTTTAATGAAATTTCCGGTATCGAAACTACTCAAGTGCTGAAATATGCCGCCCGCATTTTTGACCTTTTAGAAACGCTGGGTTATCCCTCGCCCGAAAATACATTCTTGGAAATTCTCTCCGAAGCGAAAAGCAACATTCCTGAATATGGCAACGGAGCCGATGTCTACCGCCGCTTTTCCGAACCCACCCGCGTTCGTCCGCAAGGCGTGGTGGCCCATTTGGCGATTTCTTCGTTGGTGAATCAGACTTTAGATAAAGGCCAGGCGGGTGGTTTTATCTATCAACTTGAAGATACCCGCAAAGAAGAGCATGGCCGCTTTAAGTTGATGACAGGCCACGTGTTTTTGCAGGAAGCCATGACCCGCCAGCATTTCCGTTTTGCTTTCGCCGGCCTTCACTTAGGCGGCATCGACTTTTACGGCGCCATTCGTCCTTTCATCCGCAAAGAAAACTACGATAAGGCAGCCAACCGGCTTTGGCAGGAATTCTACGCGGTGTCTTTGCCCAAATTGTTAAGAGTCATGCAGGAAGAATTTGGCCCTGAAGAGTTTGGTGTGGAACAGCTGCTGCCTGAGAACAAACAAAGAATCTTCAAAGATATTTATGGAACCCTTGTCGATCACTTCTCTGAACAATATGTGCGCCTGTATGAAGACAACCGCCGCAACTTGGAAATGCTTCAATCTGTAGGGTTTGAACTGCCGAAAGAAATTAAAGCTGCGGCCGAATTTACCTTTGGTAAGTTGTTCGAGGAAGAAATTCAGAAAAAAGAATGGTTTAAAGACCCCGATGCCTACCGCAACATGATTGAGTTGGCGGATGGGGTGACCCAGCACGGCTACCAGATTGACCGCTTCGTGGCCGAACATACTTTCCGTAACTTGATTACTGAAATCGTTGAGGGCGCCATGGCAAAGCCGACCGCGGATAACATCAGGGCTTCGATTGCCGTGGTTCAATTGGCCAAAAAGTTAGGACTGTCGGCGAGCCTTTATCTGGCCCAGGAAGCGGTTTTCAAAGCGGCAGAAGCGCCTTTTGATTTTAAAAAATTGACTGAGTTATCCGATCTGCTGGAACTTAAGACCGAGCATTTAATCGGTATCAATGAAGAAGCGCTCAAGAAAGCCACGATGAGTGGATTGTTAGTCGGATAGTTTTTGTGAATGTCATAAAGCTAGTGTAAGTCTGTGTTAATCTAGTGGTCCGATTCTGCTTGAGGACAGGTTTCCATGCCGCCCCGCAAAAAGAAGCAGTCAACCCTAACAAGACCCCTAACGCCCCAAGAGGCTTTCGAATCCTTTTTGTCATTTTCTCACCGCGACCCCCATTCCTTTTTAGGCCTTCATACCGATGATGGCGGTTTAACTGTCCGGGTTTTTCGTCCTAACGCTAAAAAAGTAACCGTTCTCTTTGAAGGTAAAGAAGTGGAACTGGTTCAATTTAACAGCTCTGGCCTATTTGAAACTTTTATCCCCGAGTCGGGTCATCAAGGTCCTTACCGTGTCAAAGTAGAATATTCATCAGACCGCATTTTCACCTATTGGGATCCTTATGCTTTTTGGCCAACATTAGGGGAAGTTGATCTCTATTTGTTGGGTGAAGGTAATCATGCCCGCCTTCATGAAAAGTTGGGCGCTCATTTTAAAAACTGGCAGGGCGTGGATGGCTTCTCTTTCGCGGTTTGGGCGCCGGGCGCTAAAAGTGTCAGCGTGGTGGGCGACTTTAACGGATGGGATGGACGTCTGCACACCATGCGCTGTATGGGTAACTCGGGCATTTGGGAATTGTTTATTCCGGAACTTCAGCAGGGATCTAACTATAAATTTGAAATTCACGCCCAGAACGGTCAGTGTCTTTTAAAAGCCGATCCTTACGCTTTTGCCACCGAACATCCGCCGTTGACCGCTTCGGTGATTTACGAATCCAAATATCAATTCCGTGACCAAGAGTGGATGGAAAGAAGAGCCAAGCACGATTGTTTGCGCAGACCTTTATCCATTTACGAAGTGCATCTCGAATCCTGGCGCCGCATCCCTGAAGAGGGCAACCGGCCCCTGACCTATCAAGAACTGGCATACCAGTTGGGTGACTATGTGAAGGAAATGGGATTCACCCATGTGGAATTTATGCCGGTTATGGAGCATCCCTTCGGCGGGTCCTGGGGTTATCAGGTTACTTCTTACTTCGCGCCCACATCCCGTTTTGGCAAGCCTGATGACTTTAAATTCTTAGTCGACTATCTGCATCAGCAGGGTATCGGTGTGATTTTGGATTGGGTACCCGCGCATTTTCCCAAAGACGCTTTTTCACTGGGCCGCTTTGATGGCACGGCGCTTTATGAGCATCTGGATCCTAAACAAGGGGAGCATCCGGATTGGGGCACTTACGTTTTCAACTTCGGACGAAACGAAGTCCGTAACTTTCTTTTATCGAACGCGCTTTTTTGGCTTTCTGAATATCACATCGACGGTCTTCGCTTAGACGCGGTGGCTTCGATGCTTTATTTAGATTACAGCCGCAAAGAAGGAGAATGGGTTCCCAATATTCACGGAGGCCGTGAGAACCTTGAAGCCATTCACTTCTTGAAGCAATTAAATGAATTGGCTTTTACCCAGTTTCCAGGCGTTTTGATGATCGCGGAAGAATCTACTGCCTGGCCGGGTGTCAGCCGGCCTACTTATACAGGCGGCCTGGGTTTTGGCTTTAAGTGGAATATGGGTTGGATGCATGACACGCTTCATTACTTTAGCCGTGACCCCATTTACAGAAAACACGACCACAACAACCTGACTTTTGGTTTCTTATATGCCTGGAGTGAAAACTTTATTTTGCCTATTTCACACGATGAAGTGGTTCACGGCAAAGGATCCTTGATCGACAAAATGCCGGGGGACCGCTGGCAAAAGTTCGCCAACTTGCGCGCCTTGTTGGCTTATATGTGGGCGCATCCGGGCAAAAAACTTTTGTTCATGGGCAGCGAGTTTGGACAGTTTAAAGAATGGAACCACGACCAAAGTTTGGATTGGCATTTAACCCAATGGGCCGATCATTGGCGCTCAATGGATTTGGTGAAGGATTTGAACAAGGTTTACAAAGAAAACCCGGCCTTCTGGGAAGCGGATGTGGACTCTTCCGGTTTTCAGTGGGTGGACGCCAGTAATGGGGATGAGAACATTGTGGCCTTTTTGCGTAAGTCGCCCTCCACTGGCCGTCAGATATTGGTAGCGGCCAATTTCTCACCGGTGATTCGAACCAATTACCGGGTAGGTGTGCCCAAGCCGGGTTATTACAAAGAAGTGATGAACACCGATTCGCACATTTATGGCGGCAGTAATTTTGGCAACAACGGCGGGCTTAACTCGACCGATATGGCCTTTCATGGTTTGCCCAACTCGATTGTTATGTCGTTACCACCCCTTGCGGTCATTTGGCTAGAAGTTCCGTGATTCAATCTGTTCAAGCCCAACAAAAAAATATTTTATGGTGGGTCTTTGGGGCATTCGTTTTGTCCAACGGCCTTGTTGCTTATTCAGGGTTGCCCTTATGGCAAAAAAATCTCATTGGGCTAATCGGTCTTTTAACGCCATTTGTGCTGATGGCTTTTCAAATTCTGAAATTCGAACCAACTTTAAATAACAATAAAAATTTTTCAGCGCCGAGTTTGGGTCTTTGGGTTTTGGCTGTGCTCGCGTTCTTGATGTTCTTTTTGAGGTTTTCCCGTTTATCCAGTTTTTCGACCTGGCCTTCAACCGATGACGGCTGGTTTGGCGCCTATGCCTTGGATCTTTATGAAAAGTGGAACTGGAACCTGTTGTTTGGTTATATCAAATTTCCAGCGATCAACTTTTGGCCCCAAGTCCTTTTGTTTAAAGCTTTTGGTCCTTCGCTTTTTAGTCTTTTTCTTTTGCCGGCTCTCCTTTCTGTTTTGATTGTCTTTTTCGCTTATTTCGCCGCCCGAGAATATTTTTCGAAATCATTTTCAATTCTTTGTTCTTCGATCGCGGCTTTTAGTTTTTGGCCGCTCCTGGTAGGCCGCATCCCTGGCGGGGGTGGAGCGATTCCTGTATTGGAATTGGTGGTTTTGGTTTTAGTCGGCCGAATGCTCAAGTCTGAAACGGGGAACAAGCGCTTGGGTCTCGCATTGTTACTGGGCGTGGGACTGGCGCTGGGGTTTTACTGCTCTTTTTATTATTGGGCTTCTTACTGGGCGTGGATGAATTTGTTTTTTCTTTGGCTGGGGTTTCGTGAACAGAAAACAAGAAGCAGCTTGCTCAAAGTATTTTTGGTCGAGGTGGCTCTTTTAATTCCACTCGCCTTGGTATTTTGGCAGGATGGGGCATGGCAGTACGTTAAAAGTTTGCTTTTCGTGGGACATAACAACGCTTGGGTAGCTGGCGGGTTCAATTCGTTGAGCTATTTAACTTCATTCCTCTGGGGCGCGGATCCATCAGGTTTCGTCTACCGGCCTCTCTGGGGAGGTTTTTTGAACCCCGTTTCCGGAGCCTTTTTTATATTTGGCTTCATTGGGTTAATAGGCCGGTGGAAAGACACCCTGTGGCGATGGGTTTTGTTTTCCTTTCCGTTCTTGTTATTACCCGGGCTGTTATCCCAAACCTTTGAGATGTACCGAATTATCTCCATGCTGCCTTTGGTGATTTTGATCACTGCTATAGGTATTTCAGATTTGTTTCATCAGTTTCCAAAAAAGAGCAAAGTGTTTCTGGCGTTGTTTTTAATATCTCTTTCGCTCGATACCTACCACCTCTTCGTGGTTTACCGGCAAATCTGGGCCGTGCCGGGCATCCAATGGCGGCCTTTTAAATCACTAGAGCGCTGGAGAGCCTTCGAGATTTTGGAAAGCCAGCAGCAGGAAAAGGGTCCAGGTCTAATTTTGACAGACTTTGTGACTCGAAACTTTGACCGGACACTCGACTTGGCAACCTATTCGTTTAATGTCGACCGAAATCAATCATTGTCAAAAGCTCAATCCACCTGGGTAGCTGTGATGTTTCCCAGTCATTTAAAACCTTTCCTGAGCAAGCGTTTTGCCGAAGGGAAGTGGTACGACTTATCGGAGGGGTTGCCGGATTCTTACGAAAATAAATGTTTAGGCATTATTCCTTACAGCGAAAAGGACAAACAGACTTTTGCCCAGTGGGAATTGGCGAATCACGTCTTCAAAGAGGTGAACCGAAAAATGTTATATTCTTCCCGTCAAATGACCTTTCAAGAATATGAAACCGCGTTGTTGAGTGAGCGGTCAGCGGTTGGGAAAGACCCTTTCTTGGAATCTTGCTTTGACCAGAAACTGCTGGGCGCTTTTGATACGGGTGCCGAACCTCAAAAAGCGGTTTATGTAGCTCAACGCGGTTTGAAATATGGTTACCCCAGTGCTTTTTTTACCGATGAATTGGCCAATCTTAATAAAGCGAAGAGATAGTTATGAAAAACCAGAAACAACTTTATTGGGTTTTGTTAAGTCTGGTTTTCTTGGCCGGAACGGGCCTGGGATATGCGGCCTGGAACCACATTGTTCTGCCTTTTTCCAATCCCCTGGAAGTGGTCGGCCCGCCGACATTGTTGGGTTTAAATCCCTATAACGACATCGTGCGTTTTGTGGTTTTTATTCTTCTCCCGGTACTGTTTTTGTCCGTGCTTTATTTTTTCATGCCCAGAAAGTTTCAAAAGATGATTCCGGCATGGCTTCCTCAAAAGAGCGCTCCGGAGATGGGGAAGACGTCTTTGTTTTCTGGGTTTAATTTATTCCTGGCGGGCTTTGCCTTTTTGCTGGCGCTCAACATTCCGACCTATCACGCTTTTGGCCGCTTTGATCAGTTCCATGAGGGTGAGTCCCTGGGGACCGCCATTTCATTCATGGACAATCAGGTGCCTTACCGTGATTTTTTCTTTTTTCATGGCGTTATTCAGGATCCGGAACGTTCGGCCCTGTCTTTTAGTTGGTTTGGTCAATCCATAGGAGCCCAGCGGACAATTGAATCGGCTTTAAAAGTCATGACCTGGATGCTTTTAGCATTCTTCTTGGGCCGATACTATTCAACCAAGCACGTTTTTGCCTTGGTGGCTCTTTTGGCTGTGGCTATTTTCTCTGTACCTTTTCTATACGACACGCTGATAGAGCCTTTCATCATTCCTCATGACCCACAGAATATTGTTAATGTTTTTATGAAGTGGGAGCTCTGGTTCTCGCTTTTTGATTGGATCATTATTTCGGGCAGGGATCTGCTTTCGGTGGTTTTTTTGCTGGCCCTACTCTTTGTTCTGGAAGATATCAAAAGTCATGAGCCGGGTAAAGATAAGCTAAAGTCCGCTTTCGCGGTCTTTTGTTTGACGCTGGCACCGTGGCTGGCTTTGGCTCATTCGGTGGATAGGGGACTCTATCTCATGGCGGCCGGAATCATTTTGTCGGTATGGTTTCTCCTCAGTTTTAGGAAAAAACGAGATTTTATTAAAAGCTATGCTGCCGGGAGCTTGGTTGGCTGCGTTACGGGTTTGATCGGCCTCGGGTATTTTTTGAAATGGAACTATTCGGGATTCGCTCAATTTGTATTGGTGGATCTGCCCCGGTACAAGCTGTTAACCGACGAGTTGTCCTATCCGATTCACGATGTCCGGTTTGTTTTTGTACTTTTGATTTTGGCTTTTTATCTCTATCGGTTCAGCGAAAAAATCTTGAGGATGACTTTGGGAATGAAATTGTCCCTGGGAAACACGTTGACGACTGTATTGCTGGAAGATGGCGTTCAAGCCGCCTTACTCATGCTTTCGCTCTTTTGCTTCCGTAATGTGCTGGAAAGACCCGTCTTGGATCACCTAGCCTATAACTTCTTGTGGGTTTTTCTTTTAGTTGTCATCGATGTTTTAAAATTCTTTGATCCGGTGGTGAAAGAAGAGCTTTTATCAAAGTGGATGATGGTCGCCCGAATCTTGGCATTTGTTCTAGTTACTCTGACCTTTTATCGGCTGGCTAAATATGACCAGTGGGAAAGAAACTTTCCTTTAAAGACGAGCGATGAGTCTTTCATCTCCGAAAACCAAAACGAGGTGGTTTCTTTTCTGAAAAAGGAATTGAAAGCCGGAGAGCCATTTTTCGCCTTTTCGAACGACGCTTCCTGGTATTACCTTTTAAATAGACCTTGCCCTACGGCTTATCCCAGTTTGTGGGTGGCGTCCCCTAAAGTTCTTCAGCTGCAAGTGGTGGATAGCTTGGAACAAAAGAAGGTCCGACTGGTTTTGTATAAGAATAGCCATTGGAGTTCTTCGATAGACGACATTCCAGATGCCCAGCGTTTTCCGGTGGTTAATCAGTACCTTAAAGAACACTATCAACCCCATAAAAAAGTGGCCGACCAGGAAATTTGGATTCGAAAAAACTAACTATTAGAGATTTTTAGCATCGTCGATCCATGGCTGGGCACATAGACCTTATATTCGCCCCTAAACTCTCCTAAATCCTTATGCGTCCAAAGGTCTCTGACTTTGGCTTTACCGTCGCCTAATCCAATGACTTTAAAATGAACCGTGATGGGGCTGCCGTTGTCAGTGCGGTTAAATAGCACCACCGCTTTTTCATGGGGGCTGGACAAACTTTTCGCGTAAACCAACAAGTTTAACCCACTGGATTCCACCATGGTGCCTTGTTGACCTAACGTGTCTTGGTCGACCGCGATGACTTCTTTATTCGTCAAAATCGCCTGGGTGGCTTTGGTCATGGTGCGGAGGTCGTTGCCGGCGATGAGCGGGGCGGCCATGATGGCCCACATGTTGAATTGCGAGCGGTATTCCACGTCGGTCATGCCGCCATTGCCGATCTCCAGCATGTCGGGGTCATTCCAATGGGAAGTAGAACAGTAAGAAGCATATTGTTCGTTGGTATCGATGAGTTCAACGGTTCTGGCCCAGTTGTCTTTAATGTCACCGGTCGTGCGCCATAAGTCGCCTACGGCGGGCATCCAATCGACAAATCCCCAACAGCAAATGCTAAACACGATAGGTCTGCCGCAGTTATTGAGGCACGCACGCATACGTTTATAGTCCTCAACCTGATTCGACAAAAAGGCGGCATTACAGTTGTCGTACTTCACATAGTCCACACCCCAGCTGGCAAAGTCCTTAGCGTCGGTATATTCGTGATCGTAAGAACCCGCTTTGTTTTCACAGGTTTTCTTGCCCCGGTCGCTGTAAATACCCAGCTTTAAGCCCTTTTCATGCAGGTAGTCGGCTAAAGGCTTAATGCCATTAGGAAAGGTTTCGGGGTTGGGAACCAAGTGGCCGCTTTCGCGTACGGGCAACTGCCAGCAGTCATCCAGGGTGACATATTGATAGCCGGCGTCTTTCATACCGCTCGTCACCATGGCATCGGCAATTTCGTGAACCAGTTTTTCGTTAATGCCGCAGGCGAATTTGTTCCAGGAATTCCAGCCCATGGGCGGGGTAGGGGCCAGGTTTTTGTTAACGGGATCGGGACTACAACCGGAAATAAAAAAACAAAAAGCCAAAACAAAAAGGCTGTTTAACCAACAAGGCACCAATGCACCAAGGGAACCTTTGGTTTTTAAGCCATAGAAATTAGCTGTTCTTGGTGTCTTGGTGCCTTGGTGGTGAAAATTGTTTTTCATGATTTTTTCCGATTAGTGTTTGTCGTAAAGCTGGTCAAACACACCGCCATCCGCAAAATAAGTAGCCTGAGCTTTTTTCCATCCGCCAAAGACGTCATCAATGGTGAACATCTGCATGGAAGGGAATTCGCTGGCGAATTTTCTGAGCGCTTTCGTTTTGGTGGGCCGGAAGTGATATTTGGCGATCAGGTCTTGGCCCTCAGGCGAGTAGAGATAACCCAAATAAGCTTGGGCTAAAACGGTCGTGCCATGTTTTTCAGTTACTTTGTCCACCCAGGCAACGGAAGGTTCGGCCAGGATGCTCAGGGATGGCGCGATAACTTCAAAATGATCATTAGGGAATTCTTTGACGGCCAGGTAGGCCTCGTTTTCCCAGGTGACTAATACGTCGCCGATACCCCGCTGAGCGAAAGAAGTAGTGGAGCCGCGGGAACCCGAATCCATCACAGTGACGTTTTTATAAAGCTTGGTTACGAAATCCCGGGCGGCTTCATCTGTTCCATATTTTTTATGGGCATAGCCCCAGGCGGCCAAGAAGTTCCAACGAGCGGCTCCTCCGGTTTTGGGGTTGGGAGAGACAATGGAAACACCCGGTTGAATTAGGTCTTCCCAGTCTTGAATGTTTTTGGGATTACCCTGCCGAACTAAGAACACAATGGTGGAGGTGTAGGGCGAGCTGTTGTGGGGTAAACGGGTTTGCCACTTGGCGGGTAAAAGTTTCGACTTTTGAGCTATGGCATCGATGTCATAGGCCAGGGCCAGGGTGACCACATCGGCTTCTAAACCCTCGATAACCGCACGGGCTTGTTTGCCTGAGCCGCCATGAGATTGGTGAACCGTAATGTCCTGTCCGGTTTTGGCTTTCCAATATTTGGCGAAGACTTGGTTATATTCTTGGTAAAACTCGCCGGTAGGGTCATATGAAACATTGAGAAGGGTTGTGCCCAACTCGTCCGCGTGGACCAGGGTTGAGATCAGGATAAACAGAAGGATGAGAACCGTACGGCAGATGGGCAAACTAAAACCTCGGTGTTTTGATGAGCCATAAGTTAACACGGCCGTAAGGGTAAAAAGACGGTTTTTTCTTTGTTTTGTGAGAGATTTTAGGGGTTCGGTGGTTGCCACTTTTTGGCGGGACTGCTTATAATAAGCCCCTCATTTTTTCGAAAGGCCTAAACCATTGAAAATTCTAAAGAAAACCTCCAAGGCTAAAGCGGAAACATCCAATTCCATCGCCTGGAAAAGGGTTCAGTTGGCCCGCCACCCTCAACGGCCTTTTACCATGGATTACATTAACAAGTGTTTTACGGGTTTTAGCGAGATTCACGGTGATCGTGCCTTCGGTGACGATAACGCTATTATCGCCGGCTTAGCCTATTTGAACGGACAGCCTGTAGTTGTGATTGGCCAGCAAAAGGGCCGCGATACTAAAGAAAACATTAAACGCAACTTTGCCATGCCGCACCCCGAAGGCTACCGCAAGGCTCTTCGCCTGATGAAGTTAGCCGAAAAGTTTAACCGCCCCATCATTACCTTTATTGATACCCCCGGGGCCTACCCCGGTTTGGGAGCGGAAGAACGCGGTCAGGCCGAAGCCATTGCCCGCAACCTTTTGGAAATGGCCAAGTTGAAGGTCCCGGTCATTGCGGTGATTATCGGTGAAGGCGGCAGCGGAGGTGCTTTGGGTATTGGGATTGGCAATAAGGTTTTGATGCTCGAAAACGCCATTTACTCCGTTATTTCGCCGGAAGGTTTTGCCGCCATTCTTTGGAATGACCGCGCCCGGATGCAGGAAGCCGCCGACTTGATGAAGATGACCGCCCCTGATTTGCTGGCCTTTAAGATTGTGGACGAAATTGTGCCGGAGCCCGAAGGCGGCGCTCATACAGATATCGACGCCACCACCCAGAACTTAAAGAAGGCTTTAGAAAAGAACCTGAAGGCCTTGTCGGGTTTAACGCCCGCGCAGTTGGAAGACCAACGGTATAACAAGTTCCGCGCGATGGGTTCATTGTCTAAATAGTTGTTCGTCAGTCACTATTTCAATGACAAGGGTATTCACTTGAAGACGTCTTTATTTATTCTTTTATTGTCGGTATTCAGCTGGGGTTTTGCCCAGGCCGATGTGGATACGCGCCCTCAAGTGGTAATTGACCCAGGCCATGGCGGCAGCGACACGGGCAGCAAAGAAGGTTCTGAGGTCGAGAAGACCTGGAATTTAAAGATTGCCGAGGCGTTGAGTAAGGCTTTTGAGGCGAACGGTTATCAAGTGTTGATGACCCGCACTTCGGACGATGACCTGGATTCAGAAAAGCGAATCAATACCATTAATACTTCCAACGCTAAGGTGGTTTTATCTATTCACGCCGATAGGGAATGGACGGGAACCCAAACAGGACCTTTCTTTGTGGTGGAGCCACCCAATCAGTCCGCAACGGCTGACGTTGATTCTATTCAACCGTTAGGCGCGATCACCGCCCTGCAATATCACGCCAGCCTTAAGCTGGCCCGCAACATTGGCCAAAAATTAGGCGCGAATATTTCTATGTCGGACCTTTCGGATAGCCGGGGCTTGGCAGGCGAAGTGGTTTCGCCTAATGGCAAAGTGGCCTGTTTACCGCACCAAAGTCTTCGTTATATCTCTAAGCCGGCAGTGGTCATTACACCTTTGTTTATCACCTCGGCATCGGATCTGAAAAAGTTCGGTGAATCAACCGCGATAGATGACTTTGCTTTGAAAGTGGTGGTGGGAGTCAGTGATAACCTGGGTATTGTTTTGAAACTGCCTACGCCTACGGCTGGAGTGGCTAAATGAACTCCAAATTCCCCGTTGTTAAAGTGACCATGGCGGTTACCGCCTTTTTTCTAATTGTCTTTGGCGTGTTTTTCTTTTTGAAGTTTCACGGTAAAGCGAAGTCCTTGGAATTGGCCCACAACGCCAATAGTACGCCTTTGTTTGAGACAGGTGACAAACCCATGAAGGTTTATATCAAAGCGGTTGAGATGGATAACGGTAAGCTGTTTAACCTGCAAGAAACCATTTATCAAAGCAAAACCCGCATTAACCAAATGCGCCAATTGCTTTTGGTTTTCTTAAACGGCCCCCGCACGGGTAAAGATCAGGTGCCGGTGCCGGAAGGTTTAAAACTGAATGACTTTTACTTCACCCCGCAGGGAACGGCGGTAGTGGATATTTCAACTGATCAAATCATGCCGGGTAAGATGGGTTTTTATGAAGAGGTCTTGTTTATCCGTGCCTTAATCGAAACCATGAGCCAAAACTTTTTTGAGATTAAGCAGGTAAAGGTTTTGGTGGATGGCAAAGACGCCAAGACTTTGGCGGGTCATTACGCCCTAGGCAGCGCCGATTTGGGCGCGCCCGTAGTGCAAAACGTTAATTCCTTCTAATTTAAACAAAGCGAGTTTTTATGGATCCCAAAGAATTTGAATTACCCCCAGCCTATGAGCCCAAAGACGTAGAAGCCCGCTGGTACGACGTATGGGAAAAGTCCGGCATCTTTACAGCTTCTACTGACAGCAAGAAACCGGCTTTCTCGATTGTGGCTCCTCCTCCGAACGTTACCGGGCGCCTTCATATGGGCCATGCTCTCACTTATACCCTGCAGGATTTACTGAGCCGCTATAAACGCATGCAGGGTTTTAACGTGTTATGGCTTCCGGGCACAGACCACGCGGGTATTGCCACTCAGAATGTGGTTGAACGGGAACTGAAGAAAGAAAACAAAAGCCGCCATGATTTTGGCCGCGAAGGTTTTGTGAAGAAGGTTTGGGAATGGAAAGAACTGTACGGCAAGATTATCACGGGTCAATTACGCAAAATAGGCGCTTCTTGTGATTGGAGCCGTGAGCGTTTCACGATGGATGAGGGATTGTCCAAAGCGGTTCAAGAAGTTTTCATTACCCTCTATAACGAAAAGCTGATCGTTCAGGATTACTACCTGATCAACTGGTGTCCCCGCTGTCAGACCGCCTTGTCGGACATCGAGGTCATTCATAAGCCCTCCAATGGAAATTTCTATCACATCCGGTATCCCTATGCGGACGATCCGAATAGCTTTATTGAAGTCGCGACCACCCGCCCTGAAACGCTTTTAGGTGATACCGCGGTGGCGGTGAATCCTACGGACGAGCGCTATACCAGCCTGGTGGGTAAGTCGGTGGTGGTGCCTCTGGTGAACCGTAAAATTCCGGTGATTAAAGACGACTATGTGGATAAGGAGTTTGGAACGGGCGTGGTGAAAATCACGCCAGCTCATGACTTTAACGACTTTCAAGTGGGCAATCGCCACAAGTTGGAACGCATTAACATTTTGAATCCCGATGGAACTCTTAATGATAACGCGGGCGCTTACAAAGGCTTAGATCGTTTCGTTGCTCGTAAAAAAGTCGTGGCGGACCTGGAAGAACAGGGCTTCATGATTAAAGTTGAACCGCACGAGAACAATATCGGCCATTGCTACCGTTGCGACACGGTGGTCGAGCCCTATTACTCTAAACAATGGTTTGTGCGTATGAAGACCCTGGCCGAAAAAGCTTTGGCGGCAGTGGACAAAGGTGAGAGCAAGTTTTTCCCCGAGATGTGGCGGGGTGAGTTTGAAAAGTGGATGAACAACATTCAGGACTGGTGTATCAGCCGTCAAATTTGGTGGGGTCACCGGATTCCGGTTTACAACTGTACGAACTGCGCCAATCAGGTGGCCGCGACGGAGATGCCGAAGAGCTGTCCTAAATGTCAGAAGACGGTATTTGAGCAAGACCCGGATGTGTTGGATACCTGGTTCTCCTCAGGTCTCTGGCCCTTTTCTACTTTAGGCTGGCCTGAAAAGACCAAGGACTTAGAAACCTTTTATCCCACCTCGGTGATGGTGACCAGCTGGGACATTCTGTTCTTCTGGGTGGCCCGCATGATGATGATGGGCATTAAATTTATGGGTAAGGTTCCTTTTAAGGAAATCTACCTGCATTCCCTGGTGGCGGATAAAGACGGCAAAAAGATGAGCAAGTCCTCGGGCAATGTGGTGGATCCGCTCGAGCTGATTGAAAAGTTTGGAACGGACGCTCTTCGCTTTACTCTGACCAGCATTGAAACCAAGCAGCGTTATGTGGCTTTAACGCCGCAAAAGTTAGAGTCTTCACGTAATTTTGTGAACAAGATTTATAACGCCACCCGGTTTGTGCTGATGGGTTTGGCGGACGGCACCGAAGTGAAGCCTTTGCGAAAATCGAACTGGGGCAAGTTGAAACTGGAAGACCGTTGGATACTGACCCGTTTGTCGCAAACCATTGCCGAAGTGACGCCGGATTATGAAACCTACCGCGTCGCCGAACTGTCTCAAACGCTTTACCGCTTTATGTGGAATGAGGTTTGCGACTGGTATTTGGAATCGGTTAAGCCCCGCTTGTATCTTGAAGCTAATTCAGAAGAAAAGAAATTAGCCGCCTCGGTCGCGGTGACGTTGTTTGACGGCGTGTTCCGCTTGCTTCATCCGGTGATGCCGTTCGTTACCGAAGAGTTGTGGCACAAGCTGCCGGGCCATCATGAAACGATCCAGAAGGCCGCCTGGCCGAACGCGGCAGATTACCCGGTGGATGAAAAGGTTTTGGCTGAATTCGCGTTCTTACAAGAAGTCATTACGGCGATTCGTACCAGCCGAAGTGAACTCAATGTGCCGCCTTCAGCCCAGTTAAAGCTGTTTACCAAGGGCACGTCAGTACAGTTTGATCCAACTTCACAGGCTACGGGCTTGCTTAAAACCCTCTGCCGGGTCACTGAATTATCCTCAACCGATAGCCGTCCTCCTAAAACCGCTTTGGCGGTGGTGAAGGGCGGGGAAGTTTATATCGCGCTTGAAGGTTTGATTGACCTGAAGGCTGAGGCGGCTAAACAGCTTAAGGAAAAGCAAAAACTCGAAAAGTATGTTCAGACGATTACGGGCAAGTTGTCCAATGATAACTTTGTGAAGAACGCGCCCGCTGAAATGGTCGACGCTGAAAAAGCTAAGCTGCAGGAAACGAAGGACAAGATTGTGAGCATTGAAAACAACATGAAGTTCCTGGAAAACTAAAATGCCAGAAAAGTTTGATTGGAAATCCTTTCGCCCCTTTTTGCGCCAGGCACTGCTGGAAGATGGCGCTTGGAATGACCGCACCAGCAAAGCGGTGATCGCGAATAACCTTTCAGCCCGCGGCGAAGTGATTGCCAAGGGAAAGGGTGTGGTGGCGGGACTGCCTTTGGTAGCGGAAATTTTTAAACTGTTGAGCCCCAAATGCCATGTTGCCATTTTGGTTGCCGAGGGTGGAAAAGTCCGCCCGGGACAAAAGGTGGCTTTGCTTCAAGGACCCGCACAGGCGCTGCTGGCTGGCGAACGGGTATCGCTGAATTTCTTAAGCCGTTTATCAGGCGTGGCTTCTTTGACCAGACAGTTCCGCGACATTCTCCGTAGCCCTCGTCTGTATGCCATCCGCAAAACTACACCCCTTTACCGCCAATTAGAACACTACGCGGTTCGGGTGGGCGGCGGCAAGAACCACCGCTATAACCTGGCCGGTCATGTGTTGATTAAAGACAACCACCTTCATTTGGGTGGGGGTATCTACGGCACCGTTTCGGCGGCCCGTTTGAAGTACGGCCTGAAAGAGTTTATTGAAGTCGAAGTGGAAAGCTTCGAAGAAGCTCAGGAAGCCCTAAGGGCTGGCGCCGATATTATTTTGGTTGATAATACCTCACCCAAAGACTTAGCCCGTATTTTGAAACTGGTGAAGGGCAAGATGCAGGTGGAAATTTCCGGCGGGTTGACGCTAAAAAATATCCGCGGTTATTCCAAACTCAAAGTAGACCGCTTCTCGTCAGGTGCTTTGACCCACTCGGCCCCCGCGATTGATTTCTCCATTGAGCTTTATCCCCGCTGATGCCACAGGCCCAGCCCATTCCCGCTAAGTTGTTTTGGAAGGGTTTGAAAACCAAAAAGTTTGGTAGATCCTTTTATTCTTTTTCTGAAGTGACATCAACCAACGACGTGGCGTCTCTTTTGATTAACAATGACGCGCCTGAGGGAACCTTGGTGACAGCGGAAGCGCAAACCAAAGGCCGGGGCAGGCAGGGTCGGATCTGGACGACATCACAGGGAAAGGCTTTAGCTTTTTCGATCGTTTTGAAACCCAAGGTTTCGATTCAAGAAATTCCAGGAATAACCTTGGCGGCGGCGGTCGCGGTGGCGCAAACGCTAGAAGCCTATGGATTAAAGCCGGAAATCAAATGGCCTAATGATTTACTGCTCAAGGGTAAGAAGGTCTGCGGCATTTTGACCGAAATGGGCCCCAAACACGATAAAATGCAGACAGTCATTTTAGGCATTGGCCTCAATTTGAATCAGGCAACCAAGGATTTTCCAGTCGAGATTCGTTCTTTGGCCACCAGTATTTATCGGTCATCTGGAAAACAGGTGGACCGCGTAGTATTTCTTCAAAAGTTAATGAAGCGTCTTGAAATGGTTTATGGTTGGGTCAATGAAAAAGAGTTTTCGAAAGTTTTAGTCGAGTGGCGTGAACGATCGGTGACGCTGGGTCAAAGAGTTAAAGTCACGCAGGGAACCCAGTCATTTGAGGGCCATGTGGTGGATGTGGATTCGCGGGGTTTTTTGCTGGTAAAAAACAAGTCGAACCAAGTTGAAACCATTCTGTCGGGCGACATTGAGATTTTGAAATTGAAAAAGAGGTTTTCATGATCTGGGCGGTTTTAATCGGCAATACCCGTACGGTATCGGCTTTGATGCGGGGAAGTACGATCCTTAAAAAAGAAATCGTTCCTACGGCCGCGCTGAAATCGGCACCGGTGGCCCAACGTTGGGCTAAAAAACTTCGGAAAATATCAGGGGTTGAAGGTGTGGTGGTGGCCAGTGTGGTGCCGCCCGTGGATAAAAATGTCGAAAAAGCTCTCAAACAAGCCTTTCGCTTGGCCCCTCATTTTGTGACCCATCAAACGCCGATGGGAGTCAAAGTAAAGTTAAAGAAACCCGCTCAAGTGGGCGCTGACCGTTTGGCAAACGCGGTGGCGGCCAAGGAATTTTATGGCTCGCCGGTAATTGTGGTCGATTACGGAACAGGCACGACCTTTGATGTGGTGAATCAAGACGGCAATTATTACGGCGGGGCGATTTTGCCGGGGCTGGGTATTTCGGTGAGAGCCTTACATGAGTTTACGGCGAAGATTCCCCTGGTGAAGTTTGAAAAAGTAAAATTTGCTATTGGCCGTACTACTGAAGAAGCGGTGCGCGCGGGTGTTTATCATGGCGCGATCGGCACGACTAAAGAACTGTTATTGAGTATCCGCAAAGAACTAAAAAAGAACGCGCCAGCCATTGCCACGGGCGGCTTTTGTGAAGTCTTTAGAGATACGGGACTTTTTAAGCACATTGAGCCGGATTTAACCTTAAAGGGGATCGCCGCGATTTGGCGAAAGATCCATGCGTAATATTGAGGAACTGGCGGCTGACGAGGCGGAAATTCTCCAGGAAGAAAACTGGGAACGGTGGAGAGGTATTTTTCTTTTGTTGGGCTGGGGTTTAGGGTTTTGGGGCTGGTACCTTTTT
>JABDGD010000016.1 GCA_013286205.1 Candidatus Firestoneibacteriota bacterium | reverse complement strand
TGTTGAACCGGCGGCATGTTTTAGTTCCATTGGCGGAACTGGCCCCGGATAAAAAGCTGCCCCTGAGTCATTTGACGATTCGTGAAGCGCTGGAAAACGTTAAAGATAGGTCACAGGTAAAACAATATGCTTCATCATAAATATATAGCGATCGAAGGCCCCATCGGCGTGGGCAAGACCAGCTTGGCCGAAATTCTGGCGAAGAAGTTAAACGCCCGTCTCGTTTTAGAAGGCGCTGTTGAAAATCCCTTTATTCATGATTTTTATAAAGACATGGGCAAGCATGCTTTTCAAACCCAGATGTTTTTTCTTTTATCCCGCTTTCGTCAACAACAAGAATTAGTTCAAAACGATTTGTTTCAACAGGGGATTGTGAGCGATTACGTTTTCGCGAAAGACCGGATTTTTGCCAATTTGACCTTGGATGATAATGAACTGAAGCTATACGAACAGATTCATTCCATTTTGACCGGCAATGTCTTGAAACCTGATTTCGTGATTTATTTGCAGGCTTCCACTGATGTTCTTTTGAAACGTATTTCTATGCGCGGCCGCAAATTCGAAAATCACATCACCGGTGATTATTTGGCCGAACTGAATCAGGCTTATAACTATTATTTCTTCCATTACCAGGACACGCCTTTAATGGTGGTCAATACCAGTGAAATCGATTTTGTGCACCGCGACGCTGATTTGGATGATCTGTTAACCCATATGGAAAAAGTCACCAAGGGCACCGTTTATTATCAGCCCATCAGCATCAAACGATAACCCGAGGAATTCTCATGCCGAAAAGAACCACCGTTTTAGATTTTCAAGCCAAGTGCGATAAGGGTGAAAAGTTGTCTATTGTCACCGCTTATGACTACGCCATGGCCATGGCGGTTGACGCTGCGGGTGTAGATGCCATTTTGGTGGGCGATAGCCTGAATATGACCATGCTGGGCCGTGAAAACACCCTGTCAGCCACGCTGGACGAGATGCTTCACCATACCGAGGCGGTGGCCAAAGGCGCTAAAAACGCCATGGTGATTGGTGACATGCCTTTTCTGACTTATCAATTAGGGCCCGAACAAGCGTTAGAGAATGCCGGAGCCTTTTTAACTGAAGCGGGTGCTCAGGCAGTGAAGTTGGAATGGTGCCCGAGAGCCAGTGAAATTACAAAATTCTTGGTAGAAAACGGCGTGCCCGTGATGGGGCATTTAGGGTTTACGCCCCAACAAATTCACCGTTTTGGCGGCTATCACCAGCAGGGTAAAGATAAAGCATCGGCGGCATTGTTGCTTAAAGAAGCCAAGGCCTTAGAAGCGGCAGGCGCCTTTGGTATCGTGCTCGAGTTAATTCCGTCTGATATCGCCAAAAAGATCACCGCTAGTGTGAAAATTCCGACCATTGGTATTGGCGCGGGACCTGATTGCGACGGACAGGTGCAAGTGCTGCATGACCTTTTGGGATTGATGCCTGATTTTCATCCCAAGCACGCCAAAGCTTATTTGAAACTTCATGAAGCCATTCGCGACGCGGTAAAACAATATGTTGCTGAAGTTGGCGCGGGTAAGTTTCCGCCCAAGAGCTGATCCATGAAAGACATCGCAGAGCCTTCCTTAGTTCACAAGCAATCCATCAAATGGCTTCAGAATAAAAAAACAGTTGGGTTTGTACCCACCATGGGCGCTCTGCATGAGGGTCATTTAGAGCTGGTTCGCCAAGCCCGAAAAGAAAATGATTATGTTGTCGCCTCAATTTATGTTAACCCACTTCAATTTGGGCCCAATGAGGATTTCAAAAAATACCCGCGTACTCTAGCCGCGGATTTGTCTCTTTTAGAGAAAGAAAAGGTCGCGCTAGTTTTTACTCCTTCCGATAAAGAAATGTATCCCGAAGGCTATTCAACCAAAGTAAAAGTGGAAGGCTCGTTGTTACAGGGACTTTGTGCCGCTTACCGTCCCGGCCACTTTGACGGGGTCGCTACAGTCGTGGTTAAACTTTTGGGCGCGGTTTATCCCACGCGGCTTTATCTGGGACAAAAAGACGCCCAACAAGCAGCCATGCTGCGGCAGGTAATCATTGATCTTAATTTGGGGGTTGAGACAGTCATTTGTCCCATCGTCAGGGAATATGACGGATTGGCCATGAGTTCTAGGAATAAAAGATTAACTTTAATTGGGCGTCGAACCGCTCCCATTTTGTATAAATCCCTCAAAGTGGGAAAGAGCCTATTTGATCTGGGTGAGGTTGAAACTTCGAAGGTTTTATCCGAGGTTAAGAAAATTATTCAGGAAGAAAAGTCGGTTAAATTGCAGTACTTGGAAGCGGTCCATTCCCAAACACTTCAACCGGCGTCGCGGATCGAAAAGGGAACCATGTTGGCGCTGGCGGCCTTTATCGATGATGTTAGGCTTATCGACAATATCGTGCTTTAAAACAGGCAAAAGGGGTTAAAAGCAGGTTAAATACCCTTTTTTTCGTAGGTTCCTTCCGCTACACTAATTCACCAACTTAACAACGCCTTTTCGGCAATTTGAAGGAGAAGCATCTTATGGCTCGGGTTTTCATTAGGTCCAAAATTCATCAAGCGACCATTACGCAGACCGATCTGCGTTACGAAGGCAGCATTACGCTGGACCCCAAGCTGATGCAGGCTGCCGATATCGAACCCTATGAACAAGTACATGTTTTGAATCTCAATAACGGCAATCGTTTAGAAACCTACGCTATTGTGGGCAAATCTGGTTCGGGCGTGGTTTGTTTAAACGGCGCCGCCGCCCGTCACGCTGAAGCGGGCGACCAGGTGATCGTGTTGACCTATGAAAGCTTTGTGCATTTACCGCCTAAGGGTTACGCCCCTACGGTGGTTCATGTGAACGCCAAGAATAAGATTACAAAAGTTAAAAAAGGGGGCTGACCATGTCACTCGATATCTTTTTGGATGATCAAGAACTGGTTTCCCGTATTCAAGCACTCAAAAAAGAACGCAACGCGGTCATTCTGGCTCACAGCTATGAACGCCCCGAAGTTCAGGATATCGCTGATTATGTCGGCGACTCTTTGGAACTGTCCCGTTTAGCGGCCAAGACCGACGCGGATGTTATCGTGTTTTGCAGCGTTCACTTTATGGCTGAAACCGCCAAAATCTTATCCCCCCAGAAGCTGGTTCTTTTACCCGCGGCTGAAGCAGGCTGTCCTTTGGCCGATATGATTACGCCTGACCAATTAGCGGCTAAAAAGAAAGAGCACCCGAACGCGGCGGTGGTGGCTTATGTGAATTGCTCGGCTGAAATTAAGGCCATGGCTGATGTTTGCTGTACTTCGGCGAACGCGGTTCAGGTGGTCAACGCCATGCCTCAAGATGAAATTTTGTTTGTCCCTGACCAGCATTTAGGCCGTTGGGTTCAAACCCAAACCGAGAAAAAAATTATCCTCTGGGCCGGCTGTTGCCCGACCCACCAACGCATGAAGGCTAAAGATATTATTGATTTGAAACAGCAATATCCTGACGCCGAAGTGATTGTTCATCCGGAAAGCAACGAAAGCATTTGCAATATGGCTGACGCCATTCTTTCGACTTCGCAGATGCTGCGCTATTGTCAGGCCTCGCAGGCTAAAACCTTTGTGATCTGCACCGAAATGGGAATGCTCCATCGCTTACGCACCGCTATGCCGGACAAGACCTTTTTACAGCCCAGCAAAGGTTTGATTTGCCCCAACATGAAGATGACTCAATTAGAAGACATTTATGAGTCGTTGAAGGAATTGAAACATCCCATTGAGATTCCTGAACATATTCGGGTTAAAGCTTTGAAGTCTCTGGATGGAATGCTGGCGGCGGTGCCGACCAAGTGAGCGCATCCCGGCCCGGTCGAAGACTGGCGCTGGTTGGTTGCGGCGCGATTGGTTCTCTAGTGGCAGAGCTGCTCGAGAAAAAGAAATCGTCTTTTAAAGTGACGGCTCTTTTCGACCCTCAATCCGAAGCGGCGGCAAAACTTTCAAAAAAGCTCAAATCAAACCCGGTTGTTTGCGGTCAACTTTCTCATGTTTTTTCTGAATGTGATTGGGTTTTGGAAGCCGCTTCAGTCAAAGCCGCGCTTCCAACCGCCGAAGCGGCGCTTAAGAACCGTAAACCGATTGTGATGATGAGCACGGGTGCTTTTCTTTTAAATGAAAAACGGCTGTCTCAATTGGCCAAAAAATACACGACCAAAATATATCTTCCCTCTGGCGCACTATGTGGTTTGGATGGGCTAAAAGCCGCCAGACAAATTGGTTCCATCAAAAAACTAACTATTACTTCTACCAAACCACCTCGAGGTTTTGAGGGGGCACCTGGGCTAACCACCGCTCAAAAACTCGCTCTTGCAAAGAATAAATCCGCCTTTTATCTTTATCGGGGAGATGTTTGGGGCGCCATTAAGAGGTTTCCGGCCAACGTAAATGTGGCCGCTACTACCGCGATCGCCTCAAAAGAACCTGCTAAACTGAAAGTCCAAGTGGTGGCCGATCCTAAAGCGACATTGAATCAGCATGAGATTCACGCTGAAGGTGATTTTGGTGAGTTGACAGCTATAACTCGAAACCGGCCGTCTAAAATGAATCCTAAAACCAGCGCACTGGCTATTCAGGCGGCGTTGGCCTTGTTTGAACGTTTAGAAAGCTACGTCGAGGTGGGGAATTAATGACCAGTCCAGCTTACGCGATTCAAATTAAAGATTTATCCAAAACCTATAAAACTGGTTTTTGGCTCAAACCCAAAGTAACGCACGCGCTCAAAAATCTAACTTTGGATGTTTTTGAAAAAGAAGCTTTCGGTCTTTTAGGTCTTAATGGCGCTGGAAAAACCACCGCGATCAAAATCATTTTAGGTTTTTTAGCGCCGACTCATGGTTCGGTTAGCATTTTGGGCGGAAAAATCTCAGACCGCCAGGTTCGAAATCAAATTGGCTATCTTTCAGAGCTCCCTTACTTTTCCAGACAGCATACCGGTAGAGAGTTGTTGGAATACTTTGGGTCATTGCACGGTTTTTCTGGTTCCGCCTTAAGCAAAAGAGTTTATGAAGTGTTGGAATTAGTGCGCATGACCAAAGCCGCTAACGATAGAGTCTCAGGATATTCTAAAGGCATGCTTCAACGCATTGGAATTGGACAAGCTTTAATCGGAAAACCAAAGCTTTTAATTTGTGATGAGCCCATGAGCGGACTTGACCCCGTTGGTTACAAAGAAATGCGCGACATTTTTATTGATCTAAAAAAAACGGGAACTACTTTATTTTTGAATACCCACATTATGGACGAAGTGGAACGGGTTTGTGACCGAATTGGAATTTTACACGATGGTCAATTAAAGGAAGTCGCGTTGGTGCCGGATGTTCTTCAATCATCGATCAATATCGATTACTGGGTCGACGTTGATTCTCATGACGCTTCAAAGTTGTCTGGTGTTCCATTTCAAAAATCAGTCGCCGAGCAGAACGGCATGCAAATTTCGGGACTGGTTTTGCCTGAAACTTTAACTCTTCTCAGCCAGCGGCAAGTTAAAACAAAGGGCGTTAGACCCCTCTCTTCAGTAATGGAAGCTTATTTTTTAAAAACGATCGGCGCTCAGCAACCAACCCCCTCAGAAAGGGTTTCCTCATGAAAAGAATCTTTCACGTCACAACCTTTACCTTCCGAGAACTCATCCGAAGCAAGATGCTTTATATCTGGCTTTTGAGCGCTATTGTCTTTTGTCTTTTAGCCTTTCTTTTGTCCATTCTGAGTTTTGGTGAAGTACACAAAATATTTATGGATTTGGGTTTGGTGGGAATGGAATGGTCAGGAACTTTAGTTCTGTTATTGAGTTTGGCCGTCACCTACAACACAGAGTTCGAACAAAAATCTATTTATCTTCAATTAGCGAAGCCCATTACTCGCGGCGAATATCTTTTGGGGAGAGTGTTGGGGTTCTTTTCTGTTATTTCGTTAGTGGTTTTAGGTATGGGCCTTTTAATTGCCGGGTTAGTCGCGTTTGTCGGCGGGGGACAAGTCTCTCCGATGTTTTTTTATAGCTCTGTTTTTCTTTTAATTGAAATGTTTGTTTTGACCACATTGGGCCTGACCTTTCAGATGATTGGGACCTCCATGGTGGGGGTAGTGCTTTATTCCATGTTTACTATCTTTCTGGGCCATTGCGTGGGACAGGTGGAATGGCTTTTAAATCAAAATTTGGCTCCCGCGGTTAAAACAGTGCTCAGAGTAGTTCATTTCTTCCTCCCTAATCTTGAAGCCTTTAATCTTAAAGACCGCATTTACGATCCGAATCTGATTTTCGGCTGGGAACAATGGCGGGAAGTTTTGCTCTATGGGTTTACTTATTCCTTCGTGGTTTTCTTAATCGGATGGATCAATCTTGAAAAAAGAGAATTCATGTGAGATTGACCATGGCCAATGATCGATTTTTGAAGTGGGCCGTTCCGTTATTGATTTTTGTTTTTTTGACCCAAGCCTATTTGTCCTCGAAACTTGACCGTTGGGTTCATCCCGCACCCTTCGAAAACTCAAAAGCAGGGGAATTGGACCCGAAAATAGTTTCTTCCTTACGAGCCGCGGCATTTTTGAGCGGTTATAAAGTTTTAATTGGTCACGCCTTTTGGATTAGAGTCATTCAGTATTACGGCGATGGATTTAATGGGTCGGATCACTTTTCAAAACTTTATGATTATTGCCGTTTAGCTTCAGACTTAAATCCGCAGTTTATCTCTGTCTATACTTATGGCGCTTCTGTCTTAGCTTATCAACTTAATCGAATGGACGAGGCTTCCAAACTACTGCAAAAAGGCATTTTGGCTAATCCGAACGCCAATAATTTAAAACTACTTCTGGCGGCCATGGCTTATCACAACAGCGCTAACTATGAACGTGAAATTCCGTTCCTGGAAATTCAAATTGCCCAGGGAAACGCGCCCACCATGTTGATTAACATTCTGGCAAATACTTATAAGAAAGCCGGCAGAACTGATGACGCGATTCGTTTGTGGCTTCAAATTCTAAAGACAACGGATTCTGATGTTCAAAAATATGAGGCAGCACAGAAGTTGAAAGAACTCTACGCTATTTCTAAAACCAAAAACTCTTTAGAAAAAGTTAACCCGTGATTCACTTAGTTTCCCTTAATCCTGCTTTGGATATTTCTTTCGCGCTTGAAGAACCTTCAACTGGAAAAATTGGAAAGGTTTTAGATGCTTCCGCTGAACCGGGAGGCAAAGCTCTAAATGTCGGCAGGTTTCTTAAAAAGTTTAAAACACCTTCCACTGTTTGGCTGGGTACGGGCGGGGGATCCGATCCGACCCATGTATTTTATCGAGCCCTGTTGAATCAAGAAAAATTGAAGGTCGAATTTTTAAGTTCGAAGGCGCCAATTCGGTTTAATTTGACACTTCATACCCGCGCGCGAAGCGCCAAGTACAATCACTCTGGCTTCGAAACCGAACTAACTGGTTTTTCGAAGTTTGTTTCTCGTGTTAAAAAGAGGGATCTACTGGTATTAACGGGGAAATTGCCGAAAGGCGTCAATGAATCCCTTTACGCCTCCTGGATTGAGACATTTAATAAAAAGGGCGTCCAAACCATCGTAGACGCCTCGGGTAAGCCATTGCTTCACGCGCTTAAAGCCAAGCCGTGGTTCTTCAAGTCTAACTTATTTGAAATCTCGGAAGCGCTAGGCCGGCGCATTAAAACCCTTAAAGAGGCGGAAGGTTTAGTTAAGAAGAATTGGCTCAAAGCCAGTTTTCGTCACGGGGCTTTGACGGATGGTTCGTCTGGTGCCATCGTTTGGAAAGACAGGGAATGCTACTTGGTACAAGGCCCCAAAGTTTCTTCTGCTTTGGTGGTGGGGGCAGGCGATGGTTTTTTAGCCGGTTATCTTAAAGGTGTAAATACCGGTAAAGGTTTAAAGGAATCCGCGGCACTGGCCAGTGCTTGTGGCGCGGTAGTAGCCGCAGCTGGAATACACGGCTTCACCAGTGAGAAAGTTTCTAAACAACTTAAACAGATAAAAATGCGGAGAGTTTTGTGACCGGTGAAACCCGCGCCATTTATTCGGTAACCGAATTAGTTCAAAGCGCAAGAGCCTTGCTGGAAACCAAATTTGCTTATGTCTTGGTGGAAGGCGAGCTGGGGCGTTTTACCAAACACCCTTCAGGTCATATGTATTTTGATCTGAAAGATGACAAGTGCCTCATTTCCTGCGCTTTCTTTAAAAACAGCAATCAAGCCCTGACTTTTCGCCCCGAAACCGGATTGACCGTAATTGTGGGCGGGGTTTTAACCCTCTATGAGGCGAGGGGTCAGTTTCAAATGAATGTCAGGATGATGGAACCTAAGGGATTGGGTGGACTGCAATTAGCTTTTGAACAGCTTAAACGAAAGCTGATGGCCGAGGGGCTTTTTGACGAGGGCCGGAAAAAGCCAATCCCTGCCTTCCCTCGTAAAGTCGCTTTAATCACATCGCCTTCAGGCGCCGCGATACAAGATTTCATGAAAATATTGGAAACCCGAGTAGGAATCGATGAAGTGGATTTGTTTCCGGTAAAGGTACAAGGCGCTGAAGCGCCTGAGGAAATCAGGAAAGCAATCGAGGAAGTGTCTGACCTCAAAAAACATGATGTGGTGATCGTGACCAGAGGTGGCGGAAGCTTGGAAGATCTTGCCGCCTTTAACGATGAGGGCGTTGTACGAGCTTTGGCTAATTGTTCCGTTCCGACCATCAGCGCTGTCGGCCATGAGGTGGACTTTACTCTTTGCGACTTTGTGGCTGACCGACGGGAACCCACTCCAACAGCCGCGGCGGCTCATTTGGCGCCCGGCTATGACGAAATCAAACAACGTTTTGACCATCTCGAACACCGTTTGCGCGAGGCTTTACAAAATCAGCTTCAAGATAAGCGCCGGGATTTAACTGAGCTTTTAAAAACTTTAAGGGACCGAAGACCAGACCTGCTATTGGATCAAGCTCGTCAGGACTTGGATTACCGCACCGATGACCTTAAAAACGCTTTGCAAAACTTATTAAAAGATAAACAGGTACACTTACAACGGATGGGCGACTTTTTATCCCAGGTAAACCCACTGCAAATGGTTCGGCCTTATGGAGAAAAATTGAAGGGGCTGGAGGCTCAATTGCAGGCTTATCATCCGCACGGTCCGCTCAAACGGGGTTATGCCATTGTGTCTGACAAAAAGACCGGGAAAATCCTCCGTACTTCTAAAGATTTGAATAAAGGCGACCGTTTATTGATTCAACTGCAAAAGGGCCGGTTGGAATCAGAAGTTGTTTCAACCGAGGATGAAAACGCATAAAATAACCGAATTCATTAGGAGAAGTTATGGCTACTCAACCGTCGTTTGAAGATTCGTTGTCAAAACTAGAGGAAATTGTCGAAAAGATGGAATCCGGCGACCTTAAGCTGGAGGATTCCTTAAAGTTATTTGAAGAGGGAATGAAGCTGACTAAAGATTGCAATCAACGTTTAAGCGAAATTGAAAAGAAGGTAAAACAACTTCTTAAAACCGCCTCAGCCAAAGACGATAGCACGTCTTCCCGCGGCTCCAAGAGCAAAGAAGAATGAGTTTTTCTTTACCAAACTATCTAGAGTCCAAGCGCCTTAAGGTTGAAAAGGGGCTAATGGAAGTTTTTAAGAACCCCGGGGACTGCCCCAAAGTGCTTTGGGAAAGCATGAAGTACAGTATATTCGCGGGCGGCAAAAGACTGCGCCCGGTGTTGTGTTTAGCCTCAGCTGAAGCGGTGGGCCTGCCTGAAAAGTCGGCCCTCCGAATTGCTTGCGCCTTGGAGCTCATTCACACCTATAGCCTGATTCACGATGATCTTCCTGCACTCGATAATGACGATTACCGCCGGGGTCGTAAAACCAACCATAAAGTCTATGGTGAGGCTATGGCTATCTTGGCAGGGGACGGCTTGTTAACCCTGGCCTTTCAATGGTTGTCCGATCCGTCGGCCTATCCGACGAAATGCCAAAAGAATCTTGCGAAGGTAAACTATGAGTTGGCCTGGCATGCGGGTTATCCGGGCATGGTGGGTGGTCAGGTCGATGATGTCATTTCCGAAAAAAAGAGACCCAACCTAGCGAAAGTTTTTTCCATTCACCGCCGTAAAACGGGGGCGCTTTTAATTTCCAGCACCCGATTGCCAGCGCTGTTGGCTGGAGCAGATCCTAAAAAAGTGAAAGCGTTAACCGAGTATGGAAAAGCCGCCGGATTGGCTTTTCAAATTGTCGACGACATTTTGAATGAGGTTGGCGACAGCAAGAAGTTGGGCAAGGCCGCGGGCAGTGACCGCGAGCGTGGTAAAATGACTTACCCAGCGGCCATCGGACTCGAGCGTTCTAAAAAAGAAGTAAAGCTCTTAACCGACAAAGCGGTTTCGGCCCTAAAAGTTTTCGGTTCCAAGGGTCAGCCTCTCGAAGCTTTAGTGCGCCACATGGCGGAAAGAACCTATTGATATGAACCCATTTTCCTCAAAAATTCTTTTAGCGACCACGTTAGCGTGGTTTTTAGCCCAGGGGTTTAAGGTGTTGCTTTATTGGTATCGTCACCATAAAATCAACTTTCGTCTTTTTGTGGGTACGGGGGGAATGCCAAGTTCCCATTCGGCTTTTGTATCCAGTTTAGCCACTGCCATAGGGTTGGAAGCGGGGTGGACTGCACCGGTTTTCATGCTTTCTGTGGGGATGGCGCTGGTCATCATGTCGGATGCGGCAGGAGTTCGCAGATCGGCTGGTCAACAGGCCCAAATCCTCAATGAAATTATGGACGATTTGTACAAGTCCAAACCTGTACCGCATACACGTCTAAAAGAACTGTTAGGGCATACGCCTGTGCAAGTTTTCGTGGGTGCCTTTTTGGGTATCGCGACAGCTTTTTTGTTTTACAAGCTTTGATAAAGAGAGAATAAAGTGGCTTACGAATATCTCGATAAAATACAAACCCCGGCTCAATTAAGATCTTTACCGGTTGAGGCGCTCCCCAAGGTAGCCCAGGAACTTCGTGATTTTTTGGTGACCTCTGTTTCAGAAACGGGTGGTCATTTAGGTTCTAGCCTGGGTGCGGTCGAGTTGACTCTGGCAATGCACTATGTTTATGACACTCCCAATGATCGCATTGTTTGGGATGTGGGGCATCAAGCATACGGCCATAAGGCCATTACAGGCCGCAGGGATAAATTTCCAACCCTTCGACAATTAGATGGTTTGTGTGGTTTCCCCAAGCGCAATGAAAGCGAATATGACACCTTTGCGGTGGGTCACGCCGGTACGGCTCTTTCGGCTGGTTTTGGTATGGCAATGGCCCGTGATATGCAAAAGAAAAAGTTCCACGTTTTGTCTGTGGTGGGAGACGCTGCCATTTCCAATGGTCTTTCTATGGAAGCGCTTAATAACATTGGTGATCACCCCGACCTCAACATGACGGTTATCTTGAACGATAACGAAATGTCCATTTCGCCCAGTGTGGGCGCAATGACCTCTTACTTAAATAAAATTTTAGCGGGTAAGTCTTATAACGAAACCAAAAACCGGGTCGAACACTTCATTAACAGCATTCCGAACGTGGGCAAACAAATGCTTCATATGGCTCATCACGCCGAGGAAGCGTTAAAGGGTTTCATGACCCCCGGCACTCTTTTTGAAGAACTGGGTCTGCGTTACTACGGCCCTATCGACGGTCATAACATTTTGACTTTAGTTGAAATTTTCAAACGCGTTAAGGAACTCAAGGGCCCCATCATGCTTCATGTGGTCACCCAAAAAGGGAAGGGCTACGCCCCTGCGGAACAAAACCCTGAAAAATATCACGGCGTAACCGTGTTTGATAAAGAAACCGGTAAGTTGGTTGCCGCGCCTACCTCATCTTCGGCTCCTCCGGCCTATACCAAAGTTTTTGGCGACGCTTTGATCGAATTGGCGGGCCTAAACCCCAACGTGGTGGGAATTACGGCGGCCATGCCGGGCGGAACGGGTTTAAATAAATTCGGTGAACTTTTTCCCGATCGTTATGTGGATGTGGGTATCGCCGAAGGTCACGCTGTTTGTATGGCGGCGGGCATGGCCTGTGAAGGCATGAAACCTGTAGTCGCGATTTACTCAACCTTCCTTCAAAGAGCTTTTGACCAAATTATTCATGACGTTTGTTTGCAAAAATTACCTGTCATTTTCGCTTTGGATCGTGGCGGTTTAGTAGGTGAGGATGGCGAAACCCATCAAGGGGTTTATGACCTGTCTTATTTGCGCTGCGTTCCCAACATGGTTGTTATGGCACCTTCTAACGAAAATGAGTTGCGCAACATGCTTTATACCGCCGTGGAACACAATGGTCCGGTGGCCCTTCGTTATCCTCGCGGCAATGGGGAAGGCGTTCCCATGGAGAAGACTTTCAAAAAGCTCGAAATCGGCAAAGGTGAGATTATTGAAGAAGGTTCCCAATACGCTCTCTTGGCGATTGGCCGCATGGTGGGCGTGGCTAAAACAGCCCATAACCTTTTGAAAAAAGAGGGGATTCAAGGAACGGTAGCCAATATGCGTTTCGTGAAGCCTTTAGATGAAAAACTTTTGGTCTCGATTGCCAGCAAGACTAAGGTGCTTTTAACTCTTGAAGAAAACGTGGGTATGGGTGGTTTCGGCAGCGCCGTCATGGAAGCCCTTCAAAAGAACGGTATTTCGGATTGTGTGGTGAAGCAAATCGCCATTCCGGACGCTTTTATCGAACATGGAAAACCTCAACTTCAACGAGAAATGTGCGGACTGGAAGCGCCTCAAGTGGTCAGTGCGGTAAAGCTATTGCTTCAAAATCGCGAACCCGCTTTAGGGGTCGTCTCCTAAATGTCTTTTCCAAATCGTCGTTCTTTGGTTTTGCTGGTGATAGCCTTAACCGCCTTCGCGATTTTCGCGGTGACTCGTCGCTCAGCCACGCCACCCGAAACAGCTAGTCCCAACATCCTAATCACGCCAACTGAATCCGAGGCCATCTCAGCTACGGTCGTTCCGACGCTCGCGCCCACTTTATCGCCGACTCCAACTCAGCCTATGCCCGCACATAAGGCCGTGATAACGGTCTCGCCGACTGTCGCTTTATCGCCACAGGTCTTCACTGAATCCAGCGCCGCGGATGTGATTGATCTTAAAAAACTCCGTTCAACTGACGTAACGATCGAAGTTCACAAAGTTGATTTTGGGGAGAATTATTGGACTTTGGCTAAAGATGCAAATATCGATGTCCTCACCCTCATCGGTGCCAATCCGACGATGCCTTTTAAAGCGGCGTATCACATGACCCTCAACATTCTTTCTCATAAAGGCATTCTGTATACGGTTCATGCCGATGACACGCTCTCTAAATTAGCGGAGCGGTACCGCACAACCGAAAAAGTGATTCAAGACGCGAACAATATTCATTGGTGGCACCCGATGCATACGGGTGACGTGCTTTACATTCCAGGCGTCCGGCCGCTTCTAATGGTGAAAGAATGGAAAGATTACTTCAGCAAACGGGGCATGTTCGGGGTTCCTTTTTCTAAGTGGGCCAGCTGGACATCGGGATTCGGCCTTCGGGTGGATCCTTTCACAGGCAAAAAGAAAGAGCATACGGGTGTAGATCTCAGGGCAAAATATGGCGATCCGGTTTACGCTTCGGCGCCGGGTAAAGTGATTTTTACCGGTGTGGCGGGCGGCTACGGCAATCTCATTCAAATCGCTCATGGCCATGGCTATGTGACTTACTACGGACATCTTTCTAAAATTTACGCTCACGCGGGCGCTAGGGTGAAGCGGGGAACCTTAATTGGCCGTGTTGGCGCGACAGGGCACGTAACAGGGCCTCATTTGCATTTTGAAATTCGTCTGAATGGAAAACCGTTAGATCCGCTGCAGTTCATTTAATAGCGTAAAACGATAAAACAGCGGTTGTTTTTGTTTGGTTGCTTTCCCAATTTATAGAAGGTATGTTATTAAAACGATGGATCCAAGATTTGTAAAAGATAAAGGCGTCGAAACCTACACTGGTAACGAGTTGATCCTTAAGGGTGGTTTAGAGGCGGGAATGGCCCTTTTAACGGGGTATCCTGGCTCACCAGTGGCGGATGTTTTCGAAGCGGCGGCTAACGCCTCGCCTTACCTCAAAGAGCACGGAATTCTCGCTCAAATCGCCAACAACGAAGCTCTTTCCGCTGCTCGCCTCAATGGCGCTCAAATGGCGGGCCTCCGGGCTGTCACTGTCATGAAATCAGTTGGGTTTCATGTGGCCGCTGACGCTCTCATTTCAGGAAGCTTGCTCAAAAAAGACCACAAAGGCGCAGGTGTCATTGTTATTGGAGATGACCCCTGGAGCGATACGACCCAGGTTCCTGTTGATTCCCGCCGCTTGTCCGATCATTTGTTCATTCCAGTTATTGAACCGGCCACGTTCCAAGAAGTGAAGGATTGGATGAGGGTTGCCTTTGAATTATCAGAAGCGGCCGATCTTTTTATCTCTTACTTACTCATTACCTATACCGCAGAGGGCGGCGGAAGCGTTGAAGTCTATCCCAATCAACCTCCGACGGGTTTTACTACTTTAAATAAAGCTACTATCGACAGCTCGAAGATTGATGTTTCACATTCCATTATGCTTCCGCCATTTACCGTACCTCTTGAAAAAGAAGCTCTCGAAAAGAAGTTTCCGGCCTTGTTGGAGGCTGTCCGCAGGCAGGGGATTAATCAGGTATTTCCTGGTTCTGAAAAAGGCGGCATCGCCTTTGTCACTGCTGGTGCTTCTTACACTTATTTAGAGCAGGCTTTGGACGAGTTTGGCATGTCGGGTAAATTTCCCATTTTAAAATTAGGTATGACCTATCCAGTCGACCCACAGGCGATTCAGGAAATCCTCAAACATTCCACCACATTGGTTGTCGTGGAAGAAAAACGCCGCTTTATCGAAAGCCAAGTCCGCAATATCGCGATGGATCTATATCAGTCAGGCAAAGTGAAGGAAATGCCGACGGTCTGGGGCAAAACTTTCCCTGATAATTTAAAACCCTTTCCTACGGATCAAGGTTTAAATCCCTCGGTCGTGATGACCACTTTAGCGCCATTGTTTAAAAAGTTTGAAGTCTCCACTGCTAAAGTGGAAAAAGAAGTTCAATTCATCGAGAGCTTAAGCGATTTAGAGATTAGTATTCCGAACCGCACTCCATCCTTTTGCCCGGGCTGTCCGCATCGTGATTCTTCTTCTGTGTTTTTAGAACTGGTCGCTGATTTCAAAAATCCGTCTTACATGAAAAAGAAGTATAAAAAGGAACCGATCGACATTCTTTTTCATGGCGACGCTGGTTGTTACGTTCTTCTTTTTATGCCTCCCAATGGCGCCTTAATGCACAACTACATAGGCATGGGTTTAGGCGGCGGAACGGGCGCCGGTATTTCGCCCTTTTCGACTAATAAATCGGTTTGTTTTATTGGCGATTCGACTTTCTTCCACTCGGGTTTATCCGAAGTTTCGGACTCTATTAAAAATAACCAAGATGTTCTCTATGTGATTTTGGACAACAAAACGACCGCCATGACGGGTCATCAGCCTCATCCGGGTATGGACGCGGATTTGATGGGAAATCCCACCTTTGCTCAAGACATTGAAAAGGTTGTGACCGGTTTAACGCAGGGCGAAGAAGTCTCTATTGCCCGGGTAAATCCGGAAAAGCGCGAAGACTACCGCGAAGTTCTTGAAGACATGCTTTTAGAGGAAGGCGTCAAATTTATTATCGCAGATAAAGAATGCGGAATTACTTATCAGCGCCGTAAGCGCCGTGAATTAGCTAAACAAAAAACGAAGTCAGGCTATTTGCCTAAACAAACTCGTATCAATGTGAACGAACATACCTGTGAGTTTTGCCTTGAATGTACCCGTTTGACAGGCTGCCCTGGATTAACTATTGAAGACACCCTCTATGGTAAAAAAATGGGAACGGATATTTCTTACTGCGTTTCTGACATGGCCTGTACCCGCATTAAAGCCTGCCCGGCTTTTGAGGAATTAGTTATCGTCCGCGCGCATAAGCCGTCTAAACCGGCTGTTCCTGATCCATCCAGTTTGCCTGAACCTGAACCTTTCAAGTTTGAGGATGATTGGCGCGGTTATATCGCGGGCGTCGGTGGTATGGGTATCGGTAGTTCGACAGCTGTCTTGGTCACTGCCGCGCGTAAACACGGCTATCACGTCACCTTCTGCGATAAAAAGGGAATTGCTATCCGTAATGGCGGCGTTTATTCCCAATTGACCTTCTCCAAAAAGAAGAAAGTTGTTTCTCCCTTAATGCCCCAGGGCAAAGCTGATCTTTTATTGGGATTGGATATTCTCGAAGCCGTTCGCGGTATTGATCCCCGGTTTAACTTCAGGATTGGTTCTAAACAATATACCCACTCCGTGGTGAACACTCATAAGACTCACACGATCCTTACTTTGTTGGGTAAAGACGATTTTAGCCCTGCTCAATTGACTGAGACTTTTAAGAAATACACGATGGATTACTTTGGCGGCGATTTAAGTCAAATCGCTGAGGACTACTTGGGTAATAAGGTGTTCGTCAATATTATGCTGCTGGGCACGGCTTTCCAACGCGGTTTGTTGCCCTTAAGTTTGCATGATTTGGTCGAATCTATTAAAGACAACTTCGAGCCGCGCACTGCAGCCCACAACATTGACGCTTTTCATTTGGGCCGCCATGTGGTTTTACATCCTGAAAAGTATCAAGTGGAGGTGCGTGAAGGCTTCCAGGAAGTACTGGAGCGCAAAGCACGCCTTTTAGGCGCTTCGCAAGGCAAAGTTTATAAACAAATGACCGCCCAGTTCTTACAGGCCTGGGAAGGGGACGAAGAAACCCGGGTTCAGTTTGTCGCCCGGCTTTACGATCTTTTTATGTTTGACGGCACTGCCTACGGACAAAAGTATTTAGACCAAGTTTTAGCCACGCTGAAAAAAGACTCCAGGGAAAATAACTTTGCGGCGACTACCGCCGTGGTTAAGTTCCTTCACAAAGTTATGGAAATTAAAGATGAGGTTTATGTTGCCCATCTTTTGACCAGCCCGGAAAAATACGAAAAAGACGCCAAACGTTATAAGTTGGATTTGGCCGGCGGCGACCGAATTGAATACCGTCACTTTAACCGTCCTCAATTTGACTTCTTGGGCTTTCATATTAAGTTTGATTTGAAGAGCAAAGACTGGATGCTTCGCATTATGAAGCACATGCGTTTCCTGCGCGCCGTGATGCCCCAATGGCATTCTCGTGAAAAGGCTTTCAGACAATGGTATTCAGAACTGGTGGATCGTTTTGAGTTTAAAACGTCCGAGGAATACGAACGCTGGGTCCGAGCTTTATCCCTGCCGGATGAAGTGAGGGGATACCGTGAAATTCGTTATCCTAAAATGGAAAAGGCGATGGAAACGGCGGGTAAAATATTGTCCGGTGAAGAGAAACCCAAAGCGGAAACTTTGGTAATGAAAGTGTACTCACCCCGATAATTTTCGGGTATGATGCGGGCGTTGAAAGTCACTCACAGTTATCGGCTGTCTTCGGAAAGCCGAGAGCTGTCGTCGAAACCCAGTTTTGACGGCGTGGTTAAAATTTTTTTTAAGAGGTTTGTCGGCATGGCACAAGGAACAGTGAAGTGGTTTAAGAATGAAAAAGGTTTTGGATTTATCTCCCAAGATGGAGGAGATGATGTATTCGTACATTTCTCTGCCATCCAAACAGACGGTTTCAAAACTTTGAACGAAGGCGACCGCGTTGAATTCGAAGTCGCTAAGGGCGACAAGGGTTTGAAAGCGGAAAACGTTCGTAAGATCTAATTCCGGCAAATCTGTTGAAAAAAGGCCTCCAAGGGAAACCTTGGGGGCTTTTTTATTTTAGGAAGGCTTTAAACCGCGTCGCCCGCGGCATAGCCTGAGGCCCAAGCCCATTGAAAGTTATAACCACCCAGCCAGCCGGTCACATCCACCACTTCTCCCACAAAATAAAGACCTGGTACTTTTTTGGATTCCATCGTTCGGGATGACAATTCGTCGGTATCCACACCGCCCCGGGTGACTTCCGCTTTGCCGTAACCAACCGTTGCTTCTGGGCTTAAAACATGGGTCTTCAACTTGTTGCAAAACTCTTTTATCTTTTTGTCCTGCATTTGATGAATAGCGGCTTTCTCGGGTAATTCGTTTTCACAGATGCGGTCAGCCAGTCGGCTTGGCAGCCATTCCTTCAAAAGTGTTTTCATCTCCAGCTTGGAACCTTTCCGCTTACACTCCAAAAACCACTTCTCCAATGTTTCTTTCGGCGCAGAGGGGATGAAGTTGATTTGAATGGTGTTGCCGGGATACCAGTAAAGGGATGCCTGCAGTGCCGCGGGGCCGCTGAGGCCCGAGTGGGTAAAAAGGATGTTTTCTCTAAAAACACCTTTGCCGCAGGTCACAATTGTGTCGCAAGAGACGCCCATCAGATCTTTAAAGTATTTCATGTCAGCGGGTTTAAGCTTAAACCCGTCTAGCGCGGGTGAGGTTGGCACGACCCGCAAGTCGAACTGCTTGGCGATTTTGTAGCCAAAGTCTGTGGCGCCTAGTTTGGGGATAGAGAGACCGCCTGTGGCAATGACCAGGGATTCGGCACAAAAAGAATCGTGAAAGGTTTTCACCTCAAAACGCTCTTTCTTTTCAATATGGGTAACGGGTTGTTCCAAGATGATTTCCACACCAGCTTTACGGCACTCTTCTTCCAGCATGGCCACAATTTCCTGAGCGGATCGATCGCAAAAAAGCTGGCCCAATTTCTTTTCGTGATAGGCGATTTGGTGGTCTTTAACCATATGAATAAAGTCGTTGGGAACAAAACGGGATAAGGCAGACTTGGCGAAATGGGGATTGTTAGAAACGTAGTTTTCGGGCCCAGCTCCCACATTGGTAAAGTTACAGCGTCCTCCTCCTGAAATCAGAATCTTTGAGCCAATTTTGGCCGCGTGATCCAGCACAGCGACTTTCCGGTCCCGCCGGCCCGCTTGGATGGCGCACATCAAGCCGGCTCCGCCAGCCCCGATAACGATGACGTCGTAATTTTTCATTGGCGTATCTTAACAGGTTGATTTAAAAGGTGTTTTTTTATAGTTATGGGGTGTGTTGAATGGGGCAGACAGGTTAAAATCCATGTGCCGTCACCCTATATTCAGGTTTGAAATGCTCCGACAATTATCCATTAAAAATTTCGCCATCGTCGACTCCGTCATTATGGAGTTTGGCGAGGGCTTTAACGTGCTAACGGGTGAAACGGGCGCGGGTAAATCTCTCATCGTGGACGCCATTTACTTTTTACTGGGCGACCGTATCAATGTGGACATGATCCGCCAGGGCGAGGAAAGAACCGTGGTGGAGGCCCTGTTTCAGGTGCCAGCCAAGGGTTCTGTGGTTAAAAAACTGGCTGAATGGGGAATTGACGCTCCTTACTGCGAAATTCTCATAAAACGTGAACTGACCCGCTCTTCGGGCAAAACCAAAAGCCTGGTCAACGGCGAAATGGCCACAGCTTCTATGATCGCTGAGCTGGGTGAAAGCCTGATTGATATCCATGGGCAGCACGAGCATCAGGCCATCTTCAATACAGGCAAGCACAGGTCTCTGGTCGACTCTTTTGGCCACCTGGGTCCGCAACTCGAAAAAGTCTCACAAGCCTACGAAACCTTATCTCAATTACTAACTGAACAAACCCGCTTGGGCGGCGACTCCCGTGAAATCGCCCGCAGGACTGATCTGCTCCAGTTTCAGGTTCAAGAGATCGAAGATTCAAGTGTGGAAAAGCTAAACGAGGAAGAATTACTCCGCCGCTTTCAAGTGATGAAACACGCAGAAAAAATTAGCAAGCTAGTTTCTGAATCCCAACGATTGCTGGATGAAGAGGGGGATGGGGGAGCAACCGGGCTTTTTTCCTCTGCGGTGGGTCGTCTACAAGACGCTTCAAAGATCGATCCGGAAATGGAAAGTCTGGTGGAAGCCGCCAAACTGACTCAAGAAAATTTGAATCAATTGTCTTATGACATCGCTAAAAAACTTGATAGCTATTCTTTTAGCGAAGACGAGTATCAACAGGTTTCGGATGAAATCGACGCACTCAACCGCCTCAAGAAAAAGTATGGTGATTCTGTTGCTGACATCCTGACCTTCCTGGAAAAGAGCCGAGAAGAACTCAAAACTCTGCTAAGCCGGGAAGAACGGCTTAAAACCCTGGGAGATGAAATCGACAAAGCCGCCGAACAATATCGTCAAATCTCGGCCCAACTCAGTGTCAAGCGTGCCAAAGTGGGTGAAAATCTGGCGTCTCAGGTGCAAGAAACGCTCAAAGAACTGGGCTTACCCCACGCTCAAATGGGAGTCAATGTCATCCCCTTAGAAGAATCTGCCAGCCCCGTTGTCGAGAAGGGTAAAAATCTTCAGCTTTCTCCTATGGGTTGGGACAAAGTTGAATTTCAATTTTCTGCAAATCCTGGAGAACCTTTGCGCCCTCTGGCGAAAGTCGCGTCGGGCGGCGAAGCTTCACGTGTCATGCTAGGTCTCAAAACCGTTTTGTCTGAAAGCGATGAAGTGCCTACCATGATCTTTGACGAAATCGATACGGGTGTGGGTGCCCGTACCGCCGGCCCCGTGGCAAAGCTTTTAGAAAAACTCACCAAAACCAAACAAGTGCTTTCTATCTCTCATTTGGCGCCTATTGCGGGGTTAGGGGAGCATCATTTTAAGGTCGGTAAAGAGGTCAAAGACGGCAAAACCTCCATTCAGGTTAAGCCTTTAACCGAAGCCGAAAGAATCGAAGAATTGGCCAAAATGCTGGGCGGGGAGCCTGTTTCTGATACCTCTAGGCTCTATGCCCAGGAGTTATATGCTAAGATGCGGGACGTTAAAAGCTGATCAGTAGACATCACACTTGGAGGAACACTTCTATGAAGCTTTGGAACCGATTGTTTTTGAGCGGTTTAGCTTTGGCTTTTGTTTTGAGCTTAGGTTTAACTGTCGCTAACGCGGACACGACGTCGAAAAAGAAGAAAAAGAAATCGGCTGAAAAGAAATCAACCGAAACCGTCGTTAAAAAGAAAAAGCATGTAGATGTGGTTTATTCCGGTGAAATCAATGGCGGCAACGTTAACGGCCGCTCCGGTTATCTCTATTCTGATACAGCCTATACTTTAGAAAAAGGCGTGTTTATGGGCGGCGCTCATGCTGCCTTTTATTCTTTGGGCAGCCAGTTGAGCATTCCTTTTGGCGGCGCTTATGGCGTGACCAAAGACCTGGAAGTCTCGGCCAATACTAATTTTTACGCGGGTTCGGGTGTCAGCGGATTGGGCAACTTGACTCTGGGCGGAAAATACGGCTTTCAAATGTCCAATGAACATTTGAAGATTGCCGCTGGTTTAGATTTGCCTATCGGCCCCTTGTCTAATTCTGGCTACAGCACGGTTAGCTTTGTGCCCTACGGCGTTGGAACTTATAATTTCCAAGATGGATTTCAGTTGAACGGCCAATTAGGTATTTATATTCCTGGCGGCTATAAAATTGGAGCTTTTAGCTATACCCCGGCGGCTTTTGTTCAGTTGAACGCTGGCGCGGCTTATCCCTTTAGCAAAGACCTGACCGGTATCGCTGAATTTGATATCAATGGTATGGGTTCGGCTAACTCGCCTTTAATCGCGGGTATCCGTACCGGCCACGATGTTCAATTGCAAGCCTTTGCTGGCTTGGACTTGGCCTCGACAGTCGGTGTCCTCGTTGGCGGCGGCGTGGTTCTCGTTTCTCAATAATTGTCTTAAAAAGTAAAAGCCGGGTTGCCTTCGGGCGGTCCGGCTTTTTTTATTTGAAATGAAAATCATGAAACAAAAAGCTGTTGGCGTTGATGTAAAAAAAATATGCACCATCGACCATGCTTGCGTGGGCTGTGCCGATGTAACCAAGTCCTGTTGCGCTAAGTATGATGTTTGTGTGACCGAAGCTGAACTAAACCGAATTATCCCCGTACTTCCCGAAGTGTCAAAGTATTGCTCCCACCTTAAAACTGAAGATGGCTATACCAACGTTTTTGAGGAAGCAGAAAAAGGCCAATATGCTATCGATACACACGAAAACGGTCTCTGTGTTTTTGCCTATACAGCAGATAACGGCTTAATCCGCTGTGCTTTACATACGGTAGAGAAGGACCTCAGTTTGCCTCTGGGCAGTGTTAAGCCCGCAGTGTGCATTCTTTTTCCACTCACTTTTTCTGAGAAGGGGAATGTTTTAACTCTTCACGACGACGCTCTGGGCTGTGACTGTAGTTCGCTTCGAAAGAAGCCCTCCGAAGACATATCGCCCGATTTATTGGCCACCATTCACCATTTCGGCGGTAAATAAGTTTTTATTTTTATTTAAAATTTACCTGCAAATTAAAAGATAAAAGATAAAATTAAATCGTATTTATTCACTGTATCGAGGAGCCTTCTTATGGACATTCAAGTTCCGTCTAAAGATTTTGGCGGCCGTCAGCTTACTGTTCGGCCCGCGACATTTTTTAAAAGCGCCTATTTGATGATGGATAGCGAGAAGGCTCCCGCGGGGCCTAAAAAAGGTTTATTCAAAAGAACTTATTTGCTGCGCAATAACGCTGGCAAAGACATAGTTGCCACCTTGCAGCACCGTATTCTCGATCCTATACCGAACGTTGTTTTGGGTGAAGAGATTATCGAATTGGCCAGGCCTTTACTCTGGTATGAATACCTTTGGATGGCCTTTCCGATTTTGTTGTTCTTTACAGGAGGCGCTTTAGGAGCTTTGGTTGGCGGTGGTACGGCTCATTTCAACTCGCAGATTTTTCGCAGTGACCGCAGCACTTTTCAAAAATATTTATTAACAGGGTTAGTTTCGTTTGGCACGACGTTTCTTTTCTTAATTGTGATAGGTACGCTTCAATTGATGCTTCATCCGGAAAACAAATGATGAAACCAATAATGAGTTTATGCGGGTTGCTGTTTCTGGGACTTTTGACCATTGTTAGTCCTGCGGTCGGGGAATCATTTGTGAAAGAGGTTCAATTCGAAAACCATCGTTGCCTGGTGGTCAATCACAAAAATCTTTCATCTGAAGCTCCCGTTGTCTTTATCTTGCATGGGCTCGGCGCCAACGCCGACGACCTTTTTCCCCTTGTTAAAAAGATGGATCTTCCACCCAGTTTATATGTTCTGCCGGACGCGCCCATCGCTTTAGGGAACAGGGCTTATGCCTGGTACGACTTTCAAAAACAAAGCCGCGAGGATACGGTAAATAGCCGTGATTACTTATTCCGGTTAATGAAACATTTTGCTGAAGAAAACCCCGCGCATATTAGACCTATCATCATGATGGGTTTTTCCCAGGGCGGCGTGATGTCCATGGAAGCGGGGTTAAATTATCCAGGTAAAGTGCAGGCTATCGTTTCCATGAGTGGCTATATTTGGGATCCCAGCCAAACGCTGAAAAAACCGTTGGCGCCCAAAGCTATTCCAATCTTATTGATTCATGGCGGCAATGACATGATTGTGACGGAGGATTGGACTGAAAAAACCGTGGCCGCTTTACAAAAAGAAGGATACAAACCCCGTTTTGTAGAGCTTCTAATGGCGCATCAAATTACCAATGATTCGATGGCTGAAGTCTCCCAGTTTCTAAAAAATGTGATTCTGCATCAATGAAATCCATTGCTGTTTTACCGGCTGCAATAGCCTCCTTTCTTGAGAAACCTCTCAGCTTTACCCTATAATCCACTGTCTTCAAAACCATGTTTGAAAGTCAAATCGCTTGAATAACATCACTTACCGCAGGGCTAGACCGTCTGATACTAGGCCCATCCTCAATCTCATTAACGTTTATTCAGCCAAAGGTGTCATGCTGCCCAGGCCTTACGCACAGGTGATGGATAAAATTCGCGACTTTGTGGTGGCGGTAGACAAAGACGCTCCATCTGCGATTAAAGGCATTGTGGCGATGCATGTGGTGGGCGAGGATCTGGCCGAAATAAGGTCTCTGGCTGTCGATGAGGCGTTACAAGGTAAGGGTATTGGCAAGAAACTTTTAGAATTCTGTTTGAATGACGCTAAAGAATTGCAGCTCAATCGGGTATTCGCATTGACTTACCAGACCCAGTTTTTTGATAAGTTGGGTTTTCATAAAGTGGAAAAACTAACCCTGCCTCAAAAAATTTGGGGTGACTGCGTACATTGCGCAAAGTTTTCAGACTGCGATGAAGTGGCGATGCTCTTAAATTTGGGGAAGTCATGACCAATACCACCACTTCCACTAATCCTGAACGCAAACAAACCGCCAGACCATCAATGGGCCGCATCATTGGCAGTAAGTATGTGGATTTGCTTATTAGCGGTTTTGTTTCCTGGTTAATCTGTTTCACTTTTGCTTGGCAAACCAATTGGCCGACAATCACCTTATTTTTATGGGTAGGAGAGATGTTCTGGTGCCGTGACCGCCTAGTACCCACCGTCGGGGAATATTGTTTGGGTATTCGTTATTTAACTTCGTCCTCGAGTCAGGTTGTAGCTGACATTCAGGTGATTCACGCAAAACTGAAACTGAACGGATTTTTATTATTCGCCGGAGTGGTGGAATTGACCATCGCCTTCTTCTTTTTTTGCGGTTGGACTTTCGTGGGTAAGGCTGTGGTGAGCGGAATGATAGTTGACCCGGGTTACAGTCTCTTTTACTGGGCGCTGGTAGGTTTCGCCTTTTTTGTTTGCAGTGGTTATCTTCTGAATGGATCCAAATTGGCTTTGCCGGTGGTGCCGGTGGTACATGGTGTATTGGCCGTCGACTTCGCACGCAGCTACCCCGTTTGGAAAGATTTGATGCAGAGTGATTTGTTTTATACTCCGTGGATATGGGGAGTAGTCGTTCATTTAGCTAAATCACAGCCGATGATCTTTTTACAGGCTTATGCCTTTTGGTCTGTTTTTGTAGTTTTGGTTTTATACTTTTCAAGAAAGCTATTGGTGAACTAAATCATGGCCAGTGAAAAAGCGCCCAAAGAAAAAAAGTCCTCTAAGCAAATCCTTTTACCCTTCGTGATTGGTATGGGTATTCTGGTCGCGAGCTGGTTTTATTGGCCAAACTTCTCGGCCTTTTTTGTCGGGAAATATTTCAAAAGCTTTCATTCGGCTGTGGCCCCGATGTTTATTTTCACGCTTTATCTCATAACAGTACTTCTGGTGGTCTTTGTACTGGCCCGCTTAATTAAAAGGTTTTTCATTTTTCTAGGAACCTTTTTACCATTGGCTATTTTTATCGGAGTTAACGAATGGAATTCTTACGAAAAGACCCTCAAATATATTGATTTCAGCGGAGTCTTGACGCTGCTGTATAATATTTTCACAAAAAGAAGTTGGTAAGTTTATCGAGGTGAATTATGTCCTACCAAAAGCGATACTTCGCTAATTTGGTTCTCGTCTCTGGTGCCATTTCTGTGCTCTTTATTGAAACCTATCCGGGAAAATTAAACCGAATTGAGTTTGGCCTTGTTTGTTTAATCTCTTATCTGATTTGTTTTTTAACTTGTCACTTTGTTTTTAAAAAGACTTTAGCCAGTAAAAGTCGTTAATCTTCCCAATTCCTTAATTGTTTATAACGCCCTTTGCTGTCTACAGAGGGCATAAACCTTGGTTTTTCCCTCAAAATCTTTATAATTTGACCTCTTAAACTACCCGAAAGGTTGTCATGGAAGCCTACAACTTTACTGAGATTGAACAGCGCTGGAAGAAATTTTGGAAAGATAACAACGTTTTTGCCACCGATTTATCCAAGACCGACAAGAAATACTACACGCTGGTCATGTTTCCTTATCCCTCGGGCGACTTTTTACACGCCGGTCATGGCCGTAACTACATCATTGGCGACGCGGTTTACCGTTATTTTAAAGCTCAGGGCTACAACGTTCTGAATCCCATGGGCTTTGACGCCTTTGGTTTGCCTGCCGAAAATGCCGCCATCAAGAAGGGTGTTCACCCGGAAGATTGGACTCTTAACAATATCCAGCGCATGAAGGGACAGTTTTATGACTGGGGAATGGGCTACGACTGGGACAAAGAAGTGGTCTCGTGCCTGCCTGATTACTACCGCTGGACCCAATGGATATTTCTAAAGCTCTATGAAAAAGGTTTGGCTTACCGTAAGAAAGCCTATGTGAACTGGTGCCCGACTGACATGACAGTTCTGGCTAATGAACAAGTAGTAGATGGCGCCTGTGAACGCTGCGGCACCATAGTAGAACAAAAAGATCTGGAACAATGGTTCTTTAAGATCACCAGCTATGCCGACCGCCTTTTAACCGATATTAACGGTTTAGAAAATTGGCCCGAACGCGTCAAAACAATGCAAAGAAACTGGATCGGCAAGAGTGATGGTGCTGAAGTTCAATTTGCGGTAGAGGGAAGTGCTGAAAAAATCACAGTTTTTACCACACGCCCAGATACTTTGTTTGGGGCTACTTATATGGTGTTGGCTCCGGAACATCCTTTAATCCTTTCATTAGTGAAGGGAACAGCCAAAGAAGCCGAAGTAAAAGCTTTCGTGGACAAGATCAAACGCCAAAGCGCGAATGATCGAATCGGCGTGGACGCTGAAAAAATCGGATTGGATACAGGCATCAAGGCAATCAATCCGGTCAATGGAAAAGCCATACCGGTTTATATTGCTAACTATGTTTTGATGGAATATGGCACGGGCGCCATTATGGCCGTGCCCGCCCACGATACCCGTGATTTTGATTTCGCAAAAAAGTATGACATTCACATTATTCAGGTGATTGATCCTGCGGACGAAGTCAAACACGCCTGGAAGGCTTCGGGCCACATTTATGACCCACAAAACGAAGCTTATACGGATGACGGCAAACTGATTAACTCCGAGTTTTTAAACGGTATGAAAGTGGAAGAATCCAAAGCCAAAATGAGCCAGTGGCTGGAAGAAAAGAAAATCGGAAAGAAAGCAACCACTTATCGACTGAGAGACTGGTTGATTTCCCGTCAACGCTATTGGGGCGCGCCCATTCCGATGATTAAGTGCGAAAAGTGCGAGTGGGTACCTGTGCCGGAAAAAGATTTACCAGTCAAGTTGCCCCGCGCTGTGGAATTTAAACCCACCGGCGAGTCGCCGTTAAAAAGCGTCCCCGACTTCGTGAACACAACCTGTCCCAAATGCGGCGGGCCTGCCCGACGCGAGACAGATACGATGGATACCTTTGTGGATTCGAGCTGGTACTTCTTGCGCTATGCTTCGGCCAAAAACGACAAAGAAGCTTTCGATACCAAAACCACTAATGATTGGCTACCCGTTGACCAATATGTGGGTGGGGTAGAACACGCGATTCTTCATCTGCTCTATTCGCGCTTTATCACGAAAGTTTTAAAAGATTTGGGCGTCATCAATTTCGACGAGCCTTTTAGCCGCTTGTTTACGCAAGGTATGATTACGAAAAACGGCGTCAAGATGTCGAAGAGCAAGGGTAACTCCGTTCAGCCGGACGAACTGTTAAAGAAATACGGCGCCGACACCTATCGTTTATACACTTTATTCATTGGACCTCCGGAACGTGATGCCGAATGGGATGATCGCGCAGTGGAAGGCGGATTCCGTTTCTTGAACCGTGTTTGGAAATTATTCCAGGAACTTTTGGAAAAACCGGACTTCGCCACAGCTGGTGAACCAGTCGCTGTAACTGAAGCGGACAAAGAAGTGCGCCGCAAGACACATCAAACCATTCAAAAAATCACTCATGATTTAACGACTGGTTTCAAATTTAATACGGCTGTGAGCGCCATGATGGAGCTTATCAACAGCCTTTATGATTACAAAGATGTGCCTGAAGCCAAAACGGCCATTCTGAGAGAGTCGATTGAGGCTTTAGTCAAACTAATGGGCCCCTTTACGCCCCACATTGCTGATGAGATGTGGAGCCGCTTGGATAAAAAGGGAACTATTCTGGATGCTGGATGGCCCGCTTTTAAACCCGAGCTTTTGAAATCTGAAAACGTTGAAATACCTATTCAGGTCAACGGCAAGGTGAAGACCCGTGTTACAGTGCCAGTGGGCTTGACCGAGCAGGCAATCAGGGATTTGGCAAATAAAGACGCCGATATTCAAAAGTATGTGGCACCTGGAACTATTCAAAAAGTCATTTGGATTCAAGACAAGCTGGTTAACTTGATTGTGAAGGTTTAGGAGTAATAGTGAAAATTGCCGCAACTCGATTTTTAGCCATAACTCTTTTGGTTCTCAGCTTAACGGGCTGTCACCCCGCGGTCGTAGTGGTGCCTTCTTATATAACAAGCATTGGCGTGGATACGGTTCAAAACCGTACCAGTTATTATGGGTTGGAAACTTCTTTAACTCAAAATACCGTCGAACAACTTCAAGTTGATGGGCGCATTCCTGTAGCTTCCGCGGATAGAGCCGATCTGGTGATTCAATTAACGATTACACAGTTTTTGATTACACCTATTTTCTTCGACACTAAAACCAACAATGTTCTGCAGTATCAGTTGACCGTTACTTACGACATGACTGTGTTGGATAAAAAAGAAAATAAGACTTTTATTGAAGATAAAGGCCGTCAGCACAGCGTTTATTATTACACGCCCCAATATACTGGCGCCATTAACCAAACGCAGGATCAAGCGGTGAGTCAGATGATGGTGGAAACAGGACAGTCGATTGTCCAAAGAGTTTTGGAGGGTTTTTGATGAACACTCAACTTTTTAGAATATTGACTTTTTTGATTTTGGCCATTCCGTCGTTAGCCCTGGCTGACTTAGAGTGGATAACGGGTGAAACACCCAAAGCCACTAATGAAAAACCTGCCTCCACCATTATTCGTGACGCACCTGGAGAAGAAAACCATACCATCACAACCGGCAATCAGGATGTGGTGGTAAGCATTTTAACCACCTGCACCAAGCTGGTGAATAACTACCCGGCAGACAGCGTTAATTATTTTTATCTGGATAAGAACAATCAAATTTCCTACTACGCTTATTTTCTGATTAAACCAACCAGCCGTATTCACACCGCGACCGTGGAGTGGTATTCACCGTCTAATGTCCGCATTGCCAAATTTGATCAAGATTTTCGCGTGAGTTTCGTGGATCGTCTTTTGACTTTTCAAAACGAAACTTATCAATGGTTCATGCTGGATATGACTTTGGGAATGGATCATCTGGTATCTCAATTTGGCCAAACTGGTCTGCCGAGGGACGTCGGTCTTTATACCATCCGCCTGACCGTTGACGGTCAATTGGTCGGGATTAGCTTCTTCTATGTCAAACCGGGTGAAAACAAAAAGCCCGCGCCAGTTTCAACAGTTTCGCCGTCGATAACGCCGGCCTCGAACGATGCTTCCGGTATGACGGGTCTTTTGCCTATGAGCACACCCATGTCAAAAGAATCAATCATGAAGAGCGCCACTGGTATTGGCAAACTTAAGTAAATTTAGGACGGGTTCATGTATTTTGATGATTTTTTAAGCCGTCTAAAAAAAGATGACTTTGCCAACTTTGTTTTATTATTTGGCGACTCGGACAGCGTCATCTCCGAAGGTCTTCAAGTCATTAAAGAGAAATTCAAGAAATCGAAGCCAGGCGGCACGGTTCAAGTATTCGACGGCACCGAGCATGACTTAACCGATATCATTACCGCTGCTCAAACTTCTGGTCTTTTCGCCAACACCCAGCTTCTCATCTTCAAAAATGCCCAAAAAGACAAATGTCTGGGCGGCCGTTCCGAAGGTGCCATTCAGCAATTAAAAAATTATTACGATAATCCGAATTTAGATTCCTACATGGTATTTCTGGCACCCGGTATGAAAAAAACGGTCAAGGCGGTTACCGCTGCCGAACGTTTAGGCTGGTCGGTTCAATGTTCCGATATGCCAGAGTGGAAGTTAGTTGCCTTTGTTCGAGAACAAGCGAAAAACAGGGGACTAACCATTGGAGAAGAAGCTACCCAGTGGTTGATTCAAAAAATCGGAAATGACATCGCTTATCTTCAACGGGGTCTGGAACAATTAACGGATTATATTTATCCGGAAAAAACCATTACCACTCAGCATGTCAAAGAGCTCGCTGTTCCGGGTGTGGAATCTGAAATATTTCCTTTTTTAGATGCGGTAGCTATGCGTCAAACCGATAAAGCGTTAAAGCTGATGGGGAGTTTGCAAGACGGCGTCGATACCGGAACAACCATGATGCTTTATGGCCGCATGAGAGAACTTTTGATGGTGGCGGCGGGTAAGGCCGCGGGCTTAGGCCAAAGCCAAGCAGCTGAAGTGCTGGGTCTTCATCCTTTTCGCCTTAAAAACCTTTGGGAACAATCCGGCCAATTTACGGTCGAGGAATTAAAAGAAGCCGTGAAAGATTTGATTCATATCCAAGCGGGTGTCGTGACGGGCCGTTTGGGTAAAGGGGTACCGACTGTAATGCTGGAGTGGTGGGTTTTAAAGTGGGGAAAAAACAAAATGGCCGTCCGGTAAACCGGACAGCCATTGATTAAAGCGGTTTTTAAAAATTACTTCTTAACGAACGTCTTGTGAACGAAAGAAGACAAGCGGGCAACAGTGCGGGAAGCGGTTTGCTTCTTCATGATGCCGTGGGCATGGGCTTTATCCAAGACCTTCATGGCCACTTTCAGCTTAGCTTGGGCTTCGTCTACGGTTTTCGCGCCGCGAACAGCCTTAACAGCTGTACGGATTTTGTTTTTTTCCGCGGAATTACGCGCAGTGCGGGTTTTGGTGCGGCGGACATCTTTAATCGACGACTTAATGATCGGCATGAATCCTCCAGTGATTTAGCCCCTCATTCATAGAGGGTAAAAACGGACGCTCATCGTAAGCGATGCAAGGGGTACTGTCAAGAATGGTGAAAAATATAGAACATCAGCGCACCCACTCCCGGGTAACGGCTACCAAGGTTGCCGGACACTTCAGAATTGTGTCTGTAGCCACCTCTATAAGCCGGGTAACGGGATTCTTTCGAGACCAGCTTAATTCTTGGATTTTCGGCGCCGGATTGGTGTCTGATTCCTATTTTGCGGCTTTACGCATCCCAAACCTGTTGAGAGACCTCTTTGCGGAGGGAGCTTTATCATCAGCCTTTATCCCAACCCTGTCTAAAAGCCTGGAGAAGGAAAAAGTAGAAGAAACTTGGAAGCTAATTTCCCAGGTTTTTACCCTGCTGCTTCTAATCGTTGGCTTGGTGGTTGCGGCCGGCATTTTTGCCGCCCCGTGGATAGTGCGGATGGTGGCGCCGGGTTTTCTGGGCGATCCAGCCAAGTTTGAACTGACCGTGAATCTAACCCGCATTTTGTTTCCGGTTCTACTCTTTGTCTCCATGGCGGCTTTATGGATGGGGACATTAAACTCACACGATAAGTTTTTAGCCCCCGCTTTCGCACCAGTAGCCATGAATATCACCCTGATTTTGGCCGGCCTTTATTTATTTTATTGGCCGTCAATGCGGGACAACGCTGATGAAATTCAAAAAATCCATATTTGGACTGCGGCCACAACCGTCGGCTTTTTTCTCCAATGGCTTGTTCAGGTGCCGGCCGCCAGGGGACTGGGCGGACGCTTTAAGTTAATCTGGCCACCCACCCACCCCGGCATCGCGGAGATGCTTTTTCTTTTAGCCCCCGCAGTCATCAGCTTGTCAGTGACTCAAGTCGATTTTCTTTTAAATCAGATATTCGCCTCATTTTTAAAAACGGGAAGTATCACCTGTTTAAACTATGGCAACCGTCTGATGCAGCTACCTTACGGTGTCTTTGGCGTATCGATCGCCACAGTGGTTTTGCCGCTTATGTCTCGGCAAATGGCCGACGGTGACGAAAAGGGCTTTGGAGATACACTGACCCACGCCATTGGGGCCGCGGCCTTTATCATGATTCCTAGTACGGTCGGGCTCTGCATTATCAGCCTCCCCATTTGCCGGCTCGCTTTTCAACACGGACACTTTACTGAAGAGTCGACACTGATGGTGGCGGACGCTACCTGCTTTTATGTGGCGGGCCTTTTCGCCCATGCCGGAATCAAAATTACCGCGCAGGCCTTTTATCCTTTGCGCAAACCCAAATGGCCTTTCTGGGCCGCAGTGATCAACATGATTTCCACAGCTCTCCTTAATTTAGCCGCTTTGGTATTTTTGACCGACCCCTACCAAAAGTTTTTGGCTTTGCCTTTGGCCACAACCGTCGGCGTGTTTTTCACCTTTTTCTTTTTGTTTTACGGACTGAGCCGTTATGGGGTGAAGTTTGAGTTTAAATTTATCTTTAAAGAGATTTTTAAAATAATCTTGGCCAGTTTCGGCATGGGTTTAGCGGCATGGTGGACCTTGCGTCTTTTAATTCAACAGGATGTGCCTTTTGGAAAAGTATTGGATGTTTTCATACCCATCATCGTGGGTGCGGCGGTTTACTTTATTCTCGCGAAATTAATACGGTGCGAAAGCTTTGAGTGGATCATTACCAGACGGAAGAAAAAAGCGTGAATGATGTATTTAAAGAACTGAAGTTAGGCGTATTTAAAACTTCTTCAGGATGGTGCGCGGCCGCCTGGACTTTAAAAGGTGTTTCGGCATTAGCGCTGCCGCAAATCACAAAAGAAAAAGCCCTTAAAAAGCTTGGTGGATATCTTCCCAAGCTGCCAGTTACCTTTTGGGATCAACCGCTCAAGACCGTTCCGGCTTTTATTCAAACCGAAACCAAAAAGTCTTTAACAGGGAAGCGCTTCAAGCCGGTGCCGATTGATTTGTTTTTTATGACATCTTTTCAGCAAAAAGTTCTTACGGCAACCGCTCAGATCCCATGGGGCCAAACCCACACTTATGGCTGGACCGCATTAAAAGCGGGCTCACCCAGAGGTTTTAGAGCGGCGGGATCAGCTTTAAACCATAATCCTGTCAGTTTATTAATTCCGTGTCACCGGGTTGTGGCTAGCGGTTCCAAATTGGGCGGGTACGGCGGAGGGCTGGATTGGAAGATAAAACTGCTAAAACTGGAGAAAGTAAGCCTTCATCTATTGTCAGATGGTAGTTACAAGCTGTCCTAGGCTTTGATAAAATACCCGCGTTTATAGATTTGCCGTACATCAACCCGTCAACCGCCTTTCCGGCCAAGACGAGAGGCTCCAATGCTCCAAGGCAATATTGATAAGTATAAACTCATCGAAATCAAAGGGAGCGGCACCTTTGGTACAGTTTGGCTAGCCGAAGATACCTGGATCGGCAAAAAAGTCGCCCTCAAGATTCCCCATAACCAAAAAGAAGAATTTACCAAACTCATCGCCGAACCAAAACTTTTAGCCTCGCTAGATCACCCCAATATCGTTCAGATTCTCACCGTTGATAAGGCCGAAAACATTTTTTTCATGGTGATGGAATATGTAGATGGGAAAAGCTTAGCCCAACACATGCAAGAAACACCGATGACCTACAAAGAGGCCGTCGATATCATTTGCCAGATCCTTTTGGCCCTGCAGTATGCCCACGAAAAAAATGTCATTCACCGCGACTTGAAACCCGGCAATATTTTGATGACCTCCGAGAAGAAAGTGAAAATTACCGACTTCGGAACCGCCATGATTCAGGTAGGGCAGGGCGGCGCTGGTATCGGCGGTACGCTTTATTACATGGCCAAAGAACAGGTCTTGGGTCATCCCGTACCCGCGTCTGATGTTTACTCTGTGGGAGTAGTGCTTTATGAAATGGTCACCGGCAAGTTGCCCTTTTACGATGAAGTACCCATGGCCGTTCTAAATAAGATCTTAAAAGACGAACCCGATCCACCCAGTAGGTTTAACGCCGGCCTTCCTAAAGAACTCGAAGCCGTCATTATGCGCGCGCTTCAAAAAGAAGTTTCAAAGCGCTACAAGTCGGCTTTAGAAATGAAGAATGATCTGGAGCGTCTTCCCACGCTCATTTTGGAAAAACCCATCGGTGTGGGCAACGAGACTCAGGACATTTTGTCGCATACCATTATTCAAGGCGTGGTTAAAAACGCGCCGAGCAACGCGGCTGATATCAATTCCGTCCGCTATCAGGGCTACCATTACAAGCTCGTCAAATCTATTGGAACCAGAGGCAAAGAAGACGGTAATTTCATTTCGCCTATTTCTGTGGCTGTCGACAACGATAAACGGATTTATGTTTGCGACTCCTTGAAATGCAATGTGCAGGTTTTTGATAACGAGGGTAAATATCTTTACGCGGTTGGAAAATTCGGAACTTACACACTCGGCTCGAAAGACCCCACCTTTTTAATGCCTGTCTCGGTGGCTGTAGACCAGGGCGGCAATCTGGTGGTGTTGGACGCGAAAAGCTGCTCGGTTCAAGTTATTACCAGAAACGGTCAAGTGATTACGCGTTTTGGGGAGCCCGCTTCACCTTCCACCGGTAGAATTGAAAGCGGCGCGGGAGGATTTTTCCATCCCCAAGCTTTAACGCTGGATAAAAATGACAATATTTACATCTCTGATACCGGTAACCATCGTGTCCGCGTGTTTAACTCCGCCGGCAAGGTTCTCAATAAATTTGGTATTCAAGGCGCTCGTTTAGGCGAATTTAACAATCCCGCCGGGCTCACCTTGGACTCGGATCAAAATCTTTTAGTGGTCGACGAAAAAAACTATCGTATTCAGATTTTTACGCAAAAAGGCGTCTACAAAAACAAGTTTGGGAAACGGGGAACAGGACGCAGTGAGTTTTTATCGCCGATGGGTGTTACAACCGACACCAAACGAAATGTGTTTGTCACTGACCGCGACGCTCGAATTCAGGTTTTTGACTCTGAAGGCTATTATGTAACCGAATTTGGAACGCCCCAGGGCAATTTCAAGATTATGCCAAAATATTATGGCATCGCGATGGACGCGGATAACCGCTTGTACGTTACCGATATCGGCAATTGCAGTGTGCTGGTATACGAATTGAAGAAGTGAGATAACCATGGAAGTTCCCGCAAAAAACGAAAGCGCTACCCCGGCGAACCGCATTGTTTTAACGCCGCCGAAAACATCGGGTAAGCCTCAAATTACCGTGACTGTTTTGGCCGGACCGGAACAAGGTCAAATTTTTAAAATCGCACGTCCAACCACTACCATTGGCCGGTCTAACACCTGCGAAATCGTGGTTTCAGATCCACTCGTTTCCCGTCAACACGCTCAGATTGTTTTGGGTATGGGCGGCATTAATCTCAAAGACATGGGCAGTACAAACGGAACAACTTTAAATGGTGTCCGTGTCACCGAAAGCCCGCTTCGCAATCAAGATGTGATCTCTGTCGGCGGAACCCGCCTGCGGTTCGCGGTAGAAGTGGCCAAAGAAACCCAGGACATCAAGAATTACAAAATCGACGAAATCGCTCATAAAAAACTACTTACGCTTTATGAAGTCGGAAATATCGTCAATTCTGTTCTCGAACTCAAAACTCTTTTAAGCATCATCATGGCTATGGCGATTAAAGTCATGCAGGCCAATCGGGGCTTTTTGCTGATCAGGGAAAAGAGCGGGGAAATGAAACCCGTAGCCACTCACGCCTTAACTCCCAAAGAAGCCCAGGCCCCCTACAGCCAAACTATCGTCGACACCGTTTTGAAAGAACGCGTGCCGGTTTTGGTTTTGGATGCCGCTGAGGATATACGCTTTTCCAACCGCGACAGCTTAAAAGCCCTTCCGCTTTCGTCAGTTATTTGCGTTCCTATTTGGGAAAGAGACAACATTGTAGGTGTGATTTATGTCGATAAGGCGGAAGGAACCAGCACCTTCACGGAAGAAGATATGTACTTCCTGTCAGCCTTCGCTAACCAGGCGGCTGTGGCGATTACCAACGCCAAGCTTTTTGACGACGTCAGAAGAGAAGAACGCCTTCGCACTTCGCTGCAGCGCTACCTTTCACCCAACTTGGTTGACGACATGGTGAACAATAACAGCAGCGACATGGCCTTAGGCGGCGCGAAAAAAAGAGTGTCGATATTATTTTGTGATATCCGCGGATTCACCACCTTCACCGAAAAAGAACCGGTTGAAACAGTTGTCTCTCTCTTGAATGAATATTTTAGTGTCATGTCAGACGTCATCTTCGCCAACCGGGGAACACTGGATAAGTTTATCGGTGACGCCATCATGGCGATTTACGGCGCGCCGTTAGAATCAAAAGACAGCGCTTATGAATGCGTGAAATCCGCCCTCGAAATGCGGGCAAAGCTGGCCCAGCTGAATGAAAAATGGAAAGCCCAAAACAAGCCTCAAATTCAAGTCGGGTACGGCATCAATACGGGCGAAGCCATTGTGGGCAACATTGGCAGTGAACGACGTATGGAATACACCGCTATCGGCGACATGGTTAACACCGCTTCCCGCGTGGAAGGCGAAACCGAGAGCAATCAAATTTTCATTACAGAAGAAACTTACAAAGCCCTTGGCAACCGCGTGACCGCTAAAAAACTTTCCCCGGTTAAATTAAAAGGGAAAACTGTTGTGGTTCAGATTTACGAAGTTTTAAGTTTAATGCCTAAGGCTTGATCCCTTCGTTTGTAACGCCTATCTTCAATTCCTACATCTTTATTAGAGGACGTGGATGAGCAAAATTAAAGTTTTGCCTGAAAAGGTTATTAACCAAATCGCGGCCGGTGAAGTGGTCGAACGCCCCTCATCCGTCATTAAAGAACTGATGGAAAACTCTTTAGACGCGAAAGCCACCTGGGTTGAAGTAGAGGTTCAAGATGGCGGGCGCAAACTGTTAAAAGTGTCCGATGACGGCGAAGGTATGTCGCCTGAAGACGCCAAGTTAGCGGTCTTAAAACACGCCACGAGCAAAGTTTATACCGTCGACGATCTTTCCCAATTACATACCTTCGGCTTTAGAGGGGAAGCCCTTTCCAGCATCGCCTCCGTTTCTCATTTTGAGCTCTCGACGCGCCCCAAAGGCGCCATGTCTGGCACTTTGGTCAAAATTAAGGGTGGAGACGCCGCCAAAATTACTGAAACGGGCCGTCCTGAAGGCACCACGATCTCCATTTCGAATTTGTTTTTCAATACGCCCGCTCGGTTAAAATTTATGAAGAAGGAGTCCACCGAAGAAAACCATATCGTCTCGGTGGTTACTAATTTCGCGCTGGCTTTTCCACAAGTAAATTTCAAACTAACGGTCGACGGCAAAGAAGCATTGAGGGTGAGTGCCTCAGATTTTGCAGGCCGCGTTTCTTCCATATTCGGTAAAGATCTTTCAAAATCACTCTTACCAGTCGACTTAGCCCTGAATAACATCAAAATTACAGGCGTGGTCAGCGCGCCTACCATTACCAAATCGACCCGCGAAAATATGCTTTTCTTCGTTAACCGCCGTTGGGTATCCAATCCTTCACTGGGCTATGCCGTCATGGCTGCCTTTCACACTCTGCTGCCAACACGGCGTTTTCCCGTGTCCATTTTGTTTATTGAAGTTCCAGAAAACGAGGTGGACGTGAATGTTCACCCCACCAAAAAAGAAATAAAGTTTTCTAGGGATAGGGAAGTGTTCGATGTCATTGTGAAAGCGGTTCGAGGCGCTTTGCTTTCCTCATCCGGCTCGCTTCAGCCTTTAGCACCCGTCGTAGAGCCGACAGCCAGCCAGCCCGGTCCTTATGAGGCCGCTCGTTTATCCAGCTCAGTCGCAAATGTTCAAGAGAGCCTGGCAACCATGGCCTGGACGGCACCCACCGCACCATTAAATTTGTATGACAAATTGGCTCAAAACAGCTCAGCCCAGCCTATGACAGCCGGATCGCTCCACACCACTGCTATTGAAGACTTTAACCTCGCTAAAGGAAGCGGACTTCAGGCCCGGCGCATTGATCCCGACACACCTCTTTATAACTTTAGCCAGCTCTTTAACACTTTTATTGTGTTTCAATCCGACTCTGAAATGTTTATCGCCGATCAACATACGGTTCACGAGCGGCTCAATTACGAACGCTTGATGAAGGGTGTGCGGGAAAAAAGTTTGGAAGTGCAGCCCTTATTGGTCCCGGCTACAGTTGAAGTGAGTACCAAAGAAGCTCAAGTTTTAAAGAACAGCCTGGATATTTTGATGGAATTAGGCATGGAAGTAGCGCCCTTCGGCGGTAATACCTTTTTGGTGCGTAGTGTACCAGCGGATTTATCCGGCAAAGATGTCGTTACGCTGATGAAAGATCTATTGGATGATTTAGCCTCTCAAGACGCTACTGGCGTTAAATCCACCAACCGTTTGGATCAACTTCGTGAAAGAACCGCGACCTTTATGTCCTGCCGCAGTGCTGTCATGGCAGGGGACCGCTTGAATGAGGATCAAATGAAGGGGATGGTCAATCAAATGCGCGCGGCTAACCTGCCCTTTACCTGTCCTCATGGCCGACCTACGATTCTCTCAATTCCCCTATCGGAACTTTACCGCCGCTTCGACAGGCACTAAGTTCAATGGATTCTTTAACTTCGGCTGTAAAAATTCCTATTTTGGTGGGCCCAACCGGAGTTGGCAAATCCGAGATCGCTGGCCGATTAGCCATCCGACACGGCTTTGAAATTATCTCCGCTGACGCTTTTCAGGTTTACCAGGGGATGGAAATGGGAACCGCCCAGCCAGACAAAGAGCTTCAAGGAAAAGTGAAGCATCATTTAGTGGGCGTTCGCAAAGCGCAGGAATCCTGGAATGCCGTTCAATTCGCTACTTCCGCCAAAAAAATCATCGCCGCTGAAAAATCTAAAAAATTTTTAATTGTTGGCGGCGCCGGGTTTTACATTCGCGCTTTAGTGGAAGGGCCGCCTCAGGGAACCGCACCCAGTCCCGAAGTACGATCCATGGTGGCGGAAAAAGTTTTAGAATTAGGGCCCGAAAAGGCCCACGAGTGGTTGGCCAGCAGGGACGCCTTAGCCGCCCAACGGCTGGATGTTCAAGACACCCGAAGGGTTGGAAGAGCCTTGGAAAAAACTTTTGAAACGGCCTCAATCAAAGCGGCCTATGAACCCCTCGGCTCCGCCAACGTTATTTTTCTCGGCTTAGAACGTTCCCGTGAAAACTTGGATAAACTTTTATTAAAAAGAACCCAGACCATGTGGGTTCAAGGGCTTTTAGAAGAGACAAAATATTTATTAAGCCTTCATTTGCCCCAAGATCATCCAACCTTGGCGGCAATTGGTTATGCTGAAGCATCGGCCTTTTTAGCAGAAAAAATGACCGAAGCGGAGGCCTTAGAACGTATTTTTAGGCGTACCAGGCAATATGCCAAGCGCCAGTGGACCTGGTTTAAACATCAACATGATGTAGAGTGGTTGAATCTGGATGATTTTCCTACAATGGATGCTGCGGTTCAAAAGCTGTCTGAAAAATTATAACGAGGTGATTTTTGCAAAGCATTCGCATTAGAGCGGCCGGTATCTTGATACACGACGGAAAAATTTTGTTAGTCCGCCATGAAAAGAACGACAAAAGCTACTGGCTCATTCCCGGCGGGGGAGTGGACTTTGGCGAATCGGTTGAGCAAGCGGTCGTTCGCGAATATCAGGAAGAAGTCGGACTGCCAATTAAAGTAGGGCCGATGGTTTTAGTTCACGACTCTATCCCCCCGAACAAGCACCGCCAGGTGTTAAACATTTACTTCATGGTTGAGGCTGAACACTTTAATATTCAGGTCACCCAAGACGCCGTTCTGCGCGACGCCGCTTTTTACAGTCTGGATGAATTTGCCAAGATGCCGGTGAATCCGGATGTGAAAAAAGAGATCCTCGAAGGTCTGGCCACCCAATGGGCCAAAGGCTGTCAGTACCTGGGGAACCGATGGCACGATTAGGGCCTTTTTAAAGGGTAATTGGCTTGGGTTAAGGTTGAATAGCCCCTTGCCCTCTGTTACCATGTTTTTCCATGAAAAACCAATCAACAACGCCTTCTCAAGGCCAAAACAAGACGTTTTTATACCTTTTATTAGGTTTCGCCGGCTTCTTCATCCTTAGCTTTATCTTTATCGTCTTTTTCATTCATCACGCCATCAGCAAAAGCGGGGGACACAGCTCTTTTCTATCCGGATCCGGTGAAATTGATCTGATTGAAATCGACGGCGCCATTTACCAGAGCGATGACATCGTTAGACGCATCCGCCGTTTTAAAAAGAGCTCAGACAAGGCCTTGATCCTCAGGCTCAACAGCCCGGGCGGCGCCGTAGCCCCTTCCCAAGAAATTTATTCTGAAATTTTAAGTGCCCGCCAGGACAACAAAAAAATCGTGGTCGCCAGCATGTCCAGTCTGGCCGCTTCAGGCGCCTATTACATCGCGGCGGCTTGCGACAAGATTGTGGCTAACCCCGGCACTTTAACCGGCTCTATCGGCGTTATCGCCGAGTTTCCCGATGCTTCAGGATTGCTCAAAAAAGTCGGCGTTGATTTTCAAACCATCAAGAGCGGCAAGTTTAAAGACACCGGTTCATTTAGCCGCCCTATGAATAAAGAAGAACGCGCCTACTTGCAAGAAACAGTGGATGATGTGTTTCACCAGTTTTTTGATGCCGTTATCGATGGTCGCAAGCAGCCGCTGAAAGAAGCTTTGGCCAAGCGGTTAAAAGTAAAAGCCGGCACCATCAATGACCTACAGATTAAAAATTACATTCTTCCTTACGCCGACGGACGGGCCATTACTGGCCACAAGGCTTTTGAACTGGGTTTAGTGGACCAATTGGGCAACTACGACGATGCCGTGCAATTAACCGCTACTTTGGCGGGGATTAAAGGCGAGCCGACCGTTCACGCCGATAAACCCGGCAAATTTGACCAATTACTCGACAGCATTTTGCCTTTCTCATTAACCAGCCAGCTTCGCCAATACAGCAACAGTTCGCTTCAATTGGAATACAGAGCCTTTTAGCACGTAGGTTATTAAGACCTGTTCAAGGAGTCGATCGTGGCCGAACCAGTCAACGCAGAAGCGTCTAAAACGGCGGTCAAAAAGAAGGGCCCCAACGCAATCTTAGAAGGTATTGCGTCCTTTTTGAAAATTACGACTTGGCTTTCGGTCGGTTTGGTTTTCTTGTTCTTGGGCGTCATTTGCAAAATTAAACGTCCCATTCCGGCTAGCTGGGAACCCTTTTTCACTCACCACATTCCTCATTTGCCTTATTTCGTTTGCGGTTTTGGCTTTTTATGTCTGGCTCATGCCCGAAGCATTTTGCGCGGTAAATATGAAACAGAACAAAAGAAGGATGTTTTCTATCCGCATGCCTGGAAAGTTTCTTTGCTGGGCACTCAGGTTTTCTTGCTTTATCTGACAGGCATTTACGGAATTTTTTACGGCGTGAATTTGTTTTTCCCCGCCTTAGGTATGTTGGGTCTGGTCTTTTTTATTGCCTGTTTCTTTGTTTACCTGCTCTGGTACCTGGTCGAGTATTTTAAAAACCGCCTGCCAGCCTTCGCTTCGCTTCGCATTGCGGTTTTGGCTTTTGTTTTCGCGGGTATCTCCTATAGCTGCTGGACCTTTTATCAAATGATCATTCCCAGTCTGATGCTGGCCTTTTTAGCCATCTGCGCCGGTATTTACAGCCTCAACTATTCAGGTACCGTGAAACAACAGGGAAGCTGGATAAAATACCTCTTTATGACGGGCACCGTCGTTTTACTGGCCGCGGTGGGTTATTACGTCTTGGATTTGTGGAAACCTCAAGCCGAGCCTTTAAATACTGTTGTAGTCGCTAAAGGGCTTCGTGGCGATATCAATAATCTGCTTTATTCACCAGAAGGCGACAAAATTGTTTTCACTCAAAACTTTAACCATCAGTGGTTCCTTCAAGTAGTCGGTCCAGACAAGAAGGCTCCCGTCACCATTAAACTGCCTTCTGTGGACGATTCTTTCCACTCGGTCTTTGTTGAAAACGGAAAAAGTCTTTTGATTGACGGCCCCAAAGAAGGGAAGCGGGGGTTGTTGAAAGTGAACGTTGACAACGGATCTGTCGAAACTTTGGTCAAAGCCAATGTTGAGCCCTTCAGCGGCGGTCTTGCCTGGAACAAAATGACTCAGCAATTCTTGTATGTCACCAAAGACAGTAAGGGTTACGACCTTAACGTTTGGTCGCCGGATAAAAAGAAACTTAATCTTTTGTATTCTTCCACGACGGCCATTCTTTCGCCTTCTTGGGTCAACTCGAACGAAGTGGTTTTTGTGGATGGTATTCACTCTACCCCTTATGTTCTAAACCTCCGCACCAAAGAAACGGAACCGATCATTACGGATGACGACAAAAAAGAACAAGATGAACTGGTTGAAAATGATCCCTTGGTTCAAGTCATACCCGCACCGGACAATTTCCGTTATCTTTGCGTGGGTAAAAAAGGCGACCAGACCACTCTCTGGACCATGCTGATGAATGGCACCAAGCGAGTTGAGCTTTATAAAACCAACGATCAATTGGGCGACATCAACTGGATGGCCGACGGTCAAAATATTGTGGTGGAACGCAACGGCCTTCGAAAGGGCTTTAAGCGCGACATTAAGGGCATTGTGATGATCAACGCCAACTTGAGAACATCCGAAGATCTGGTACCCGCTCAGATTAACAGCCACTCGCCGGCGACTTCGCCGGATGGAATCAAAATCGCTTTCGTGGCCAGCGAAGGCCTTTGGTATCCTTCATTGGACTCGGGAATCTGGGTAGCCGTTCTGCGCTAACCCTTCTCGAAAACTTCTTAAGCTCTTATTCCTCAAGGGATAAGAGCTTTTTTTATGCCCAGTTTTGACCCCTCAGCAGGGCAAAAAGCCTTTGCCTTGCCCTTGGCAATGGCTATAATGAGCCTCCTTAAACCACTGCCAAGGCGGGAGTTTTCTTGAAAAAGCTTTGTTTAGCCCTTCTTTTAATCCTAACCCCTCTGGCGATCCACGCGGAAACGCCTGGCGATTACTTTTTCACAAACTATGACATTATCGATTTAGATTTTTTGAGAACCCATTATTTTGAGATCGACAACGGCCGCGCTATTCAGTTTGAAGGCTCCTATCAATCCATGAAGTGGTTAGAACCCTTCGCCTACAAAGAACGCCTCAGCCGCATTGATTTTGACGTGAATCAGTACAACCTGATTCAGTTTTCATTAAAAGAAAAAGACGATATCAACTACGCCTTTCCCATTCTAATGTTCCATAGCCTGACGGGCGATCTTAACGAGCTGAAACAGCTGGCCAAGGGCGACCGCATCCGTATTTATGGCCATTTCTACAAGCTGAAAGAAGCTGATTTTAGCGTCGAAGTAGACGTGATCGAGACTATCAAAAAGGGCGGTCATGAAACCGATATGGTTTTGGACGGCCGGGTTTCTCCCACACCCACTCCCAGCGCCACCCCTACACCCACACCAGGCCCCAGCCTTTGGAAAAAAATGAATGATCTGGTTAACCCTAAAGAAACCGTAGTCCCCACAGGAACCGTCACACCCGACGCCCAGTAAGCTGGTCTCATGAAAAAACGAGTTCTCATTACCAACCTCATTCCGGAAACGGCTTATCAAAAGCTCTCCCGCCGGTTTCAGGTCGTCTGGAATAAAAAACAATTTTCAGAAACCCAATTAGCCGCCAAAATTAAACCCTTTCATGCCGTTTTGACCACTCTGGCCGACCCGATGACCGCTAAAGTTTTAAGCTCCGCGCCTAACCTTCAGTGTGTGGCTAACTTTGCTGTTGGCTTTAATAACATCGACCTACAGACCGCTAAAAGCCGGGGCATTCAGGTGACCAATACGCCCGATGTACTGACAGAAGCTACGGCTGACATCGCCTGGGCCTTAATCCTTTCTTGCGCCAGACGGGTGCCGGAAGGGGAGAAGTTGGTGAGAACCACCGGCTTTAAGGGCTGGGGCGCCCTGTTTCTACTGGGGCAAGACTTGTTCGGCAAAACCCTGGGCATCTATGGCTTTGGCCGTATTGGCAAGGCAGTCGCCTGGCGCGGAAGGGGATGGAACATGCCGATTTTGTACCACCAGCGCCACCGGGAAAGTTTGGCCGTGGAGAAACGCTATAACGCCAAGTATGTGTCATTTGAAACCCTGCTTAAGCGGTCTGATATCCTCAGCGTCAACTCGCCTTTAACTCCCGAAACCAAATACCGCTTCACCTCGAAAGAGTTTAAACAAATGAAGCCTAAGTCGATCTTTATCAACGCTTCTAGGGGCCTCATTCACCGCGAAGCCGACCTGGTCAAAGCGCTTCAAACCAAGACCATCTTCAGTGCGGGGCTTGATGTTTATGAGCACGAACCTAAGATAAACCCGACCCTTTTAAAGCTTTCCAACTGTACGCTCATGCCTCATCTGGGAAGTGCCACACTGGAGACCCGGACCAAGATGGCCCTTCTGGCGGCCGAGAATATTGAATTGGTCTTAACTGGCCGTAAGCCCAAGACACCCGTTATCAAGTAAACAGTCACTTTAAGTAGTTAAAGTAATACTTTTCAAATTTCGGTTTATCCCAGTTTTATTAGGAGTTTTATGGCTTCAAGTAATCCCTCAAACCTTCAATCTATTGTTCTATTGCACGCCTTTCCGCTTTCGCACCTGCTTTGGGATCAGCTAGAACCCATCCCGGGCTATCAGTTCGTCATGCCTGATTTTCCAGGCTTTGGCGGCACTACTTTGTCCAATCCCAGGTTGACCCTGGAACAAGCTGCCAGCGATTTGAACCGTCTACTTATGCAGTTAAATGTGCGAAAACCCTTTGTTTTGGCCGGCATTTCCATGGGTGGTTACTGGGCTTTTGAGTACTTGCGCCAATTCCCAGAGCATGTCGACAAGCTGATTTTAATCTCCACCAAACCCACCGCGGACAAGCCCGAAGGCCGCCAAAACCGCCTCAATATGGCTGAAAAGGTTGAAAAAGAAGGAGTTAGCTACCTGCCTGACGTCCTGATTCCAGGCCTCCTGGGCAAGACCACTTTGGCTGATAAACCTGAAGTTAAGGCCAAGGTGACCCAATGGATTAACCAAACGCCAGCTAAAGCAGTGGCCTTAGCCCAGCGCGCTATGGCCCAAAGGCGCGACCAGACGAACTGGTTAGGCCAGATTAAGGCCAAGACGCTCATCATTGCCGGGCGGGAAGACGCTTTGATACCGCCGACCGAAGCCGAAGCCATGAGCAAGCTCATTGTCGGCAGCAAGCTCGAGCTGATGGATCAAGTTGGCCACCTGGTGCCGATCGAAGCGCCAAAGTTGTTCCAAAAGTCACTCGAAGCGTTTTTGTAATCAGGTCAACCCGAGCGATTTCGCGGCATGTGCAATGAACTATGGCCGGGAATAATCTCTCGAAAAAAATGCGTTTAAATGCAAATTCGCTGATTTTGACCTGTTTTTTCGCGGCACAACACAGTTGAAACACAAGACCAGACCCGATCACCGTAAACAGCCTAAAATCTCAACTTGAGCCAAAATCGGTTGACTTAGACTTCTTAAACTTCTATAACTGTAATTATAGAAGTTATTAAAGAGGGCTTATGAGCGACCAAGACGGCCAAACCTTTAATCGTCCCGATCAGCTGCACGAACTTGAACCCTATTCGGGCTTCCTCGACTTGTGCAAGTCCATTCACACTCGTTCCAACTATCACCAAGATCTTCGCGTGCTCAAACTGTTTCTCGACCAGGCCAGCCTAAAGCCTGTCGATGCCAAGCCTCAGGACTTAGCCCGGTTTGCCGGCCAACTGGCCAAGCCCGGCCAGACGCCTGCCGGTAAAACCCGCGGCGCCTATTCGACCCGTTCGCTCAAGCGCATCCTGGCTTCGACCCGGTCTTTCTACCGCTATCTGGCTTCTGTGCAGCAGATTACCAACGACCCCACGGCCGTCTTTCACAACCTGGCCATTCGCAGCCCACAGCGTAATCCCCATCCCTTGGCGCCCAAAGACCGCGAGGCGCTGGTTAGAGGCCTTCAAACGAGCGATTTGGAGGGTCAAAAGGTTAGCCTGGTCGTCTTGCTGGGCTTCCACTGCGGCCTCCGGGTATCCGAGATCGCGCACCTCAAAGTACGGGATGTGGACCTCAACCAGAGCCACGTGACCGTTATCGGCAAGGGCGACAAAGAGCGCATTGTGCCCATGACCGAGGCTTTAAAGCTGCTGATGACGCAATATTTGGCCGCCGAAAAGGCGATTAGCCCTTATCTTTTTCCCGGTCCCAGAGACACCAATAAGGCCATTCATCCGCACTTTTTAGAGCTCTGGGTCAAAAAAGCCGCCCAATGGGCCAAGTTTGAAAACCCAGATGAGCTGACCGTTCACGTTTTAAGGCATAGTTTTGGAACTCAATTAGCCGAGTCTGGCGCCAGCGTTTATGAAATCCGCGACCTCATGGGCCATTCCAGCATCATGGTGAGCGAAAACTACGTGAAGCTGGCCTCCACCCGGGGCCGTCAGGCGCATCAGAAAGCCTTTGGAGCCAACCTGCAGGTCCATGCCTTAAACCTGGGCGCCTTATTCGGGGTCGAGTCGGTTTTGAAGCGTCACCGGGCTCGAATCCAGAAAGCTCAGGACGCAGGCCAGTAACCAGCTGAAAGCCTAAAAACAGCCCAAAAAGCTGTTACAGCTTACGATTTAAGTATTTGTTTATCAGTTCTTTTTATGGGTTTTAAAGGGCCAAAAACGGCCTCAAAAGCATCTGCTTCAAAAAAAGATGCTCAAATGCCCCGTTTTTGCATTTAAACGCTGTTTTTTTAGACGATTTTAGGGCAAGACCAATCTTTGTACTATCTCTCGAAACGCTCAAAATCGATTAAAATCGGTCCGTTTCGAGAAGGTTTGAAGCTGAACAAAACAGGGCGGTTTCAGCCCAAAGCCGTAAGGCAGCCAGCTTGATTGAACCGGTCTAACGACCGGGTTGATAACCGGGTCCAAAAGCCCATATTTGAGGCGATTTTCAAGCCGATCGAGTCAGTAGCGGGCAAGAGTTGATGCCAGGCTTTAACTCAATGGCTTAGCCGCCCTGCTTAAAGCATTGAAAAACAGCGACTTAGTGAACAACTTAAAGAGTTACTTGAAGGGTTAAAGTATGCGTTTTTCCAACCGAACTCCGGACGATTTATCCCATAACCAGGTCACTCAGGCCATCGAAGGCGCCGGGGTCATCGCCTTTGACCTAACCCAGTCCAACCCAACCCAATGCGGCTTCAACTATCCCACAAAGCTGCTAGAAGGCCTGGGCCAACCCGAGGCTTTGCGCTATCAGCCCGAAGCCTTCGGCTTCCCTGCTGCCCGCGAAACAGTGGCTCGTTATCTGGCTTCTCAAGGGCAGTTGGTGAAGCCCGAGAACCTGGTTTTAACCGCCAGCACCAGCGAAGCCTATTCCTACT
>JABDGD010000015.1 GCA_013286205.1 Candidatus Firestoneibacteriota bacterium | reverse complement strand
GTTCCATGCCATCCCAGTACTTTTGCTCGGTTTTGGTGTTGGACGCGTCAATTTCATACTTAAGCTTGCGCGCGGTTTCGGTGGAAGGGTCAATCGACAAGGCGATATCGCAGTATTGGTGGGACAAGATGGGGTCGGGCAGATTGAATTTATAAATCACGCCGATCATGGCGTTGGCTTCCGCGTAAAAATAGCGCGGCACCGTATTGTCTTGAATGAGAAGCGCGTCTTTGAGGTCCCGGATGGAGGCGTCAAAGTCTTTCGCCTCGTATTTTTGAATGCCGCTCCGGTACATTTCCATAAAGGTAGGCGTGCTCAAAGGCGTCGGCGGGGCGGGCGGCGGAACCACGGCCGCGGCCGGCGTGACGACGGGAGCTGGTGTCGCCGTAGGTTTGGGTTTAGGCAGGCTTCCCAATTTCAAACTCAGTCCAATTTGATTCGCGATACCCAATTCACCCAACGAAACAAAAGCGTAATCCAAACGCCAGTCCTCGTAGCGGATGCCCGCGCCCAGGGACAGTCCCACTAATCCGTTTAAGTCGCCGACGTTGGAAAACTGATAACCCGCCCGAATCGCCACCAGGTTCTTATACCAGTATTCCATGCCCACCCCATATTGGGTGTAGCTGAAGCCGTTGAGAAACCAGTCCGCTTCCCCGGTCAGCGTTAAGTAGTGGGGCATTCTTCCATCCGCCCCCAAATAAACGCGGTAAGCCGCGGCGGTCTTCACCTGCATCGGCAGGGTAGAACTATCAATGTCCCAGCCAATGTTCGTCAAAACTTCCGACATCGAAAAGGGCGAGCCGGGCATTTGATAATACAAACCCGCGTCAAGCGACCCGGTGGTGGAAGAAACATTCTGCTGAACGTTGTCGTAAATAAAGTGCGCCGTTAAGCCCGCGCGAAGACCGCCGGACAAGCTCAACCCATAAGCGCCGTAAGTATTGAGCCCCACCGGTGAGTAGCTTCCCGTGGGAGTCAAAACCGAACCGCCGCCTGTCACGTTATAAGTATCAATACTGCCGAAGTTCATAAAATTGGCGCCCAAAGCAAAACCATCCCCCGCCGTCGTTCCCTGCGTAAACACTAAATGCTCCACGGACAAACTTTGCGCCCAAAAATCTTGGGACAGCGTGATGAAAGTACCGCCGATAAGACCCAGCCCCGCCGGGTTTAAATCGATCTGGTCAAAAGCGTCGGGAAGCGCCGCGGAGGAATCCCCCATGGCGACGTTGCGGGTGCTGGGCGAAATTTTCAGCCAGCTCGTTCCCAAATTAGGAGCGGAATTGCCGGTCTGCGCCGCCAGAGGCGCAAAGGCCGCCAGACCCAGGATCAACGCGAGGAGCCCGAGTGTTTTGTTCATCGGGACACCACGATCTTTTGATGCGTCGTTCCCGTACTGCCATCCAGATAAGTCACTTTGATAATCGCGATATAAACCCCGGGCGACAAGTTGCCCACATTCCAAACAGGCTGGCTGGAACCGTTAAAGGTCGCGGTGCCCGCGATTTCCGCCACCAGATCGTAAACTTCCAAAGTGCAGGCCGAGATCGGTTTGTCCGGGAAGATGTAAGCAATCCCTCCGCGCGGCACCGGCACGGGGCCCAAGACCACTTTGCCTAAACCGGACAAGGGCTGAGAAACCGTTGGGGTCATGGTGACTGTCGCTGTCGGCGGAATGCTGGTAGTGGTGTCGGTTGGGGTGGAGCTATTGGTGCTGGTGGGCGTATTGGTCGCCGTGTTGGTAACGGTATTCGTGACTGTACTCGTCCCCGTCACCGTGGCGGTGTTGGTCACCGTATTGGTGACCGTACTGGTCGCGGTATTCGTGGAAGTTTTGGACGCCGTCGCGGTGGTCGTATTAGTCACCGTGTTGGTCGCGGTACTGGTCACTGTATTAGTCGAAGTGTTGGTGGCTGTAGCGGTCGCGCTATTGGTAGCCGTATTCGTCGAAGTCACTGTGGCGGTGTTGGTGGAAGTATTCGTGGCGGTCTGAGTAGCTGTATTAGTGGAAGAATTCGTCGCGGTGTTAGTCGCCGTGTTCGTCGCCGTATTGGTGAAAGTAAAAGTATTCACCGGCGTGTCAGTGGCCGTATTGGTCGCGGTGCTGGTGGCGGAAGCGGTCGCCGTATTGGTGGAAGTATTGGTGGTCGTAGCGGTCGCCGTATTAGTGACTGTGTTGGTCACTGTATTCGTGGCGCTATTCGTAGCCGTGTTAGTCACCGTGTTCGTAACCGTCGCGGTCGCGGTATTCGTCGCCGTATTCGTCGCGCTGTTCGTCGCGGTTTGAGTGGCGGTGTTGGTTGAAGTATTGGTCGCGCTATTGGTGGCCGTCTGCGTCACCGTGTTGGTCACCGTTTGCGTGGCCGTATTCGTCGCGCTTTGGGTGGCGGTGTTGGTAGAAGAATTCGTCGCGGTTTGCGTTACGGTATTCGTGGCCGTTTGAGTGGCCGTGTTGGTGGCGCTTTGTGTGGCTGTATTCGTCGCCGTATTGGTGGCTGTCTGTGTGGCGCTGTTGGTCGCGGTTTGAGTCGCCGTGTTGGTCGCGCTTTGGGTGGCGGTATTCGTCGCGGTGTTGGTGCCGGTCTGCGTCGCGCTATTCGTAGCCGTTTGAGTCGCCGTGTTGGTCGCCGACTGAGTGACAGTATTCGTGGCTGTATAAGTGGCGGTCTGTGTGGTGGTATTGGTCACCGTATTGGTAATGGTCGGCGTATTGGCGCAGTTCACAAAAGGAATAAAGGCCTGAGCCTGCGGGCTGCAGCCAATGGTTCCGACATTCTCAGAAGCAATCACAATCAAATTGCCGGTATAAGAGCCGACGGGAAGCGTCACCGTCGTAATGAATTGGGTTGAGGCGGTGCCGCCTTGATTTCCAGTAAACCCGGGCCAGGGAGACGTGGTACAAGTTACCGGCTCATTTAAAGAAGTAGACCAACCCGTGTTATCCACCACCGTGTTGGCGGAAAAAATAATGTCGTAATGAACCGTGTTAAAAGTTGTCGCGTTGCTGGTAAAGGTTACCGCCGCGGTATTACCGGCAAAATTACAAAGAGCGGATATACCGGTGATAGAAGAAACGTTTTGCGCGTTTGACTGTCCGGCGCATCCTAAAAACACTAACAACACCAACAGCATGACGCCGCGGCATTTAGCGAAAAGGCTCAAAAGGATTTTGGTGTGGTGAAATAAAAACGTTTTCATAGTTCCTCATGACAAAAACCAAAAAAGTCGGCAAACTTTCCCGGCAGAGCCCGTTACCTAGCTGTAACCTATTTTAGGCGATAACCTTTTATTCCTCTTATTACTTTTTCGGAGAGCCCCGCCAACCCATAGGCAGCCCGAGCTGCTCCTCTAGGATTGGGGCCGTTCTTTATCTACCTCCCCGCCGATAGACAGGTTTAAGACCTGACAACGAGTGATAAACCCGGTGAATGGGGTCGAAAGACAGGTCCCAACCTTGGCTTTTGATGAAAAGAACTTATTATGGGAAGCATGACTCACCCCTCTTCCCAACTCATGCCGGTCGGCTTCGTGGGCCACGGCTCCCCCATGATCGCTCTGGAAAATGACGGCGCGCCCGAAGCCTGGGTTCGCTGGGCCAAGGCCATGCCCCAACCCAAAGCCGTCTTAATGGTTTCCGCCCATTGGCTGCAAAAACCCGTACACATCGGCCCCCATCAAACCGTTCCGCTGATGTATGACTTTTATGGATTCCCCGAGGAACTTTACAAAGTACAGTACAACGCCGCGGCTTCACCCGAATTATCCAAAACCGTCTTCTCGCTTTTATCGCAAGCGGGATTAAAACCCGTAGAGGCCCACCAAAGAGGATTAGACCATGGCGCCTGGGCTCCCTTGCTTCATATGTATCCCCAGGGAGATGTGCCTATTTTGCAGGTGTCGATCGGCACCCGGGTTCCCATGGCCGAACATATCGCTCTGGGGAAAGCTTTAGCGCCTCTGCGGGAGCAGGGCGTTTTCATTTTGGGCAGCGGCAACATTACCCATAATTTACGGTTGGCCAATTACGGCCACCGGGACGCGCTGCCCATTGGTTGGGCTAAAGATTTTGACAGTTGGATTGCCGGGCATTTACAAAATTTTGATCTGGATGCTTTAGCGAACTACACACAGGCGCCCGGCGCGCATAGCTCGGTGCCGACCGACGATCACTACACCCCGCTGCTGGTAGCCGCGGCGGCCGCGTCAGTGGCGGGAACACCAAAGGTCACTTTCCCCTACGAGGGCTTTGAGTACGAAAGTCTTTCGATGAGATGCGTGGAATTTAACTAAGTCTCAACTAATTGTTCGTGATTTCATCCGGCGGAGGCAAGGCCCCGCCCTTCCCCATACCGCTGCCGCCGCGATGACCGCCATGTTTTTTGCCCGCCGAGGGTGTGGTTTTGGGCGAGGGCGTTCCCGTGACATATTCCACCGTGCCGGTCGCCATCAGGTCTTCCCCTAAAGCCCCATTCGCGTCCACCTCATGGTAATGACCATCATCGAGGCGCGCTTGAATCGCGTTCGGCGTTTTCAGGTTCTGCCACCACCAATAACCCCGGTCGTAATAAAGCCAGCGTTCCGCGTAGGTGTCGTACCACCAGAAATGTTCTTCGTGCCACAGAATCCAATGAAACGTTTCCCCCGTGCGCCAGCCATACCACTGACGGTCGCCGTCACGGTAATGCGCGTAGTTCCAACCCTTAAAAGGATGCCAGTAATACTGATTGCCGTGTTTATCCGCCTTATTCACTTCGGGGATTTGCTCCAGCGTAATGGTATCCGACAGGTTTAACATCACCACGCCGGCTGGCATGGAGTCTTCATCAATCGTTAAATTTAAAACCTCGCCATCAATATACTGACTCGGCGGCTTGGGCCGACTGAAACGGCTGGTGTCCTGAATTTTATCTTTCATCGTGAGGGCCATTGGCTTGGGAAGACTGGCGACGGGCGAAGGCGTCAGTGAGGGTAACCCTTGAGCCGTCAAATGAGACGCCATGCCCAGGGTTAACCACAAAACTAAAGAAATGATGAATCTCAATGAAGCCCTCTTAATACTACTTTTGATAGGAACGGCTGAGGTAGTTTTAGACGCACGGAGCCCGCATGTGAGCCCTCAAAGCGGAGGCTGCTATTAAAAGCCCTTTTAAAAAACGATATCCGCGGATTTCATCAGCCGTCAGAAAACCAAAGGTTCCCCAAAACACCCAAGTTTGTCTGATACAATTGAGTCAATGTTGAGCCGGATTTATATAACGCGTTTTTCTGAAGAAAAGTTGCGCCATTCATTGAGGGGTTTATGTTTATTTTAAGTGTTTCTATGGGCTATAAAAAAATCAAACGCTTTCTTTGCGTTGCCGCCCTAACCTTCACCGCTCTGTCCGCTAACGCCCAAGCGCTTCAACAGCTCAACGGCCACCTTTTGCCCCGCGAAACGACCGCCAACTGGGCCAGCCCGCTGGATAGCGCCCAGCCCCTGCATATCACCATCGGTCTTCCCCTCAAAAATCAGGAAGCGCTCAATGGTTTACTGAAAGCCACTTATGACCCTAACGATTCCCATTACCGCCATTTTTTAACGCCGGAACAATTTGGCCAAATGTTTGGGGCCTCTGAGGTGGACTATCAAACTCTTTTGGATTTCGCCCAGCGGCATCATCTTCAAGTCACTTCCACCTTTAAAAATCATCTCAACCTCAGCGTAACCGGCACCGCCGCCCAAATCGGCGAGGCTTTTCATCTTCATCTCAATAATTACCTCCGCAAGGATGGAACTGTTTTTTACGCTCCGGATCAGGAACCTTCGATGGATATCAACATTCCCATCCAACACATCAGCGGTTTAGACAACTACGGTCAAACGGCTCACAAAAATAAAAACGGCTCGCGGCCTTTGGGCAGCGCCTCTTCCTTCCCAAACAACGCGGGCGAATCCAAAGGCAAATCCCTGGTCGGCAACGGCCCCAATTGTTTCGGAACCAAAAGTTATACGGCGGGTGATTTAAGAACCGCGCTTTTACCCTGCAACAGTCTGGATGGAACCGGTCAAACGGTGGCGCTGGTGGAATTTGATAACTATTACGACGCCGATATTTCTGGATACGCGGCCCAATCCGGTCAAAGCGTGCCGGCGATTACCCGCGTGCCCGTAGATGAGGGCATCGCCCAGGCACCTGGCTGCAACAATCTGGAATGCTCTATCGATATTGAAATGGTGATGGCCCTCGCGCCGAAAGCTTCTATTTTGGTTTACGAGGGTCCTTACAACGGCAGCTGCTGGACTAATATCACGCCTTTGGATGTTTTAACCCAAATCGCCAATGACGACCTGGCTTCGGTGATCAGCAGTTCCTGGTCCTGGTACGGCTACGCGGATACCAACGTCACCAATATCTTCAATCAGTTTGCCTTACAGGGACAAACTTACTTTCAGTCCTCGGGTGATGACGGCGCCTATTATTCTGGCGATCCTGACTCCGTCCCCTGGCAGCCTATATATGAGACCCAGTTGATGACGGTGGTGGGAGGAACCCAGTTAACCACCTCTGGCGCGCCAGGCACCTATGTGAGTGAAACGACATGGAATAGCTCACCCGGCCCCGCCGCCACACAAACGCCCGCGGTCAACGCGGTCAGCGGCGGCGGTTTTTGCGACAATTCGAGCCCGCTGGCTATCCCCACCTATCAGGTGCCTTTTGTGAACGGCACCAATTCGGCCTCACCCCTTTACCGCAACATTCCGGATGTGGCGATGATTGGCTATAACCTTTCCGCGGTTTGGGACAATGGAACCTATGGATGCTGTTACGGCACCAGCGCCGCCGCGCCGCTGTGGGCGGCCCTGCTGGCTTTATCCAACGAGGAAGCGGTCAGTCTGGGAAAACCAACTCTCGGTTATATCAACCCAACGCTTTATAACATGGCTTCCAAACCCGCCACTTACGCCGCCGACTTTAATGACATTCAGGATGGCAGTAACAATAACTATTGGGGAACCAATACCAACATTTATAAAGCCGTTGCGGGTTACGACCTTTGCACTGGCCTGGGCAGCCCCAAGTGCAGCATGATTAACGACATTCTTCAAATTCCGCCGACCGCCACACCCACTTACACCAACACCATTACCAATACACCCACGCTGACCTGCACTAATACCATAACAAACACGCCCACCATTACGCCTACCCCGACTAACACACCCACGATTACAGACACACCGACCATTACCAATACGCCACTGTTTACCTACACCTCCACCTTTACGGCCAGCCCCACCAACACTTTCACGCCTACGATTACCCTCACCCCGACCAATACCAGTATCTACACCAACACATCTACGCCCACACCGCCCTGGAATGGGAAATTAGTCATTTATCCCAACCCCGTTTCCGTCGGCAATACCTCAATCACCTTGCCGATCACTAAAGCTTCCAACGTCACCATTAAAATTTTCACACTGGGCTTGCGCAAGATGCAGGAGGAAAGCTATTCGAATGTATTACCGGGCGTCAGTTTTCAACTTCAGTTAGTGGATAAACAAGGCGTTGAGCTGGCCAACGGACTTTACTATGTGGTGGTGGATGTGGCGTCTCAGCGTTACGTGAGCAAGTTGCTGATTATTAGGTAGTGTTAAATTCCGCAGACATCTCAAAATAGACCTTCTCGACTTTCAGCTTTTCAGTTATCTTAACCGCCACCGACTTGCCCCGAGTTGATCGAGGGGTTCTCTTCTACCCGAAAGGACATCTTTCATGCATTACCTTCAAATCGCGATCCTGGCTATTGTGCAGGGCTTTGCCGAACTACTTCCCGTTTCCAGCTCCGCCCATGTGATTGTGGCGGAAAAATTGATGGGCCTCGACCCCACCACGCCGGAGATGACCCTCTTATTAGTCATGCTCCACACCGGCACCATGTTCGCGGTCATCGTTTATTTTGGGTCCGACTGGGTGAAACATTACTTTCAAAGCAGTTTCAAAGGCTGGGCCTTCGTGAAGCAGATTCTTTTGTCGACCGTCGTGACCGGCGTCGTGGGTTTTGGACTGAAACTGTTGATTGAAAAAGTGTTCATGAAGGGCGCCGAACACGCCGAAATTGAAATGCTGTTTGGAAACTTTAAGCTGATCTCCATAGCCCTGGCCTGCGCGGGCCTGCTGATTCTTCTGGCCGCCATGCGTGAAAAGTATTCAAGCAACGATCAGGGCCTGGGCCCCAAGCAATCCATCTGGATCGGTCTCGTTCAGGGCTTGTGCCTGCCCTTCCGCGGTTTTTCCCGCTCCGGCGCCACGATCTCCACCGGCATTCTTTTAAAGATCTCCAAAGCCAAAGCCGAAGAGTTCAGCTTCGCCCTGGCCGTCATTCTCACCCCGCCCGTCGCCATTCAGGAAATTCACCGTTTGATGAAAGCTCACGCCGCCGACCCCACCATCCAATTGCCCTCACTGTTTGTGCCCGGCCTGATCGGCATGGTACTCAGCTTCGGCGCGGGCCTCTTGGCCCTGCAATGGCTGTCCAGCTGGCTATCCCATGGCCGCTGGAAGTTCTTCGGCTTTTACTGCTTGGCTTTTTCTGTAGTGGTTTGGCTATTACAATAATCCTCTAGTGCCGTGCTGAGAAAGGATAGTCAATAATGAAAATAAATAAAAAACACTACAAATCCGCCAATCCTTTCTTTAAGAAATTAGTAAAAGAACTTGGGTCGGTTCTCAAAGAAAGTAGTAATTCAACAGCTTCCAAAAGCTCATTTACAAAACTAAAAAAATCGAACTCAAAAAAATTAATTAAATAAACTTTGGGGATTGTTTATCTCTTCGAAGACGCTTTGAAAATGCTAATTTTTATCCGCTTTTTGGACTCAAACATTGACTATCACTTCGCCGCATTCGGTTTTTGCAACCCGTCCAGAACATCTAAAAGCTTATCGGCGTAAGCAATATCTCTATCAAAGTTAAAAGACCTTGCGGAGTCAGGAGTTTTGAATTGATAACTCCCCATGGAAAACGAAGACCCTAAAAATACTCGAAATCCTTTTTGCGAAGGGTCAAATTTTTTGGAGAATAATGCCAAATTTGTACCAACTATATCTGAGGTTATATATATGCCTGAAATGATCCAAATCCCCCTGACTGATCTATCCATACCCTCCTGGAATCCCCGGCAGTTTATGGACGAGGGCGAATTACAAAACCTCATGACCTATCTAGAAAAAGGCGGTATTGTTCCCCGCATTTGGGTCTGGCGTGAAGGGGCCGAAGGACCATGGTTGGTCATATCGGGCCAAAGACGGGTCGAAGCCTATCGCCGGCTGGGAAAAACCCAGATTGGGGCCGAAGTACTGGCCATTACCCTGGCCGAAGCCAAAATTTTGGCCATCGCCTCCAATCAGGACGATAAACCCCATTGGTTAGACCTGAATATCGCCATTGAGGGCCTGCTCAAAGACGACCCCACCCTGACCAAGGAGGCTATTGGCACCCGAATTGGCCTAAGCCGTACCGTCGTTAGCCGAAAGCTCAAGATTATGGACCTCTTAAACGAAGCCTCCCGAGAGGCTATCCGTGCGCGGCGCACGCTGGAAGAGGGCTCTTACCAACCTTCCGAGAAGCTATTGCTCCGCCTCACCGACCTAGGCGACCCCCAAAAGGTCGAAGAAGCCCTGAAGGTAGCAATCGACAAGAAGATGACCGAACCCCAGGCCAAGGCTTTGGTTGCCTCAATGCTAACCGGTAGCTCTGTTGACCATCCCCCGCTTAAGCTCGTTCGACCCGCCCTGAGTAAGCAAAGCGCATCGAAGGAGCCTGCCTCAATAGATTCGACTCCCGCTGATCGCTTAGCACGGGTCTCTCAGTCGTCAACCCCTGCGCCTGCCATGTCCGAAACGGAACAAGTGGCGTGGGACATAGCCCTCGGCGTTTCAGTTTTGGGCAAAATCAAAGCGAAGGTCAAAAGGGGTGAAAGACCAAGCTTCGGGGAGGCCCTTCTCTTAGGGGGCGATAAGCTGGTTCACTTGCTGGTTTACTTAACGCGCTGGATCGCCAAAAATGGCATTCGAGGAATCTTTCGCGGCATCAAGTGGATTTGGCATACCTTTATCGAATCGCTCAAGATCACGGGGCTCTACCCACTCTTCCGGGCCATCTGTTTTCTGGCGTTTTTTCTATTCGCCATTTGGTTTGGGTATGAGGCTTATAACTATGGTTGGATAAAGCCCGTCAAAGTCATCGGGTCGAAAGTGCCCTTGGTGTCGTGGTTGATCACGCCGTCGCAAAACCAAACTCCAGCGGCTACCCCACTCGCGACTCCGTTGACTACTCCGGTTCCGACGGTTGTAGAGGCTGTAGTTTCTACACCCACGGTCACGACCATGCCGAAGCCTCGGGCTAAGAAAAAGTCCACACCCGTCGTGGTCACCAATGTTCAGCCCACGCCTTCGCCTAAAGCAACTCCCATCAAGAAAACCGATGTCGCGGGGGATATTCTAAAAGCCGCGCCAGTTGTAGCTGGCGGGGTGGGTAACATTGCAAAGTCTTTAGGGTTTTAACTTTAATAAAAGGACCAGTCAAAATGATGACTGTTTATTGAATAGTCGAATAAGTTGTAAACCAAATTGAATCCGTAACGTCTTCTGTAGGCGAGCGTTCAATATCTTTGAGTATTATCAAAAACCCTGCTCTTTCAAATAAGCCTCCAACCTTTCCGAAATAAAACCCAACTCATTAATCGTCAATGAAGCTTTATTCGTTTTTCGAGCAATGCTTAGTGAGATTTTTCCATAAAGTGCGTGATAAATATAAAAATAACGTTCTTTAATTTCCTCATTGGTTCGAGCATCGAGCAAATTATCTGGCAATTCCACTCCGTTAATAAGTTCGGGGCTTAATTGAGAATTAATAATATTTATCAATGCTTTCATTCAAACCTTTCGAGTCTTTTTTCTCAACTTCGCCCTTTTTCTGTTTTCTGCAAGAAATTTTTTTCTAAACTCCGGATCAGAATGGTATTTGAATTTCACGTACGCTGTCGCACTAACCACATTTTCTTTTCTACCACATTTCAAACATAACAACCGTTTATGCCAACGGTTTCCATTCAAACTGACACGGCAATTTTTACAAAAAAGTAAACTCGCCTTGCCTTTTAAAAATTCTTTGGTCTTCCCAAGATCTATACCGTCTCTATAAAATCTATGATGACTAACACCAAATTCACTTAAAACTTTTTTGACGTTCGGAAGTACTTCCAACCTCTTCAGAATCTGATTTTTATTTTTTTGATACAGCTCTTCATCCGCAATTCTTCTCCAATTAGAGGATTTACCCATGCGCATAGAAATATTTTTTATAGTGTCGAAAGAAACCCTATAGCGAATGCCTAATGATTTATACGTTGCCCCGGCTTCCAATTGCTTTATAATTTCAGGATAAAGATTAGGATTTATTTTAAGATTCTTATGATTGCTTTCAAATCTCACCATTTCGCCCTCAAAACAATTAGTTATTTCACGGATCGATTCTATACAATAGCTTTATGACATATTCACTATTTTTTAAAACTAAAAATCTTAAATCAAATTTCATTTCTATCGTATTTTTTTTGACCCAAATTTTGATTTTCTCCGTTAGCGTTGCCAAAGGGCAAAATTTCTCACAATCCAATTCAAAATCAACTACTTACCACTTTCAATCCGAAACTATCTGGGACAAGCTCAACATTATCGTCGAGGATTTTCACGGGCATTTTCAAATCCATTGCCAAAGCGACAACACCGTTAATGGTTGGATGCTGACCCAGGGCGATGACGACGAAATCGTTTCGAGCAGCGACAAAAGCCCTGGTGATAACTTTCAAATTGAGGTAAGCGCGCCTTTCACCTCTTGTGAACTAACGGTTCTAGTCAACGACGATACTCAGGAAATTCCAATGGTTATAAGTTTGACGCCAGAAAAAGAGCGTATCTGGATAACCCCAACCCCAGTACCCAAACCCTCTGAAAGTGACATTGCAGATCTTTTGGTACAGGCACAAAAACTTGAAAAAGTTCAAAAACGCTTGGAAGCCCTTAAACTTTATTTGACGGTTTTAAAGCTAGACTCCGCCAATTCAATTGCCAATAAAGCGGTAGCTCGAATCCAAGACGAAGTTCTGGCCATATTGATTAAACGCCTTGAACAGAACCTCAAAATTCACGATTCCGAGTCCGCTCAATTGGTTTTAGTTCAAATTAGGAAGCTTATTCCGACTGATAGTCGAATTATTGATTGGCAGAGGCAAATCAACTCTTTCTCCCAGACCCATAATTAGCTCCGCCTATATAGAAGCAACTCCCAAAAAACCACGGTTTCTACCTTTTATTCTTGTTTAAAATTTGAGGCTTTTGCTTCGATTAACCTCTTTTAACATTGAAAAGCTTGAAATTGACGTGTTTTCAAGGCATTTTCGTAAAAAGAACATGATTTTTGTCATAAATTTAAGCCTAAAAGATGGACATTTTGGTTGTCGTCATTATTATGTAATACATTCGTAACGTTGATTTAACGCATTAGGGGCTTTTTCTGCCCTTTGATTCTCAAAGTGATTGGGAAGCCGCTTTTATCCCATCCGCTGCCGTTTGAAACCGCTGCACCGCGTCCCCTGTTGACGCCGGTTAGCACAAATTCATTTCGGGTTGTCTGTTCACTGGAGTGAAAATTTAAGGGGGTTTTGATGAAATTCGAAAACAAGAAGTGGGTTTTACGCGTGGCTTTAGCCGGCGCCCTCTCTTTGGGTGTGGCTAGCGTCGCGAAAGCCGATGCTCGTTTAGATTCGTTGGCGACTGATGTCCGTCAGGTTGATGATATCGACATCATTTGGTTGTATCCGAACCAAATCTTGTCGTACAAAAACACGGTGGATTTCCGTTTGAACCCGTCGGGTAACGCCTCTGGCGTTGGCGGAAGCAACACTGAATGGGGTGGCGTGATTCATGATTTGGGAGACGATTTCGGTACGATCGCGACCTACGTCAACCGTCCCTCGGCTGAAACTACTGGCACTAGCACTTTGTTGGGAGCCAACAGAAACCTGTTGACTAACTACTGGCAACCCGCTGGTGGAGCCGGCAACCCGGTTGCTACTTCCAGCAACTTGGACTTGTTCTGGGCGAAGAGCGACTTAGGTTTGCATTTAAACTATGCTGACAACTTGACCGATGGCGGCGCTGCTGTTCAGGGCCAAACTTGGGGCTTGTCTGCTGGTTTGAACACCGGTGCGTTCATGAGCTTTAACCAAACCCAAATTCATTTGGGCTATACCGAACAATGGTTGACCAACACGGCTGCTAACGGTGGACATGATCAAGGTATCTATTCCATCACTGGTGGTTTCTTGGCTCAAACCGATCTGAACCCGAACGATTCTGCTCGCGTTTATGGCGATGCTGAATTTGATGCCTTCCATACCCCGGGCAACAACTCTGGTTTCGGCGCTGGTGTTAACACCAACGCGACTGAAATCTTGGTTGGTGGTTCTATCAAGCACAACATTGCTAGCCGTGGTTTTGTTAACACCGGCTTGGCCTTCGAATATGATGGCTCGCAATCTGGCTTGAACAACCCGAATGCTGTTACCAACAACAATATGTACAGCTTGATCTGGAATGCTGGCGTCGAAAGCTCTTTGAACAGCTTCTTGACTGCTCGCGCTGGTTTGGCCAAGGCCATCTACAATCGTGCTTATAGCGCGACTGCTGGTGCGGCTTCTTGGACCGATCCTTCTTTGAACGCTGGTAATGCTATCAACGCGAACAAGAACGTTTCCTTCAACATCGGTGGAAGCATCAATGTTGAAAACTGGACCTTGGATAGCAACATCAACGTTACTACCCTCGAAAATTCCTTGCAAGCCATTGCTCCTGGCACGGGAATCATGTTCGCTGGTACTGCTATTGCTACGACTGAAACGGACTTGCGTTACAAGTTCTAATTCGGTTTTTCTCGAAAAGCCTCGCTTCGAAAGAAGCGGGGCTTTTTTTTTGCCTAAAAAGACTGTAACCTGTGGCACGAAAGGTTGGTGCTATGCGTTATTTACTGATGGTTTCATTCCTTCTTTTGGCTTTATCCCAGGGTAGCCTTCAAGCTCAAACCTCTACCCCTGTTACTGACAGCACGACGGCCATTCAACAAGAAAAAGACAAGATTGAGCTCGAAAAGCTCCAATTAGAAGATGCCCAACTCAAGTTAAAGCTCATGCAGGCTCAGGCGCAGCTATCCCCTGTACCGACCGCTACGGCCCAACCCGTCAAACTGACTGGCGATCAGGAAAAACTGGCTTTAGAAGAACTAAAAGAAACTGAATCCAAAAAGGCGGAAGTTTTAGCCAAGGAAGCCAAAGAAAAGACCGACGTCTTCATTTTGGACTTCATCAACGCCGAGATTTGGTACAAGGGCAACCGCTTCAGCATTTATGACTTTAATAACATGGTTTTAGACCAAAACTGGAAGCTGGTTAAAAAGTTGGATGAGCGTGACGCCGGAGGCCATGCGCGTAACTTGTTTACTTATCAAAACGCCAACTTATTGAAGTATGAACACCGGGACAGGGGCATTTTCTTTATGACAATGGCGGCCCAAAGCGGCGATTTTGACTTTTTGACCACTGATGGTGTTTCGTTTAGATCATCCAGCAGTGATGTTAGAACGAATGTTAACAACTCAAACCGTTATTTCGTTTATGACAGCCAGGGTTGGGACAAAGACCAAAAAATCCTAAAATACCGCCATGGCGAGGGCTTAGGCTTTAACGATCAGGTTGAGTTCTGGTTTGATAAGCATGGCACCATGACGAAGGTTCGCTTCGGCACTCTGGGCGAGCATTAATCGACAAGCCGTTCATCCCAGCTTCCTCACGGGGGCTGGGATTTTTTGTTTTCAGATCCCTTTCCCCGGGGTAACCCCATTCCGGCACCCTCCCCCTTTTCAGAACCTTCCGTTCTTTCTACTATGGTCTTACGAAAGGAAAAGACCATGTCAAATCTCAGAAAGATTACTCAACTCATTCAAGGCCAAAACACGTCGGACGGAGCGGGCGTAAAGCTAAAGCGCATCATCGCCACCCCCGAACTGGACCAACTGGATCCCTTTTTGCTTTTGGACGAGTTTAAGAACGATAACCCGGATGACTACGCCGCGGGCTTCCCCGACCACCCTCACCGTGGTTTTGAAACCATTACTTATCTTCTGGCGGGCGCTTTTACCCATCAGGATTCTCACGGCAACAAGGGGCATTTAACTTCTGGCGCCATTCAATGGATGACCGCGGGCAAAGGTATTATTCACAGTGAAATGCCCGAACAGGCGGACGGTTTGGCCTGGGGTTATCAGTTGTGGCTCAACTTGCCCGGTAAGCTAAAAATGACCGAGCCTAAGTATCAGGATATCCCCGCTGAAAAATTGCCCGTGGTGAATCATGACGGCGTGAGGGCCAAAATTTTGGCCGGTACCTACAACGGCACCACCAGCCCGGCGCAAAGCCATACGCCGGTGGATTACTTTGACCTTTACCTGACCCCCGGCGCGGTGTTTAAACAGCCCGTGCCTGCGGACCACAATGCTTTCATCTATGTGATCGAGGGCAAGGCCAAGACCGGCTCCGCGGATGAACCCACCTATGTCAAAGCGGGTTTTCTGGGCGTGTTTGGCCCCGGTGATGCCGTGCAGGTACAAGCCGACGGTGACAAGCCTTTGCACCTGCTGTTCGCTTCCGGCCAAAAGATCAATGAACCCGTCGTTCGCGGCGGCCCCTTTGTGATGAATACCATGGGTGAGTTGAAAAAGGCCTTCTATGACTATCAAACCGGGCAGTTGGGTTAAACGGTGATAATGTTTCTCAATCGGTCTAACGCTTGAGTTACACCGAAAGGTTGTCTTAAGATATTCAGGCCCTGGCAACAGGGCCTTTTTATTTTAACCAAAGGATTTTCATGTCCCTGCCCGGCCACCACGCTCACCACCCGCATCACCATCACGAAAAACATTCCGGCGCCACTGCCGCCCTGCGGGATATTGTGATCGGCCTCTCGGACGGGTTAACCGTTCCTTTCGCCCTGTCCGCCGGACTCAGCGGGGCAGTCAGCAGTAACTCCATTATTTTAATCGCGGGCATTGCGGAAGTCGTAGCCGGCACCATTTCGATGGGCTTAGGCGGCTATTTAGCCGGCCAAACCGAAGTAGATCATTATGCCGGCGAGGAAAAACGCGAGTATCAGGAAATTAAAGACATTCCCCTGGAAGAAGAACGTGAAATTAAAGAAATTTTGGCCGCCTATGGCATCTCTGAACACACTCAAACTCAGGTCGCCAAAGAACTGGCTCTCGACCACGACAAGTGGGTAGATTTTATGATGCGTTTTGAATTGGGCCTGGAAAAGCCCGATCCCAAGCAGGCTTTTGTCAGCGCCTTCCGCATCGGCGCTTCTTACGCGGTCGGCGGGCTCATCCCCCTTTCGGCCTATTGGTATACCTCCTCTCCCGAGCAAGGTCTTTTGTATTCTTCCATCATCACGGTCGTTTGTCTGGGTCTGTTTGGTTATTGGAAAGCCAAATTGACCTCGCAAGACCTGTTCAAAGGTGTGGGTATGACCATCCTGATTGGCATCGGTGCCGCCGCCGCCGCTTTCGGCATCGCTAAACTGATTAAATGAAACTGTTAAAAAAGATTCCCCCCACGGTCTTTCGGTTAGGACTCGTCAGCCTCTTTAATGACATGGCCAAAGAGATGATCTATCCGGTGGTGCCGCTGTTTCTCGCCCAGGTTTTGGGCGCGGGGCCCGCGGCGGTGGGCTGGGTGGAAGGTGTGGCCGAATCCACTTCTTCGCTTTTAAAAGTTTTTTCGGGCATCGGCGCGGACCGGGTTAAAAAGAAAAAACCTTTTCTCATCTTTGGCTTTGCCATGTCGACCCTTCTGCGGCCGCTGGTCGGTTTGGCCAGCACCTGGCCCTGGGTGTTGTTTCTTCGGTTTGCGGACCGCATGGGCAAAGGCGTCCGTTCCGCCCCGCAAGACGCTCTGATCGCGGATGTGACCAACGGCAAAAACCGCGGCGTTTCTTACGGCTTTCACAGCGCCATGGATGACGCGGGCCAACTAATCGGCCCCTTCATCGCGGGGGGCCTGCTGCTTTTAGGCCTGTCCTTTCGCAACGTCATTCTGCTTTCTATTATTCCGGGTGTCATGGCCTGGATCACCGTCTGGACGATTCACGAAAAATCCTCCGGCCCCCTGAAGCCCCAGAAACTCGCCCTGTTCCGGGATTGGAACACTCTCGGCGGCCGCTTTAAGTATCTTTTGTCGGTCCTTTTCATTTTCAGCCTGGGCAATTCCGCCGACGCTTTTTTGATGATCCGCCTTTCCCAGGTCGGCGTTTCTAATTGGCTTATTGCCCTGCTCTGGGGCGTTCACGGCGGGGTTCGCATGATCGTTTCCCCCTATGGCGGCAGCCTGTCCGACCGTTGGGGCCGCAAGCCGCTGATGATTTCGGGCTGGATCTATTACGCCCTCATTTACCTGGGCTTCGCGCTGCTGTCGGACAAGACCAGCATGATCTTCCTCTTCCTGGCTTACGGTGTTTTTTACGGTCTCTGTGAACCTTCCGAAAAAGCTTTTGTCGCCGATTTGGCCCCCAAAGAACTCCGCGGGACCGCCTTTGGCTATTACAACCTGATTATCGGCCTGGGCGCCCTGCCCGCCAGCCTGATCTTTGGCTTTGTCGGCCAGCAATGGGGCTACCCCACGGCCTTTGGGGTGGGTGCCGCTCTGGCGGGCTTGGCTGCGGTGGGATTATTGGGAATTCGAACCCGCCGTTAATCCGCAGGGGTTCTGGATTTCACGGAAGATTCTTCTTATATGTTGGCCTAACGGAGGCTGACATGAACTCTCTACAATTTCTCAATAACGAAAACTTATCAAACCTCTCCGCTGAAAAGCGCGAAACCCAGCCCTATGACAACGAAGGCTTGCTGGATGCTTATTCCAGCGCGGTGATTTACGCTTCCGAAAAGGTGAGTCCCTCGGTGGTGAATATTGATGTATTCTCCCGCCGCCACCCCTCGGCGCCCCTGCAAAAATCCGGCAGCGGTTCAGGGTTTTTCTTTACGCCCGATGGTTTTATTTTGACCAACAGCCACGTGGTTCGAAAAGCGCAGGACATGGAAGTGAGTCTGCTGGATGGACAATCTTATAAGGCCCGCCTCATTGGCGAGGACCCCGACAGTGACCTGGCGGTTATCCGCATTGATGACCTTTCGGGCGCGAAGCCCGCGGCCCTGGGTGTTTCTCAAAATCTGCGGGTCGGCCAGTTAGTGGTGGCCATCGGAAGCCCGCTGGGCTTTCAAACCACCGTCACCGCTGGCGTGGTGAGCGCCCTGGGGCGTTCCATGCGGTCGCAGTCGGGCCGTTTAATTGATAACGTGATTCAAACCGACGCGGCGCTCAACCCCGGCAATTCCGGCGGGCCTTTGGTGAATTCCCGCGGCGAGGTGGTAGGCGTTAACACCGCCACCATTCAGGCGGCCCAGGGGCTTTGCTTTGCCATCGCCATCGACACCGCTAAGCGGGTGGCCAGCCAATTGATGCAATACGGCAAGGTCAGACGCAGTTTCATCGGGATTGGGGGCCAAAACATTGATCTGCCCCGCAATGCCCAGCGTTACTTCAATCACCCGTCGGACAAAGCCGTATTGATCGTGGGGATTGAATCAGGTGGTCCGGCTGAAAAAGCGGGATTAAAAGAGAGAGATATTCTGGTGGAGCTAGATGGTCATACGGTGGAAACCATGGATGATCTGCATCGATTACTGAACCACGAAAAAGTAGGCGTCGAATGCCAGTTATCCATACTGCGCCGATCTGAAAAACTGACTTTGAAGGTCACGCCCGTGGAATCCATCCAACGGGCGCTGCCCTATAAGTAAACAGAAACTATTAACCGCCAAGACACCAAGGGCACCAAGAGAGATAAAACTTCAGCTTAAATGTTTTCGCTTTCTTGGCGTCTTGGTACCTTGGTGGTTAAAGACTTTTATACCGCCGAAGCCGCGGCTACTTTTTTAACGGCCGGTTTGCCTTCAGCTTTTTCCCGCAAAACATGCTTTTGAATGGCTTCGCCCACTTCCACGATGGATTGAAGGGCGGGGCCAATTTTGCGGCCCACATCGGTTAAGGCATATTCCACCGTCGGGGGGGAAGTCGGCATCACTTCGCGGGTAATGATTCCCTTCTTTTCCATTTCCCGCAAACGGGTGGTCAAAACCTTGGCGGACACATTGCCCAGGTCTCTTTTTAAATCGCCAAAGCGGCGCGGTTCGGTTTGCAAATACCAAACAATCTGCGGCGTCCAGGCGCCCGCCAGAAGTTTTAAACTGAACTCCAACGGACATTCCATGGGAACGGGTCCGGATTTATTGGGTCTGTGTCGAATCATGCTGCGCCTCCAGGCTAATTTGATAAAGCTAAACTCTTTAACCAGCTCAAAACCTCACCGGTGGACGCGTCCGGCACCTCCATATGTCCAACGCCCGACTGCACAAAACGGTTCTTCTCGTTTTTCGGCAGACGGTTATAAATAGTTTCCTTCGGGTCGTTTTTAGGGTTTTTCTCCACAATTAAAAGCACCGGCATGGAATGTTTAAACGACTGAACCGCCGCCGACATCCGGCCCGGGCCATCCGGGTCCAAAAAGCTGAGATAATTTTTAGGTTTGGCTAAAACCGTGATTTCCTCTCCATTATCCATATCATTGAAATAAACTTTTTCCCCGCCCGCGCCCCTGTCCATCAGCTCTTTCGCGTTTTCCAAACTATCGGCGACGGTTTTCTTCCGGGCGGCATAGGCCTCCGGGTAATGTCCCGGCGCCAGTAAAATAACGCCGGCTAAAGTATCGTCCGCCGCCGCGTAAGCCAGCGCCATGTGGGCCCCCAGACTGTGGCCCCCGATCACGATGGTCTTCACTCCAGTTTCACGCAGACCCTTCACCTCCTCGCCGATCATCGCGAGGCACTCTTTAAAACTGGCGCTGTAAATTTCACCCGTGGCCCAGGGCATCGTCGGGGTAGAAACTTCGTAACCATGTTCGCGCAGTGCCTGTGCCAGCTTGGCGATATGGCCCCGGGGCGATCCTGCTTTTCCATGAAGCAGAATGACGCCGACGCCGTTTTTGTTTTGCGCTGAACTGTTCCCGAATCCCATTCCCCAAAGCGCTAAAACCATCAGAAATAGACGGAGTAAACGTTTCACGGTTACCACTGGGAACCTACTTTCTTTTGGTAATCACATACTCTATATATATAACTCGCTCATTCAAAAATCAATTTATCTTTAAGCCGGGATAAGTTGATCGAGCGTCAAAACCCTGCCTGGGCAGGAAACTTAATTAAAGAAAGGTAGAACCCTTATGAAGAAGCTGTTTTTATTCTTAGCCGCTTTTAGCTTTTTAGCCGTTTCAACCGTTCGCGCTGAAGTTTATGGATTTGATAAAGCCCATTCCAACGTTGGTTTTACCGTCCGCCACGCTTTGGCTCCGGTAAATGGCGAGTTCAAGGATTTTGATGGCACCATCAAGTTTGATGACAAAAAGCCGGAAGCCGCCAAAATCAACGTCACCATCCAAACCGCCAGCATCAGCACCGACAATGAAATGCGCGACAAGCATTTACAATCGCCCGATTTCTTTGACGCTGAAAAGTATCCCACTCTGACTTTCAAAAGCACTGGCGTGGAAACCGCGGGCGACAAGAAATATAAAGTCACCGGCGACTTGACCATCCACGGTGTCACCAAGTCCGTTGTTCTCGATGTGGACTATTTGGGCAAAGATACCATGATGGGTATGGATATCGCGGGCTTTACGGCCAGCACCAAGATTGACCGCCGCGACTTCGGTTTGGTCTGGGGCCAGGATAAATTGACCGGCGCCGGCAACCTGATTGTGGCCAACGACGTGAATATCAACCTGAACATTTCCCTGATGACCAAAGCCTCTTTGGAAAAAATGAAGAAAATGATGAACAAGAAGAAGGAAGAGCCCAAAGAAGCTCCTACGGAAGCGCCGAAAGCCAACTAATTCTCAAAAATTAGTTTAAAAGGGGTCGAAGCCGTCTTGGCTTCGGCCCTTTTTTTTATTACCCTAGCGGCATTACTGATAAAGGACTCTTCATGAAACTGCTGGCCTTCACTTCCTCTGTGCGCACCGGTTCGACCAACAAAAAACTCCTGGCCTGGGCCGCCGAGATCGCCGATCAAAACGGCGCCGAGGTGGATCTGGTGGACTTCCGCGAATTCGACATGCCTCCTTATGACGGGGATCTTCAGGAAAAAGGATTCCCCTCCGGTGCCTTAAAATTCGCCAACCGGCTCCAAGCCGCCGACGGGCTGCTGCTGGCGATCCCCGAATATAATTTTTCCATCCCGGGCAATTTTAAAAACGCCATCGATTGGGTCTCCCGCGTCAATCTGCATCTGCTCCGGGGCAAAAGCGCCCTGCTGTTATCCGCTTCCATCAGCGGCGCCGGCGGTATTCGCGGCCTGTGGCAAACCCGCATTCCTTTGGAAGGCCTGGGCGTCTTCGTCTATCCCGACATGTATACCCTGGGCTTCGCTCAAAATGCCTTTGACGCGAATGGAAAATTTGTGGAAGAGAAAAACATGGCCCGTTTAGAAAAAATGGTGAAAGAATATCTCAAAGCCGCTTCAGCGCTCAGCGCCGCGCAGCGATAGGAGAAATGATGGGTAAAGTTTATTTCCAACCGACCTTTTTCAAGTTTCTCCGGGAACTGAAAAAAAACAACAACCGGCCCTGGTTTCACGCGAACAAAGAGCGCTATGAGCTGCAGGTGCGTAATCCCCTGCTCGATTTCATCGGGGAAGTCGGCCCCCAGCTTCGCAAAATCAGCAAACACATGACCGCGGATAACAGCCCTATGGGCGGTTCCATGTTCCGCATCTACCGTGACACCCGCTTTTCTAAAGACAAAACCCCCTATAAAACCGCCGCTTCGGCCAAATTCCGGCATGACCGCTTCAGTGATTTTCATGTACCCGGCTATTACCTGCACCTGGAACCGGGCGAGGTTTTTACCGGCGGGGGTATCTGGCGCCCTGAGCCGCCTACCCTGGGCCAAATTCGCGACCATCTGGCGAACCACCCAGAAAAATGGAAAGCGGTTTTAACCAATAAAAAATTCAAAAAAGAATGCGCGTTGGACGGCGACAAACTGGTTCGCCCGCCCAAGGGCTATGATCCGGCCCATCCCTACATCGAGGATTTAAAGCGTAAAGACTTTATTTGTTTCTCCTCCCTGGATGAGAAAACCGCCTGTTCTTCCCATTTCATGGAAGTCTTCATTGAGTCTTGCCGTGCCGCGGAGCCTTTGATGAAATTTTTGGCTGATGCCCTTCTGATCGAATGGTAGCCCTTTGAAAAGCCAACCCCGCCACCTACCCGAAGCCTTCGAGCTCAAACTGCGCCGCATCATTCCCGCGAATCAGTGGAATCAGGTTCTGAAATCCTTTAACGAGGAACGTCCCACGACTTTTCGCGTGAACACACTCAAGCCCAGCCAGCAAACCATGAAGGAACGCCTCGAACCTCAGGGGTTTAAAATTGAGAATGTGCTTTGGAATAAAGACGCCTTTATCCTGCGCAAAGGCAAACAAAAGGATTTAGAAAAAACTGATCTCTACAAAAATGGGGAGATCTATGTTCAGGGCCTTTCCAGCATGGTTCCCCCTCTGGTTCTGGCTCCCAACCCGGGTGACAAAGTGTTGGATCTCACCGCCGCCCCCGGCAGTAAGACCACCCAGTTGTCCGCCCTCATGAAAAATCAGGGGCAAATTGTCGCCAACGATAACAACACCATTCGTTTGGAAAAACTGAAGGCCAACGCCGCTTTGCAGGGCGCCACCAACGTGACCGTGCTGGAAGCGGGTGAGGGCGGAATGGTTTGGAAAGAAAATCACGAGACTTTTGATAAGGTTCTGCTGGACGCTCCCTGCAGCTCTGAGGGGCGCTTTCAACTGGACACCCCTTCCACTTACGGCTACTGGCGGGAAGACACCAACCGCAAAATGGCGAAAGACCAACGCCGCCTTTTAAAATCCGCCGTACTTTCTGTCAAACCCGGCGGCACGCTGGTTTATTCCACCTGCACCTTTTCGCCGGAAGAGAACGAGATGGTCGTTCAATGGGCGCTCGAAACCTACGGCGACGCTTTGGAAATTGAGGATGTCACCCTGCCCATGCCCCTCCATACCCGCGGCCTCACCCAGTGGGGCGATTTGAAATTTCACCCTTCCGTGGCTAAATCGGTTCGGGTTTTACCCACGCCGGACGTGGAAGGTTTTTTCGCGGTCCGGTTTAAAAAAGTAAAGTCAGTGCCCCCACCCCCGCCTTTGTACGATTAAATTTCTGGAGGAGTACCCCATGCGCCGAAAACTACGGTTTAAAAACTTCGATGATATCCGCCAGGAACTGACCGCTTTAGAAAAAGGCCCGGTGGCCACGACCGGCCAGTGGAGTTATTTTCAAATTCTGGAGCATTGCCGTAAAGCGGTGGAAGGCTCCATGAAAGGCCTTCATCGGGATCTGTCCTGGTGGAAAAGACATGTGACCGGGCCGATCGGCATGGTTAAAACCGCTAAGGATGGCTTTATTCCCACGGGCATCGGCTCCCCTATGAAGGGAACGCCGGTGGAGCGCCTGGAGGGCGATGAAAAGGCCGCGTTAGCCCAATTACGGCAGGCCCTGGCTGACTTTGAGAAGTTTGAGGGCGAGTTCAGCGACCATCCCCGCTTTGGCCAGTTAAGCAAGAAAAACTGGTTTCTTTTTCATTCCATGCACCTGGCCAACCATCTGGGCCATGCTTCGTTAAAAGAAAACCAATAATCTCTTTTAAGTTCTACTTACCGGCTGCCCCGGCTTTAAACGGTATCCAGTTTTGCTCGGGCAGATAGTAGCTCATCAAATAGGCGATCAAACCATTCCCATAAGCCATGAAATGCTGTCCGCAGCATTTTTCCATGACAGGGAAAAAGGGAACTTTCATATCGTCAAAAGGTTTCGAAAGATCTAAAAGGCTCAATTTGCTTTGCGCGCAAACCGCCGTCCAAAAAGACTCATAAGCTGACAGGGGTGTCCCGCCGTCATTGGGCGCGAAACAAGCCATCACCCGAACCGGTTTTCCTTCTGACGTTTTTGAGGCTGTTAATTTCGCGGACAATACTTTTAAAGGCTTCGCGAACATTTCCACCAGATCCGCGCGAATCGCCGGGTCCTGTGTCGCCAGCAGTCCCTGAAACGAGCAGTTAAACAGAACTTGGTTGGACGAGGTGATATCGGCCAGCTTTCTTTTCTTGGCCCGCTCAAACAAATCCGCCGCGGGCGTTCCCGCCGGCATTCTTTCCGCGATCGGCTTCAACATAAACTCCGGGTCCACCGATCCGGATGGAATTCCTTCCGAGGTGAGAGGCTCGCTGTAATAGTAAGTGAACTCTTCTTCGGGATAAGGCGTCATAAAGGTAATCACCATATCGACGTCATACTTCTTCACCAAATAGGGTATTTCGGTATTGGAATAAAAAACCACCGAACCGCCCGGGTGGCCGATGTTGAGCACTTCATAATGCTGCGAAAGGCCCTTTAAAGACGCCTGGGCGTTAAGCAGCACTTCCAATTGTTTGGACAGGGTATCGGTTCTAAAAGACGAGCCGTCATGAAAAGCCGGGTCTTCCACCGCCGGCGCGGAAGAACCGAACCAGGAAAATAATTTTCCAAAGAAAGAATCATTGTCCGCCAGCGCCTCCACCTTTTCCCCAAAAGTCCGGGGAGAAGTGATAACCATGGAATTACCCGCGATCAGGATGCGGAATGTTCTGGGCGGCTTCGCCTCTGGATAATCGAAATCCGATAAGGCCTTGGGCACATCCGACCGGCTTCTGGACCCCCACCAGGTTTTAAAGTGGTAGTCCTTCACACTGACGATGGAATTGTTGATGTCGCTGCGGCGGGTAATGAAAAATTTACGCGCTTCCCGGGGCGACGCGGCGAAACCGCTGGGTACGTCATTGGAAGGCTTGAGAAAAGGTAAATAAGCCGGACTGTTGCTGTTCATCCAAAAACCCCACATGGTGGGCAGTTGAACCGCCGTATATTTGGGAATCGGCTTGGTATCCGGCAAAATCTGGGCCAGGGGATTTTCGCAGGCTTGCAGGGCATAGACGCAGTCTTCAGTCCCCGTCATCGCCACAATATGATCGCCCTGCCCCAGCCAGCGGAGATTGGCCGAGGTAATGTCCGTTCCATTGTAGGAAGGCTCAAAACGATAGACCGAAGAGCTTTTGGCGTCAGAGACATAAAGCTGGTCTTGATTCACGCAAAGGGCCTTGGGCTGCGGCACTTTGGAGTCGTGGGATAAAACAATGGATAGTTTTTTGGTCTCCAGATTGTACCGTTGAAGCACCCCCTGCGCCGGGTCCGCAAGATACAGGCTGTGATCCTTCGGCCAATAAACCATGCTCCAGGCCTGCACCAGATCCTGTTTCACCAGCGTGCTGACCTGATGGGTTTTTAAGTTCAATAACTTTAAGGATGTATCCAGATTCTTTTTTGGGTCTCGTCTCGTCGAGTCAAAATGGTTATAAACCGCCAATTGTTCGTCAGGCAAAAAGGCCAGCGCCATGGGTTCTTCAAAAGTCGCCTGAGTGAAGCTTCCATCAGCGTTTCCCGCCGCGCCCGATCCGGCCAGGGTTTCCACCTTCTGGTTTTCATATATTTTAACCACTCGAATCCGGTGATTCTTTTGGTCCGCCACAAACAGACGGGTGCCTTCTTTATCGAAAGCTAATCCGGCCGGCAGGTTGAAGAAGGAATCGTCAAAAGCGCCGTCCTTGTATCCCGGGTCATCGCTTCCCGCCACCAGGCTGTTGTAATACTCCATTGGCGTAACCGCGAAAGCCGAAACAGGCAAAAGAGCCAAAAATAAGGCGATGGTGATTTTGAGGTTATTCACGAAAAGTCCTTCCAGAGTTGGATGAGATAAACGCGGACTATTTTAACTAGAAATCGGGTTTTGACCAACGGTGAACAACCGTTGTGATGCGGAATGATCCGGTTTATTTGGTCGGAATCCAGTTTTGTTTCGGCAGGTAATAACTTAAAAGGTAGGCGATCAAAGCGTTGCCATAGGCGGTGTAATGCCGGTGACAGCAAATTTCACTGGTTGGAAAATAGCTGGATTTCAAATCATCATAAGGCTTCATCAGATCCATCAGCTTAATGCCCTGGCGAAGGGACAAATCCTGCCAGAAGGAGTCATAAGCACTGATGGGTCTGGCGTCATCTCCCGGCACAAAACAGAGACAAAATTCGGGGCTTTTTCCTCCCTCGGAGGGAATAGATTTGAGTTTTTCTGAGATGACTCTCAGAGGCTTTCCAATCATTTCAATTAAATCATCCCGTATTTCAGTATCTCCTGTTAAAAGCAGGTTTTCAAATAAGCCAAACTGCAGTTGGGTTTTTGAGGCTTCCCTGACCAATTTTTTCTTGATACAGCTTTGATAAAGCCGCTCGGGCGCGCCCCCGGGGATTTTATCTTTCCAGGGTTTCAATAAAAATTCCGGATCTACTTTGTCCGAGGGAATGCCATCCCCGTCAAGCGGCTTCAAATAATAATCCTCAAATTTCTCCTCACCACTGGGCGTAACTATCCCCAAAACCAGATCAACGTGGTATTGCTTGGCGATATTCACGATCTCGTTTTCATGAAAAAGCTGTATGTTCATACCGGGATGGCCCAGAGTCAGCACCTCAAAATGTTCGGACTGGTCGTTTAAAGCGGCGTTCGTATTGAGCAAAAGCTCCAGCCGCTTAGAAATGGTGTTAATTCTCAGCGAATGAAAATCCTGGTCGTTTAAATCCAACCCTGCGTCCGTCGATTTCTCACCCGGAAACACCACCGGCGCGGTCACTACCCGCGAACTGCCCACCACTAAAATGCGGAATGTTTTTTTAGGTTTTTCCGTGGGGTAGTCAAAATCGGTCAAAACCCCGCCGGTGTCCGGCTTGATCCGGGCAAACCACTTGTCGTCAAAATGATAGTCTTTAAAACTGAGGATTTTTTGATCATAAACATTCTGTCCTGAGACATAAAACTTGCGCGCTTCGCTCGGCGAAGCCGCCAAGGCCATGGATTGTTCGCCCTTCAAATACAATAAAGGCGCGTAACCCGGATTGGTATTTTCTATCGGAAATCCCCAGGTTGAGATCAGGCTGACCGGTTTATATTTCGGCAAAACTTTAGCCACTGAAATATCCCCGCCTTGAAGCGCGTAAACACAATCATCCGAACCGGTTAATTCCTGAATTTTTTCTCCCTTTCCCACCAGAGTGAATCCTATCGAGACTTCCCCCGAGGTTGGGCCCGCCGCCGTGCTCATTTGATAAACAGAGGATGTTTTTCCATCTGAAAGATAGAATTTTTTCTGGTAATAACAGAGGGCCTGGGGCAAAGACATCTGGGGATCATTATTTAAAACCGTCGAAAGCTTCCCGGCTTTAAAACTAAATCTTTTTAACAAACCCAGCAAAGGCTCGCTCAAATAAAGACTGTCGTCTTCGGGCCAATAAGCGATATTCCAAATCAGGCCAACATCCTTAGCCAGCGTGCTGACCAGCTTGGTTTTTAAATCAACAACCCTGATATTTTGGTCGCCGCTTTCGTAAACCGCCAGCCGGTCATCGGGCAGCCAGGTGATCGCCGAAGGGTGGCTAAAGGAGGCGGCTAATAACTTTCCGTCTTCCGAGCTGTAAAGTCCCGTCCCTGCCAGGGTTTCCACCCGGTTGTCTTCATTCAAATAAATCACGCGGATGCGGTTATTGTCCTGATCCGCCACATACAGATGGTCGCCCTGTTCATCAATCGCCAACCCACAGGGCCGGTTAAACCGGGCGTCATCAAAAGCGCCGTCTCTAAAGCCGGCGTCATCGTCTCCGGCTACCAGAGTGTTGTAGTAGTCCATGGGCGCGACGGCCCACAGGGGCGCGGACCATCCAAAGAGGATAAAAAGGGCTAAGGTTTTAAGGAATTTCATGTTGATCCATCACGGGATTGAAGCTTCTCGAGAACTAATTAAACCACTATTTCGCGGATTTACTAGTTTTTGAACCTGAAAAAATTTGCCATAGTTCCCGGCGTCCAAAAATACCCTGGGGCCTCATTAACATCATGACGATAAGGAGCAGGGAGTAAATCACCATCCGCAAATCCACATGAGTAAAATCCTGCAGGGGTCTTAAGGCTTCCGGCAGAAAAGTTAAAATAAACGCCGCCAGAATCGCGCCCGAAACCGAGCCCATCCCGCCCAAAACCACCATAATCACAATTTCCACCGACTTCATAAAATCAAACGAGCTGGGATTGATATAAGACAGGTAATGCGCGAAAAGCCCGCCCGCCACACCCGCTACCGCGGACGAAACCACAAAAGCTCCCACTTTATAGGAGGTAGTATTCACGCCCATCGCCTCCGCGGCGATCTCATTTTCACGGATCGCTAAAAGCGCCCGGCCCTGGGAGGCCATCACAAACCGGTGAGTCAGCAGAACGCAAAGCGCCAAAATGAAAACCACCAAAAAAGCGCTGGTGCTGTTGGGAATATTCGTAAATCCTCTGGCCCCGCCGACCGCCTGAATGTTGAGAATCACCACGCGGATAATTTCGCCGAAGCCCAAAGTGACAATCGCCAGATAATCCCCGCGAAGACGCAATGTGGGCAGGCCTACCAGATAACCCACAAAACCGCTGGCCACCGCCGCCACAATTAATGAGATAACTAAAGCGATTTGATCCCCCGCCGGATTGCCCCTGAGGGACGACAAAAGAAACACATTCACTGAAGCCGCTGTATAAGCTCCCACCGCCATGAAGCCCGCCTGACCCAGGGAAAATTGACCCGAGAGTCCATTTACCAAATTCAGCGACACCGCCAGCACCGCGTTGATCGAAGCGAGAATAAAAAGCTGAGCGATGTAAGGTGGAAGGACTGCGGTTAAACCTTGAGCTGCCAGGGAAACAGCCAGCAGAATTAAAACCCATTTAAGATTCGAGCGCATGCGGGTTACACCTTCTCCGGCTGATACTTGCCGAAAAGTCCGGCGGGTTTAAACAGAAGAATAAGAATCAAAATAGCGAAGGCCAACGCGTCCCGGTAAGTCGAAGAGCCATAGCCCACTACCATCGCTTCGGCGATCCCCATCAGAAGCCCCCCCACCACCGCGCCGCGGATAGAGCCAATACCGCCCAGGACCGCCGCCACAAAAGCCTTGAGTCCCATCATGACGCCCATCAGAGGATCTACCCGGGGATAGGAAATACAAATCAAAATGCCCGCCGCCGCCGCCAAAGCCGAACCCACGGCGAAAGTGAAAGCCACAATTTTATCGGTCGGAATACCGACCAGCGAGGCGATCTCATGGGAAAAAGACACCGCCCTCATGGCCCGGCCCAGTTTGGTTTTGAGCACAATCCATTCCAGCACAATCATTAAAAAGAGAGAGGTAACGAAAACCGTGACTTGCTGATTCGTCACGGCGATTTGCCCGTATTGGATCAATGTCATGCTGGGCATAATTTCGGGAAATACCCGGGGCGTCGCGCCAAAACAAACCTGACCCAAATTTTCCAGCAGGAGCGAAACGCCTACGGCTGTGATCAGAAGATTTAATCGGGGTACGTTGCGCAAGGGACGATAAGCGAAACGTTCGATCGCCAATCCCAACAAGGCCGAAGCGGCCATGGCGGCAATCAAAACAACGCAAAAATTACCGAAAGTCGGGTGTGCTGGCGCGCCAATAGCCAGAGCCGTAAAGAGGCCGGCGTAAGCGCCCACCATGACAATGTCACCGTGGGCGAAGTTAATCAGGCGCAAAATGCCGTAAACCATGGTGTAGCCCAGGGCGATGAGGGCGTAAATCGAACCCAGCGCCGTTCCATTGAGCAAAAGTTGTAAGAAGCTTTCCATGTGAGCCTTTCCGGGTGAAATTCTACCCGTGAACCACCCGGCGCTAAATAGAAAAACAGGAGTCTTTCCGTTGGGACGATCTTGACATTACTGTCTTAACGCCCAAATATGGGGTCGAAAACAATCCAGGAGATACCTTGGCTTCCCGAAAAACCGTTCTCGTCGTCAACCTTGTCGTAACTCTGTTTTTTCTGATTAACGCCACAGCTATTTCGACCGGGCTGCACATATACCCTAAATACTGGCACTTTGTTTTCTTCGCGGCCATTCTGGGCAACCTGCTCTGGGTATTATTGCCCCTGCTTCTCAAAAGTCATTCATCTCCCTTCTTTCGCGTGGCCCGGGCGGTTTTAGCGCCCTTTTGGGTTTTTTGGAACTTTTTGATTTTTCTCTACTCCGCCTTCTTAATCATTTTGGGGATAGTCTGGATCATCGCTTTTCAATGGGGTGGAATGTCCTTCTTTACTTTCGCCCACACCCCTTCAGACATATTTTTAATCACCATTCTCGCCATCAGCGCCATTGGTCTGATTGAGGCTTTGTTTTTAATTAAGGTAGAAAAAGTAGTCGTGAAAATTAAGAATCTTCCTGCTTCTTTCGCGGGCTACAAAATCGCCATGGTGTCTGATTTACATGTGGGATTTTTCAGCCGCCCGGCCCGCTTAGAACAATTTTCAAAAGTGGCCCAGAATACCAATCCCGATCTTTTTGTGGTTTGCGGGGATATTACGGATGACGACCCCCATTACCTTCCCAAGTTTCTAAAAAGCCTCGAGTGTATGGATCCGTACCTGCTCATGTTGGGCGTGTTAGGCAATCACGATGTTTATGCCAATCCTCAAAAAACCCTCAACATTTTAGAAAACAGCCGGTTAACCATGCTGGTCAATGAGGGAATGGAAGTGAAGCGGGGAGACGATGTCATCTGGGTCGCCGGAGTAGGCGATCAAGGCGCCCGTCGTTTTGGCAAATGGGGCTCGGTCGCCCCTGACTTTGACAAAGCCATTGAGAAAAAACCGGCCAACGCCATCACCGTTTTAATGGCGCACCAACCCCAGGGTTTTAAACAAGCGAAAGAAAGAAAAATTGAGCTGACCTTAAGCGGCCATACCCATGGCGGTCAATTTGGTTTCAAATGGCTGAAATGGTCTTTGGCGAAACCTTTTTTACATTACGACATGGGACTTTTCGATGAGGATGGCTGCCAGCTGTATGTTTCCGCCGGCACCGGTTTTTGGGTTTTGCCTGTTCGGTTTGGATTAAACCCCGAGGTAAGTTTAATCGAGCTGCAGCCAGCTTAAGGCCCAAACTTTTCCACGCGGTTGTTGTAATAGTCCGTCACATAAACATTTCCGCTTCCATCAATCCACAAACCAGCGGGAGCGTTAAACTCGCCATTACCCGTGCCGTTGCTTCCCCATTGGGTTAAATAAGTGCCCGCGGAGTTAAATTCCTGCACGCGATAATTAAATGAGTCCGCGACATAAATATTGCCGCAAGAGTCCAATCTAATTCCAGTCGCGTTATCAAAACTGCCGTGACCGCCTCCCAACGAGCCCCATTGGGAAAGATAAGTGCCGCTGGAAGTAAACTTTTGAACCCGGTTATTTCCCCGGTCCATCACATAAACATTTCCACTGCTATCAACCGCCAATCCTTCCGGATCATTCAGTTGGCCGTTGCCGGTTCCATAGACACCCCATTGAGTGATATAGGTGCCTCCTGTGGTAAATTCTTCAATTCGGTTATTCCAATTATCCGACACATAACAATTACCATGACCATCCATAGCGATAAATGAGGGATAGGAAAATTGACCGTTTCCGGATCCGCTTACACCCCATTGGCTGATGAAACTGCCGGCACCGGTGAATTTTTGAACCCGGTTATTGCCGTTATCCACTACATAAACATTTCCACTACTGTCGACCGCTAGTCCTTCCGGATCGGAAAATTGACTGGGCCCCGTTCCACTGCTGCCCCACTGGCTGAAATAAGCTCCGCTGGCGGTAAATTCTTGAACCCTATTATTAAAATAATCCGTCACATAGATGTAATTGCCGCTGTTATCAAAAACAACGTCGGCAGGATCGTCAAACTGGCCATTGCCCGTTCCCGCCGTTCCCCATTGTGAAAGATAGGAGTGAGAGCCCGGGTTACAGGAAGATGTTGGCGCGGGAGTCGATCCCGATGTCGAGGAAGCGGGCGTCAGCGTGTATGTTTTCTGGCAGGCCAGCGTGGTTAAGCCCATGACAATAAAAAGAATAAATAGGTTAAGCCGCAATAGTTTCATCAGTTAATCCAATATTTAAAAATAATTATAAATTAACAAAAATACCCATCGTGATTGGAATATCTTGAAAACTTGTTGTCGAGGACAGGATGAAATTGTATTTACCTTCGAAGAAAATGAAGGAAGTCGAAGACACCGGGAATTGGAGCCCCAATCCGCCTAACGCGTCCGCGTTAACCGAGGTGGTATAGGCATTCGCTTGGTTCAGGAGAGTATAAACCAATCCGCCTCCCGCCAATAAATAGGGTTGGCAAATAGGCGTGCTGAAAGCGTATTTAATCTCTAACAATCCCCGCAGGTTGTATTGGGAAATAATATTGGTTGTATAAATACCTTCGGCGATAAAATTCTGGACTTCCGCTTGAACCGCCAGGTTCTTGTCTAACTGGAACCCGCCGAAAACGTCGGCGACGCCGCCCAATCCATAAGTCACAGAAGCCGAGTTCCAGCTAGAGCCTGTCAGGTCGACTCCGGTCCCCACTCCCAGATAAAAGTCGCTATTTTCTTTACGCGAAGAAGTCTTTGTATCCACTCCACCCCGGTCATCGGCAAAAGCGGCTGTCGCCGCCATGAAGAAAATCAAAACCATTAGAATTGCTTTTTTCATACTTTCGCTCCCAAGGCTGATTGAATACGCATAGAGTTTACACCCGCCAGGCCTAAAACAAAAAAGGCCCGGAAAATTTCTTCCCGGGCCTTTTAATAAACATACTGCCTATTTATGGATTAACCGTACTCACATAAGAAGCCTTGTTATTGGCTATTTTTAAAACCACCGCCGGTTTGACCGCGTCGCGGTTAGCGTCCAGGCTGATAGAACCCGTGGCTCCCGAGTATGCTTTCGTGGCCGCGATCGCGTCCCGAATATCCGTATTGCTCAAGCTCTTGGCGTTCTTCAAGGCCGTGGCCAAAACACCCATGGCGTCATAGCCCAAAGTCGCCAACGCGTCCGGCACCTGGCCGTACTTGGCCTGATATTTCTTCACAAAGTCTTTCACATGCGGATCGGTTGAATCCGGGGAGTAGTGGCTGGAGAAATAGCAGCCATCCAGCGCCGCGCCTCCGATTTCATAAAGTTTGGAGGAATCCCATCCGTCGCCGCCCAAGAGAGCGACTTTGATTCCCAACTCTCTCGCCTGCTTGGCGATCAACCCCACTTCGCCGTAATAACCAGGAACAAAAATCACATCCGGCTTTAATCCGCGGATATTGGTGAGCTGAGATTTGAAATCCACGTCGCCCGCCACATAGCTTTGGTCAGTCACAATCGTGCCGCCCTTTTCCTTAAAACGCTTCACGAAGAAATCCGCCAGGCCCATGCTGTAGTCGCTTTTTTGATCGCGGAAAACCGCGGCGGTTTTAGCCTTGAGATGCGTCATCGCGAAATCCGCCATCACCTGGCCCTGGAAAGGATCAATGAAGCAGACGCGGAAAACATAGTCGCCCACCTGGGTCACTTTGGGGTTGGTAGAAGAAGGCGAAATCATCGGCACTTTGTTTTGCTGGCAAATCGGCGCCGCCGCCAAAGAAAGCGAGCTGGCCACCTCGCCCAAAACAACTTGTACCCTGTCTTGAGTAATAAGTTTAGTCGTCACCACCGCGGCTTCTTCCGGCTTGCCCTGGTCGTCATAAACCGTGAGCTTTAAAGTCTTTCCGTTAATGCCGCCCACCGCGTTAATTTCATCCATCGCCAGCTTAATGCCGTTATCAGTCGAGATACCGAACGTGGCTTCCGCTCCTGTCAGGGCCGCGTATTCACCGATGCGAATTTCATTCGGATTAATCTTGGGACCGCAGGAGACTGCTGACCAGGCCAAGAGAACTAACAAGACCGCCATCAAACGTCTTTGCATAATTCACCTCTATAGATTAATAGACAACAGGGTGTTGGAAACGAAACGTAGGATAGGCAAGATTCAAAAGACCGTCAAGAAAGAGCCGTCACAGACAATAAAAAAACCCATGCCTTCGTGAAAAAGCATGGGCTTAAAGAAACTTTGGTTCTTAAAAAATCAATTCGGCGTGAACGAAATGATGTTGTCGTTGGCTGTGTCCGCGACCCAAAGAATATTGTTAGTATTGTCGTATCCGATGCACGACGGCTGGAACGGTTTACCACCTTCATAAGCACTGTGTGGATCAGTCAAGAGTCCCAAAATGCTTCCGGTAGCACTGTAGATTTCAATTTGGTTATTACCCGAATCAGCAATACAGATCATGCCGGCGTATTTCCCTGAGGTTGGAATCGCGATACCCGTCGCCACGCATCCGGGAATCGTTTGGAAAGCCATAACGATCGAAACACCATAGGAAGGCGTGCCCGAATTAGCAAAAGCCTGGACATAAGAGGGGGAATAACCCGTATCGGTCATCCACAGATTATTGCTCGAGTCAGTAGTTACCGCGTAGGGCGATCTAAAGTTTACGCCTGTAAAAGTGTTCAAGCCGACAGTAAATGTGCCCGCATTCCCCGCGAGTTGATGGAAGCCCGCTTGCGGAAAATTAGGTCCGCCTTTTCCGTCAAACACGTCAATCACTCCAGATCCCGTATCCGCCACATAAAGAACTCCATTACTATCCGTAGCGAGAGATTTAGGATTATTGAAAGGAACCGTACCGTAACCAGTTACTTGAACCGGTTGATAGGCTTGTCCCAACGCGGGAATGGCTTCACCCGCATTACCAACCCAGGCCAGTTCAGTATTGTTTCCTTCATACAAAGTGGCCGACCCACTGGAAGTCACATCAAGGACGGCGGAATTCGAACCGTTGAACACATAACCTTGAGGCCCAACGAGCGAAACGGTAGTAGGCGCCCAAAAGGGAGCGCTAGGAGTGACATTCGGCGTGGGAATACCTTGTAATACCGCGCCGCCAATACTGGCAATAACAGCCGACCCGCCCGCGCCGATGGTAAAGGACTCCATCGCGGGATAAGTGCCTCTTTCACCCAAATCCATCCGAGTACCCGTAATGACCATACATTCGGGCGCGCCAGAAGTTCCAAAAGTTTGATTATAAGTAGCTGGAGTAATAGTAACGGTTGGAGTGAACGCACTGCTGGTCGGTGTTCCAGTGGGAGTCGAGGTAACGATCGTCACCGTACCTGTCGGCGTCGAGGTGGGAGACTTTGCGTTACTGCCGCCAATGGGCGTCGCGGGTGTATTGTTAGAATTACCGCAAGCGATGGGCACAATGACAGCCGACATCAAAATTAAACACATAAACAATGTTTTCATAATTCGCCTCGATAAATCAGTGTTGTTTGACTCGACCCGAAACAAGTATACCCCACTTTATTAGGTTTGGAAAATCAACTCGGCAAAGGCGGGCTAACCGGCGAACGTGAGTTTTGTCTTATTTTTGACGGTTAAACCGGGAGGTTTTAGAACTTCTTTCCGAAAAGCCGGAGCGTGTTGAGCACCACCATAATAGAGGACAACGCCATCGCTCCCGCCGCTAGGGATGGTGGAATTTGCGTAAAAATGGCCAGGGGCAGAGCTAACAGGTTGTAGCTAAAGGCCCAAAACAGGTTCTGCCGGATAATGTTAAAGGTCGCCCGCGAAATTTGAATCGCCTCGACCACCTTATGCAGGTCGCCCTGAACCAGCACAATGTCGCCCGCCTCTTTGGCTACATCGGTTCCCGTGCCCACCGCGATGCCCAGGTCCGCCGCCATTAAAGCCGCAGCGTCGTTATAGCCATCGCCCACCATGGCCACCTTGAGGCCCTTGGCTTGCAGTTCTTTGATGTAGTTCACTTTGCCTTCGGGGGTCACATTGGCCTTCACCGCGTCCGCGCCGACCCGATCCGCCACTTTTTGAGCCACCACTTCACCGTCGCCCGTTAACAGATGCACTTGAAGCCCCAACTGCTTCAGTTGAGTTAACACTTCTTTCGATTGCGCCCGCAGTGCGTCTTCCATCACCAAAATGCCAGCGATCTTGCTGTCGACTGCCATGAGCGAAACGGTTTGCCCGCCCTGACGGTAAGCTTCCACATTGGCGCGGATTTGCGGGCTGGCCACCACACCCTCCAGCGACTCAATGTAAGCCTTCGTCCCAATCGCTACAGGCCGGCCTTCTACCCAGCCCTGAATGCCCGCGCCGGGTGTCTCTGTAATTTTTTCAACCTTGGGGAGAATTAAATCCAGCACCATTACTTCCCGCATGATGGCGGAAGCCAGGGGATGATTGGTGCCCATTTCCAGCGCGCCAGCGTAGCGGAGTAGCTGCTCTTCATTATTTTTCCCGACGACCATCACATCCATTAAGCGGGGCCTGCCTTCGGTGAGCGTTCCGGTTTTATCAAAAACGATCACATCCATCTTGCGGGTTTTTTCCAGCACCTCGGCCCTGCGAATGAGGATGCTTTTTTGCGCCGCCACACCCACGCCTGCCATCACCGCGATGGGAGTCGCCAACCCCAGCGCGCAGGGACAGGCAATGACCAACACCGCGACCACATGTTGAAAAGCGACCGTCCAATTCACGCCGCCGATATAAATCCAACCCAATAAAGTAGCGGCCGCCAAAACCAGAACAAAGGGAACGAAAATTTCAGCCACACGGTCCGCCATCTTTTGAACCGGAGCCTTGGACCCCTGCGCTTCTTCTACCAATCGGATCATGTGCGACAGGGCGGTTTCTTCCCCAATGGATTGAGCCCGCATGATGAGAGTGGTGGTGCCATTCAGCGTACCCGCGAAAAGAGCGGAGCCCGGGCGTTTTTCAACCGGCAGCGACTCGCCCGTTAAGAGCGATTCATCCGCGCGGCCCTTGCCCTCCAAAACCTCACCGTCCACCGGAATGGCCTCGCCGGGTCTCACGCAAAGCTGATCGCCGATACCCACCATCTCTACCGGCAAGTCCACCTGCTGGGTTTCCTTAAGAACATGAGCCACCCGGGGCGTAAGCTGGACCAATTTTTCCAACGCCCGGTTTACTTTTTGTTTGGATCGGTTTTCTAAGTAGCGTCCCAGAGTCACCAGAAAAAGAATGATCCCCGTCGTGTCAAAATAAAGGTCCGCCGGTTTTCCCCATAACGCGGGCAGGGACGCGAAAAAGGCTACGGAAGTTCCCAGAGAGATGAGCGTATCCATACTGGCTTGACCGCTGAGTAACAGCTTGATAGCCGAATAATGAAAGGGGTAGCCCACAATAAAATAGAGGGGCACAGCGAAAGCGAATTGAGCCCAGGGAGAGAACTGAAAAAGCGTCGAGTTCATCCACAGGTGATGCATTAAAAGCGGCGCGGCTAAAAAACCGCCCAGAATTAATCGCCAGCCGAATCGCCTTTCATGTTCTTCATAAGAAGTATGAACATGCTCGTTGGGTACATAACGGTGAGCCGTGTAACCCGCCTGTTTAACCGCTTCTTCTAAAGCGGACTGATTAGTTTGCTGATCTTCAGTTTGGACATAAGCTTTATTGGAAGCGAGATTAACCGAAACAAAGTGAACGCCGGCTACCGTCTTCAACTGCTTTTCAATGCGGGAAGCACAGGAGGCGCAGTGCATACCTTCTATAGATAGGATGGTGTTGGTCAAAATCATTTCCCCGCGCGGCGAGTTAGAAAAGATCAGCCCTGAGTGAACATCTTACTCAAAGATAAATAGTAGAACTCGAAATAGAAAGGCGTATTTCGAAATAGGCGCCCATAGCCGTGACGAGCTGATGAATAAACCTGAAAGACCGCATTTTGCCCTGATTTGAGGCGGATTTAGGGTTGAATTGCGCCTAGGGCCAGACCCATAATAGGCCCTCTCAACAAACGACTCTCACAGTCTTACCTATCTAATACGGAGGAAAGCATGGCTGCCACAACGAAACGTTTCAATATGGTTCAGAAGATCATTAACGCCCATCTCATCTCGGGCACACCGGAAGCGGGCCAAGAAGTCGGTATCCGCATCGATCAAACCCTTACCCAAGACGCCACCGGTACCATGGCTTATTTGCAGTTTGAGGCCATCGGCGTTCCCCAGGTTCAAACCAAACTGTCGGTCTCTTATGTCGACCACAACATGCTGCAAACCGGCTTCGAAAACGCCGATGACCATCGCTACCTGCAGTCAGTTGCCGCCAAGCACGGGGTTTATTTTTCCCGTCCCGGCAATGGTATCTGCCATCAAGTGCATTTGGAACGCTTCGCGATTCCGGGCCAAACTCTTTTAGGTTCTGACTCTCACACCCCCACCTGCGGCGGCTTGGGCGAATTGTCCATCGGCGCGGGCGGTTTGGATATTGCGGTCGCCATGGGCGGCGGACCTTTCTACCTGACCATGCCGAAAGTCTTGCGTGTGGAGCTCAAGGGCAAGCTGCAGCCTTGGGTGACCGCGAAAGACATCATCCTCGAAGTTTTGCGCAAGCTGACCGTTAAGGGCGGCGTGGGCAAGATTTTGGAATATACGGGCCCCGGAGTAAAGAGCCTCTCGGCTACCGCTCGTGCGACCATCACGAATATGGGCGCCGAATTGGGCGCGACCACCTCGTTGTTCCCCTCTGACGAGAATACCCGTGAATATATGAAGGCTCAAGGCCGCGGCAAGGATTGGACGCCTTTGGCGGCTGACCCGGGCGCGACCTATGATGAAGAACTCATCATCGACCTCAACAAGCTCCGCCCCCTGATCGCCCAACCGCACAGCCCGGACAACGTGACCGAAGTTTCGAAGCTGAAGACCATCGATGTTCAGCAAGTCTGCGTGGGTTCTTGCACCAACAGCTCTTACACCGACCTGATGATGGTCGCCAAGATGCTCAAGGGTAAACACATTCACCCCAGCGTCTCCATGACGGTCACGCCGGGTTCCAAGCAAGTGTTTGAAATGATCGCGAAAAACGGCGCTTTGGCCGACATTATCGCCTCGGGCGCGCGCATTATTGAATCCGCCTGCGGACCTTGCATCGGCATGGGCCAGGCCCCTTCGTCGGGAGCCGTTTCGATCCGCAGCTTTAACCGTAACTTTGAAGGCCGTTCGGGAACCCGCGACGCCAAGGTTTATTTGGCCAGCCCCGAAACCTGCGTGGCTTGCGCTTTAACCGGCAAGATCACCGACCCTTCTACCCTCGGCAAAATGCCGAAAGTGGATATTCCTGAAAAGTTTGTCTGGGACGACAACGGCATTATTCCTCCCGCGAAAGACCCGAAAAAGGTCGAAGTGGTTCGCGGCCCGAATATTAAGCCCTTGCCGGTCAATTCGCCCTTAGCGGAAAAAATTGAAGCCCCGGTGTTGTTAAAAGTCGTCGATAACATCACGACCGACCACATCATGCCGGCTGGTTCCAAGGTTCTTCCTTTACGCTCCAACATTCCGGCCATTTCGGAATTCGTGTTTAACATCATCGACCCCACTTTCCCCAAGCGTGCTAAAGAAGCGGGCAGCGGATTTGTGGTGGGCGGCGAAAATTATGGTCAGGGTTCTTCCCGCGAGCACGCGGCTTTGGCTCCCATGTATTTGGGTCTCAAAGCGGTTATCGTGAAGAGCTTCGCCCGTATTCACCGCGCCAACTTGATTAACTTCGGCATCCTGCCCTTGACCTTTGTTCAAGCGTCGGACTACGACAGCATTTCTCAAGGCGACAAACTGGAAATTCCGGATTTGGCCCAGGTCATTAAAGTCGATCACCCTTTCCCGGTGAAAAACTTGACCACCGGCAAGTCGTTCCAAGTGGTTCATGGTTTGACTGACCGCCAGCAGGAGATCATCATGGCGGGTGGATTGTTGAACTGGACCAAACAGCAAAGCGCCGCGGCTCCCGCTCCTAAAGCGAAGACCAAAGCCAAGAAGTAACTGTCGTTCGTTTCATGAGCCCCGTCTTTAACTAGACGGGGCTTTTTTATTACTTTCATTTCGAGGAACTATTGGAAACTCTACCCTCAGGCACCCCGCTGGATCCCAAAGCCAACCCATCGGATGGCGCCCAGGCCAAGATGAATATCGACATTTCCCCCCGCAATCCGGGTGAGAAGGTTCTCTATACCGGACCCCACCTGTGCGTCACCTGTGCCGCGGAGAACCGCACAGTTAGTGTCTACCTCAAAGCAGGCGAAAAAGCCCCTGAATGCCAACATTGCGGTGCCCGGGCCCTTTGGGAGCCCTAAGCCCTTTTCCGGGTTAATTCTTTGCAAACACCCCTTTTTTTGGAATAATAAACCCGTTGTACCCACTTAGATGCCCAGGAGACGACGCCCATGGCTCACGACTTCACCATCACCTTTCGGGGTGTCCGCGGCTCTATTCCCGTGCCTGGCCCCAGCACCGTAAAAATTGGCGGCAATTCCTCCTGCGTCCAAGTGAATGCTCTTGATCACACCATCTTTCTCGATGCCGGCACTGGTATCGTCGAAGCGGGCAAACAATTAGTTAAAACTTTTATCGCGAATAAAGAAAAACTCAAAAAACTTAGAACTACTATTCTGATTTCCCATACCCATCACGATCACATCATGGGTCTTCCCTTTTTTACGCCTATTTTTTTAGCGGATGCCTCATTATCGATTTACGGTCCTTCAGCTTACGCGCCCATCGGACAACCCAACGACATGAAATATGTTTTGGATATGTTGATGGATCAAATGTTCTTTCCCGTCGACTTTGAGGAAACCAACGCCATCAAGCATGTGGGCACGTTAAAACCGCTGGATCAGATTATTTTGGCCTCAGGCGAGGAAGCGGAGCGCGTCAACGGCGCCGGCAGCGCCCACACTTCAAAAGATAAAGTCGTGGTGAGCCAGTACCGCGCCTACAACCATCCCAAGAGCGGCTCGATTATTTATAAGTTGGAACACGCGGGCAAAACGATTGTGTATGCCACCGACATTGAAAGCTACGCTGAGGGCGACCGCCGCCTGATTCACTTCGCTAAGGGCGCCGATCTTCTCATTCATGACGCTCAGTACACGATGGAACAATATACCGGCACCGGTACGATGACGACCCAGGGCTACGGCCACTCCACTCCCGAAATGGCCTGCCGCGTGGCGCAGGAAGCGGGCGTGAAGCAATTGGCGCTCTATCATCACGATCCCAATCACGATGACGACGCTATCGCGAAAAAAGAAGAAGGCGCCAAGAAACTCTTCGCGAATACGATTGCGGCATACGAGGGATTGACCATCAACATTTAATATAAAAATCCCGAAGTCCCCAGTTCGGGGATGAGGGCCTTTTATATTTTCTTGGCAGTTAAAAAATTTTATTAATTATTTCTAAACTTCTGGATTTTCTGATGAAGGTCTTTGAGTTCCGACTCCGTCGGCGCGATTGAAACACCATCTAGTTCTAAAACCTGGCTGTATACATCAAACAAAATCGACCATAACTCTTCGTTGGAAAATTTATGTTTGGCCATGAAGTACTGTAAGAACAGCTGAAAGCGGATGCTAGTCTCATAAAGATCTACACACTCAACCCCCGTCAAATCCTGGCTGACCAGCGAAAAGGTCTGCAAAACCACTTCGACCTCATCGATGATCTTTTTTAAAAGCGACCGAAGCTCGATATTTTGAATCGCGTCGTAATAAACGGTGTCAAACTCATCTTGGGTAAGCTTTTCGCGAATCGTGCCGTCAAACTTTTTAAAAGCTTCCTGATAAAGCTTTCCCGCCTTTTGAAGCGAGTGCACCAACCCAATGAGCTGGGCCACTTGAGGCAAAAAGTTTTTCTTGTCGATCTCTTTGGTGGTCGAGAGCTCGTGAATATATTGAATGTAGTCATAAGTGCTTTGAGCGCAGGCGTGAAAGGCTTCGGCGAAATCTGGAATAAGCGCGTCCGGCAACTTAACGGTTTTCAACTGATGATCAATTTGTTTTCTGAAATCCTCGGCGGGCTTCCAGGTTTTAGCGTTCTCTAAAAATTGGTCCGGTGTGATTTGTTGGTCCATATCAGTTCTTCTCTCTCCAATACTTCATCCGCTCCCGAAGGGCCTCTAGATAAGTATAAGGCGGCCGGCACTGGCCGAGTTGAATTCCCGGCTTATGTGCCCCGTGAAAATCGCTGCCGCCCGTGGGCAAAAGACCGAATTCCTCAGCCAAAGAAGCGAAGAAGGCCTGATCTTCCGGCTTGTGGTCAGGGTGAACCACTTCAATCCCATCCATCCCCATGTCAGCTAATTCTTTTAATTTGGTGCGCAGTTCCATTCCTTGAAGTTTCATTTGAATTGGGTGGGCGATCACCGCGACCCCGCCGGATTCGTGAATCAGGTCGATACATTCTTGAGCGGACCAACCCGCCTTGTTGATATAGGCTGGGCCGCCCTTGGTGAGATATTTGTCGAAAGCCTCTTCGTAAGAAGCGTAGCCTTTGGCTTCCAGAGCCTTGGCGATATGGGGCCGGCCAATTTGGTTTTTCGCGCCGGAAAGTTTTTTTACTTCATCAATAGTGAGCGGCATTCCCAGTTCGGCGAGCTTAGCCAGAATCTGCGGATTTCTTTCAGCACGGGCTTTTTGAAACTCTTCCAGCTTTTGACGAATAGGACCATTGGGGTCAAACCCGTAGCCCAGAATATGTAAAGTGCCCGGAGAAAACTTTGCCGACAGTTCCACGCCGGGTATCGCCTCAATACCCAGCTTGTTCACTTCTTCCACCAACTCAGCCAACCCGGTCACCGTATCGTGATCGGTTAAAGCCACCGCGTCTAAATTTTGTTCTTTAGCCAGTCTGGCCAGCTCTACCGGGTTCAAGGTGCCGTCCGAGTGGTTGGTATGCATATGAAGGTCAGCGGTTTTCATGGGAACTTTCTATCAAGTGAAATGGAACAACAGCATTATAGGGTTTAAGGGCGGCGGCTTAAAGGAACGGTGAAAAAGAAAACACCAATCCATAAAAACCACGCTATCCACGAAATCCAGCTGCCGATAACAAAAGCATGGGGCCTGTATTGAAGAACAAAGTGGTGAGTACCCGATTCCAAGGGGATCCCCATCTGAAATCCATTCGCGGGCATGACCCGATAAGTCCTTTGGGTGGAATCCGCCGCCGCGCTGGCTTTCCAATCTTTGCTGTAGCAATCGCTGATGACCAAAATTTGGGGCGAGGCGACTTGCGCGCTGATCTCCACCGCGTCGCTCGAAATATCCTTGAGGGCGACTTGTCCTTTTTGTTTTGCGGAGCCGGTTTGCATTCCCGGATCGGACTCCAAATAAACACTTTCGCGCGGGTTAAAACGCGAATCCATCAGCGCCGGAAAAACTTCATCCATGGGTTTCACCGTCCAATGATGGACCAACTCGGCGCGGGCCACCGGATGGAGGCCTGTCTTTTCTGGCACCCAGCTGCCCTGTTCTTTGAAAAGAACATATTTAAGCCGGGTCATTTCCATCGCCTTCGACCATGGCGGGTTAGCATCATCCTCATGCGGGTAATAAAACCGGTTATTCTCTTTCTGCGTGGAAAAACGGTTGTAGCGTAAAGTGAAGGCCGGATCGTCACCCCAAACACTGCCGCCAGTGGTTCCCAGCGCGTAATTGGTAGACCGGGTATAAACGCGGTAATCTCCCGGGTCCTGGTCATAAAGGGTCTGAATTTTGGAAACTTCTTTGCGCAGAGCGGTTAAATCAAAAGAGGGCAAATTGGCCGACGCGAAAGTAAAAAGCTCCAGAAAAGCCAGCGCCACAAATCCATAACGCATCGGCTTCCAACGAAGACCCAGAAGCGCCATCCCTGCCAAAACCAACAGGGTTAAAGCGCATTGCCAAATACCCCAGACCATTTGGGGAATATGAATTAAAAAGGGGTCGAAGTGCCGCGGCAATCCAAACCGAGGTACGATCACAAAAATGAAACCCACCGCCATAAAGACCAAAGCGCCTTTAAAAGCACCGCTGGCTAACTTCCCTAAAGAAGAAGGATTGCGGAAAACCTCATCCATGCCCATCGCCGACAACGCGATCAGACAGATCGTGATAAAAATATTAAGCTTACCAATGCCCCGGAAGTGGTCAAAGAGGGGGAAATACTTGCAGAAGAGAACGAAGAAGGGGAGCCTGGTGCCCACCGCTACCGCCAGCATCCCCAAAATCAGAAAGACAAAAAATTTCTTTTGTTGGTTTGGTGAGACTTTTAGCGCGAAGAGCGCCAAGACAAAAGCTGTCACGCTGACAAACACCACACCCTCATGGTACATTCCCCCGCCCCAATAGGCCTGGTAGCCGCCAAAAAACTCCGGCATGAGTAGACACCACAGCCGTTCTGGAGAAATGTCTGCTATATCCAAAAAGCCGATATCGAGCGTTTGGGAGCGTGCCCCTTCTACCATCGCGGCCCAACCCGCCATCAATTGCACCGCCGACAGCAAAACCGCTCCTATATAGATAAGACTGATGCCGCCTAAAAACTGAAGCTTCTTTTTCTCAGGCAGGTTGCACAAAGCGTAAATAGCCGTAATCACGCCGGTGTAATAGACATATTGAATGTGACCCGAAAAAACCTGAAGGGCCATCACTGCCATCCCCATCAAAATCCATTTGGTCTTCAATTCTTTTCGATACTGGTCAATTGCCAAAAAAATGAGCGGAATCCACACCATAGTACATAGATTCGGCAAGTGACCCGGCACCAGATGCAGAACATAGGCCGCCCCGAACATAAACATTAAACCGCCCATCAAAGCGGAGACGGGATGAGAACCACGGGCTGAAACCCAAAGATAAGTAAACCAACCGGCGAGGAACACATGAAGCGCCATGCTGAAGTTAAGCGCGAATGGCAGGGGCAAACACATAAAAAGCCAGTTAGGAGGATAAAGAAGGGCGGACTGAAACCCGCCGAAGAAAGGTTCCCCGCAATAGAGACGGGGATTCCAAAGGGCCAGATGTCCTTTTTTCAGCTCATCAAAACCAAACTGGCGCCACCAGACAAACTGGCCCGCCAGATCATCGGTGATTTTTGAAACGACCATTGTTCCTGAAAGAGAAAGAAAATGACGGAAGAAAAAAACGGTGACCACTAAAAAAAATAATCCGGCCAACCAAGGCAAAAACTTTTCAGAATGATGCTTAGGTTCTGATGAATCCAATTAAGAAAGGTATCCTAATTCTTGGAGCTTCTTGATGACCTTTTCGACGCTTTCCTCGATGGATTCTTTATCGGTGTGACAGGTGATTTCGGGATTGAGCGGTTCTTCATAAGGATCATTGACCCCCGTAAAGTGCTGTATCTCTCCCGCCATAGCCTTTTGATAGAGACCCTTCACATCCCGCTTGGCGCAAACTTCCACCGGGCAGGCCACATAAACTTCCACAAAGTTCTTAATCTTCTGACGGTTATGGTCCCGGGCGGCGCGGTAAGGAGAAATCACTGAAGCGATGTTGGGAATACCGTTGCGGGTAAGGAGTTGGCACACAAACCCGACGCGTTTAATGTTCTCATCCCGGTCCTCATGGGAAAAACCCAAACCCTTGGACAAATTGGTACGCACAATGTCCCCGTCGAGAATTTCCATCGGAAATCCCATTTTTTGAATCTGGTGGCCGACTCTTTCTGAAATGGTGGATTTACCCGACCCCGAAAGACCCGTAAACCAAAGTGTAAAACCCTTATGTGCCATGTGCCTCGTCCTTTTGAATGTCGATAACAAAGATAAACGTTAGAGCTTAAAAAATCATAAAAAAGTGTCGGGTAAACCATTTAAATGGTAAGAAACCGATTCATTTTTATCCACTTTCCGGGCGGTCCGTCTCATAGACATTAAATAAAGCTTTGAGTAGACTACCTTTCGCTTCGAAAGACTTTTACCCATTTCAGGAGGATTTATGGCTCGTCCCAAAATTACAGTCGTCGGTGCTGGTAACGTTGGCGCTTCTTGCGCGGCGTGGATTGCCGAAAGAGATTTGGGCGATGTCGTGTTGTTGGATATTCCCGCTGCCAAAGACATGCCCAAGGGCAAAGCTTTGGACCTTCTGCAAGTGGGCCCTATTTCGGGCTATAACACCCATTTAACCGGTACGACGGATTACGCCGATACCGCGAACTCCGACATCTGCGTCATCACCGCCGGCATGCCCCGCAAACCGGGTATGAGCCGTGAAGACCTGGTCGCCATTAACCAGAGCATCGTCTCGGACGTCACCAAAAAGCTGGTTGCCGCTTCCCCTAACACGATCTTAATCGTGGTCACCAACCCCTTGGATACCATGTGCTACGTGGCTTACAAAGCCTCAGGCTTGCCGAAGCACCGCGTCATCGGTCAAGCGGGCGTTTTGGACAGCGCTCGTATGCGCACCTTCCTGGCGCAAGCCACTGATGTGGCCGTTGAAAACGTGCACGCCGCGGTTATCGGCGGACATGGTGACGAAATGGTTCCCCTGGTCCGCTACTCGACCATCGCGGGCATTCCGATTTCCAACATTTTGAAGCCGGAACAAGTCACTGCCATTGTGGACCGCACCCGCAAGGGCGGCGGCGAATTGGTGAACTTGATCGGTGTTTCCGCCTGGTACGCTCCGGGAGCCGCTGCCGGTTCCATGGTCGAAGCCATCTTGAAAGACAAAAAACTCATCGTTCCCTGCTCCGTCTATTTGGAAGGGGAATATGGTTTGAAGGACATGTACTTCGGTGTTTATTCCAAACTCGGTTCCAAGGGCTTGGAAAACATCATCGAGATTCCTTTGAATAACGACGAGCGCGCCATGGTGGAAAAATCCGCGGATCTGATTCGCGAAACCATGAAGGCGCTTAAATAACCAATTATGAATTTTAAGTTTTAAATTATGAATTTAAGAAAGGCTTTCAATTAAAAAAATTGAAAGCCTTTTTCATTAATTTAGAATTCAAAATTCAACATTTAAAATTAAGACTGGGTCCCCTTTGAAAAGTTCAAACCTATCTATCCGTATATTGTTCCTGGCTTTTCTGACAGCGGCTCTACTCTTTCGTTTTGTCTTTGGCCTCTATTGCCCCAGCGTCACCGCCGATGACGATTACACTCAAACCTATGTGATCGGCCTCAAGTGTTTCACCACCCACACCTGGCCTTACTTCGGCCCCGATGTCGTCGCTCCCGAAACCCAATTTCACACCCAAATGCCCGGCGCCCTCGAAGGCCTGTTAGGCGCTCTGCCCTTCTGGTTTTCCGCTTCGCCTGAATCGCCTTATTTGTTTTTGAACCTTTTGTCTTTCCTCGGCCTTTGCCTTTTAGCCTGGTATGCCTGTAAACGCCTGCCCCGTTTATCTCCCTGGTTTGTTTTTACCTGGGTCTTATTAGCCCCCTGGGCGACCCACTACTCCACTCAGGTCATCAACCCCTCTTACGCTTTTCTGGGAAGCGTCTTATTCTTCCTCGGCTTTATGGAAACGATTCCGGCGCTTCGCATCGCCGCCATATCCCGCACCTGGGCCAATTTATTGATGGGGTTCGGTTTGTGCTGGGTCATGCAGCTGCATATGTCCTGGCTGGCCTTCGTGCCCTTTCTTCTTTTCTCCATCTATTCACAAATCAAAGAAGGCCAATGGAAAAACGCTTTGGGGTTTACCTTGCTGGGTTCTCTGCCGCTCTTAGCGCTCTTAATTCCCACTTTCGCGGTTTATGGTTTTAGCACCGGCAAAGACGTTCATGGTTTCGCCACAGGATTCAACTGGAACAACGCGAAGGATATTTTTGGAACCCTGGCGCGTTATCTTTCGATCGCCAGTTTTGAAATGCCCCGCTTTATCGGCGAACACACGAACGAACGGATTCAATATTTACTGACTTCGCCGTTGTTGGCAGTTCCCGGCTTTTTGCTCTGGCTCAGCGGTTATATCCAGCCCGCCTTGATGATCGGATTTTGGTTTGTGCCCGAAATACCCCTACGCCGCTGGAAACCTATGAAATGGCTCGGTTTGGGCGCTTTCTTGCTGCTCTACGGCTGTTTCCTCTTCTCTCCTGACATGGCGGCATCATTCCGCATCGTGCTCTTTTATCCCGTGATCATGCTTTATTCACTTTATGTTTATGACTATCTGGCCATCAATCCCATTTGGCACAAGATTGGATTAGCGTTTATTCTTTGTGTGGTTCTGTTTCAGGCGGGATACACGATGAAAAACATTCAGACAAACAATTCGATTTACGCCCGGCAAAAAAACCAGATGGCCCAGGCCATTGATCAAAAAAACTTCGCGCTTCTAAGCCCGCGCCGTCCGGACAGTTTGTACTAAGTCTTTTGTTCCTGCCAGATGAGCGAGCCGCAGGCGGTTAAAACCAAAACCATCCCGGCTAAAAAATGCGGCGTCAGCGCTTCCTGAAGAAAAAACCATCCGAACAAAGCGGCCAAAACCGGAACTGATAGAGTTAAAAGCGTCCCCAGCGCCAGGCTGGTATGGCCGATGGCTTCCGTAAAAAGCATCTGGGCCATCATGGCCACCGCGCCGACTGATAGAAGAATAAATAATCCATAACCATCGGGTGTCATCCAGGCGCTCGCCTCATTCATCGGCGAGCCCCAAAGACCCCGGCCCA
>JABDGD010000014.1 GCA_013286205.1 Candidatus Firestoneibacteriota bacterium | reverse complement strand
GGTAGAGCACACCCAGGACGTTCTTTTAGAGGTAAACACTTCGGGCGAGGCCAGTAAGTCGGGTGTTGATCCAGCCTCGGCTCTTGCGGCGGCTAAAGCCATTTCACAGATGCCGCACCTGAAGTTAAAAGGCCTCATGACGGTTGGACCTTTAACGGATGACCGCCAAAAACAAAGAGAAGCCTTTAAAAAGCTCAAAGAACTTTTCGATAAAATGAAGAGTGAAAGATGGGGCGGTGATTCCTTTTCCGTTCTTTCGATGGGGATGAGGGTCAAGAAAACCGTACCGCTGGTGTTAATGGTTCGGCTCAAGGTTTCGTTCACGCTCAAATTCACCAAGCTGGTAAAGGTATGATCCTTAACTAAAAACTTCAGGTTTTCGCGAATACGGTCGAAGGTCACTACTGTGTCATTCAAAGAGTAGCCAGCCAGGGTCAACAAAGCCGTTACCTGAAGCAGGTTAAATTCGCGGCCCGACAAAATGATGATGGCTAAAATGACCAAGATGTCATGGACAGTGGTGATGATCGCGGCCACGCCAAACTTAAAATCGAAACGGAAAGCGATATAAACCAAGATGCCCAGCATCGAAAGCACAAAGGCTTTCAAAGCGTCATCACGCAATTTTTGAGAGACCGCAGGTCCTACTTCGTCGCTGCCATCCAAAGTGAACTTCGCGTCAGGGAATTTCTTATTGAAGAAACCCAGCACCTCATCACCAATGCTTCCGACAGCCATATCCGCATTGTGTTTAAGCTTAATAATGAGTTTGAAGCCCGTGTTGTTCTCTTCTTTGACTTGCTGAATCTGGGCGTCAGCATAGCCCTGATCTTTTAAGGATTGGCGGATTTGGTCGATTTCCACATTGCTCGAAGCCGACATGCGCAATTGAACACCTGCGCCGAAGTCCGTACCCAGATTGGCTTTACCTTGATACAAAAGAACGATGGCATAAACGCCAGCCAAACAAGCCAAGGCAGACAAGCTCAGAAACAGCCTGCGGGGCGCCATGAAATTAATTTTGGGTTCATTAAACCATTGAAACATGATGCGGCCTTTCTAGATGCTCAGTCCTTGGTATTCTTTGCGGGCGTCGAAAATCATTTTCGTAATCACCACAGCGGTAAACAAGCTCAACGCCACACCCAAGCTCAACGTCACGGCAAAACCCTTGATAGGACCCGTTCCGAATTGAAACAAGACAGCGGCGGAAATAAGAGTCGTCACATGAGTATCAATAATAGCTACGAGCGCGCGATTGTAACCGGCTTGAATTGCTGCGCGGACCGTTTTGCCCAGCTTCAATTCTTCGCGAATGCGCTCAAAGATCAGAACGTTAGAGTCAACCGATAAACCGAGGGTCAAGATGATACCGGCAATGCCCGGCAAGGTAATGGTCGCTTTCAAGTAAGCCAAAGCACCCACCAGATAAACCATGTTCACCAGCAAGCCTACGTTGGCAATCACACCGGACAGACGGTAGTAAACCGCCATAAAGAGAAGCACTAAGAGCAAGCCATAGATTGCGGCCAAAGTTTCCTTTTTCACAGAATCCGCGCCGAGGCTGGGACCCACTTGGAACTGCCCAGTTACTTTTAAAGGTGCGGGCAAAGCGCCAGCCTTGAGAATCAAAGCCAAATCAGCGGCTTCCATATCGGTAAAGCTGCCCGTAATCACACCGCGCCCGCCAGGGATACGGCCTTGAATTTCTGGAGCGGAATAAACTTTGTCATCCAAGATGATCGCCAATTGGCGGTGAATATTGTCGCCCGTGATGATACCGAATTGCTTCCCGCCTTCAGGATTCAGCGTGAAAGAGATTTGCGGACGGCCTAAAGAATCTGTTTCCACATGAGCGTCCACCAAAGATTCACCCGTTAAGAGCACCTTTTCGCAAAGATAGTCGCGGTTTTCTTTACCCGGGAAATAAACGATACCAGCCGGCAAACGCTTCACATCAATCTTGCCGTCTTTATTGAGGTAGCCGGATTCATGAAGAGTCGAAACCAGACGCAATTCTAATTGAGCCGTCGAAAGGATAATGTCGCGCGCGTGCTTCACATCAGTCAAACCGGGCAATTGAATCACGATACCGTCGGTGCCTTCGCGTTCCAAAACAGGCTCACTCACACCCAAGCCGTCGATACGATTACGCAGAATTTCCAAAGCGCGGTCAGCCGCTTCCGAAATTTCGGCTTCAGTTTTGCCCTGCATTTTGTCTCGGTCCACCACCAGGTTCATGTGCAAGCCGCCCTGGATATCCAAGCCCAGCTTCAGACTGGTTACTTTCTTTTCTTTGCGGTCATTGTCCGACGGCAAGATCACCAGGACTGATAACCCGGTTAAAACGATAACGATGAGAGCCATCCACTTTTGGAAAGTCACTGAACGCCTTTCTTCTTAGGAGGTAGGTCCGCCGGTTTCCCCAAAAAACAAGGAAATAGGGCTAAAAGCGGAGGCAGTATAGGTAAATTCGGGAAAAACTGTCAATGAATTACTCGCCCAAAACCATTGACCCTGCATCACCTTACAGCATTTTAGCGGGAGCGATATAATAAACGTCGTTTACTAGCCTCTTCCAACAAGGCATCCATGAAAGCTATTTCGATAAATCTAAAAAACAGTCTTTTAGGCTTAGGGCTGATAGCCCTCTTAATCCCCTCGCTGTGTCAGGCCTGCACCTTTTACCACTCAAAATTGATATTGCTCAGAAAAATGGCGGCTGGCCGGGTTATTCGAAATCAGGGTCAAAAAGATACCACGCCTGAAGGCATCGTCCTGGTTCAAAAAGAAGAAGCCAGCTTCCAAAAACAAATCGATGCCCTATTTGACCTCGCCCCCAAGACCGGCGATTCTCCCCAAACCGCAAAAGTTCAGTATGAAAAAACTTTGCAGAGCATAAAAACCTACGCTGGATTCGATTCGGATGATTGGTTAAAGGATTCCAAAAAGGCCGACGAAATACTTTTGAACGGCGAACTAGCCGCCAAGGTGATGATTTTAAAGATTGGCAAACCGCACCCAGCCTACACTTTCACCATGCCCGCCAGTTACGTGAAGAATACGGAAAAGTACGCCGCACAGTCCGAAACCTATTTTCAAAAGGGTGATTACGCCAGCATGAGAAAAGCTTTATTTCGCTGTCTCTTCAGCGCCCACCCTAATACGTCCGGCCACACCTGGATCGCGCCCGAAAGTATTAAATAAGATTATTTCAAAGCGGGTTTTCCGTAACGGACCATCACCTTATCCAACTTGCTCTGAAGGTCTGTCTTTTTCAAAACACCTTCCCAGCGTTCTACTATTTTCCCTTTAACAATAACCAAAACCACAGGGAGGGATTGAAGAGAATATTTTTGAACCAGCTTGTCATTGGAAAAATCAGACGCGTCAACCCGGTAAAAAACCATCTTGCCTTGATAGGCTTTAGAAACTTCAGCTACGACGGGGCCGTATACTTTACAAGGCGCGCACCAGGTAGCCCAAAAATCCAAAACCACCGGAGTTTTCGCCTTATTTAATTTTTCTTGGAGTTGAGAACCGGAAACCAGAGGAAGGTCGGAAGCCGGAGTCACGCCAGCCGAAAAGGCCGCGTGACCCGTCAAACTCCCAACAAAGAGGAACAGAAAGATAAAAAACCTAAAAGCCAACATTAACCAATAACTTCTTGGATTTCGCTAACCAGCTTGGCTTTCGGGTGAGCGCCGATCAACTGCTTAACCACTTGACCATTCTTAAAGAACAGCAAAGTCGGGATACTGCGGATATTAAAGCTGCCCGCCACCTGTTGGTTTTGATCCACATCGACCTTGGCGATCTTAATCTTGCCTTCGTACTCCTTGGCCAATTCATCCAAAACCGGGGCTACCATTTTGCAGGGGCCGCACCATTCCGCCCAAAAGTCCACCAAAACGGGGACTTTGGAATCCAATACGTCTTTTTGAAATTCGCTATCTGATGTGTGTGTCGCGGCGCCCATAACTGCCTCCATAAAATTAAGTTTTCTCTTCGAACTGAAGTGTAGGTATCAGGCCTAAAGCTGTCAAGGTACGACGACCCGGCTCAACTCAAGAAAAGTTAAAAAACGTCCGGCGCCGATTTGGCGATAAAACGGTAGCCTGCTTCAACCAATTCAATGGTTTTAAGACCCACCTCACCTGAAACCATCGGAGTTTTCTTCTTTCGAATACAGTCCAAAAAATTCTCGTAAATCGTCGGAGAAAAACTGCCTTTATCCAGATCCGGAAATTCTCTCTGGGGTTTGTTTCGGTATTCCACGGTGATCGGTTCACCCTTCCCCAGGTTGATCGACATCACACCCTTAGAGCCGTAAAAATAAAAGCGGTTGTGATAAGCGTTATCCGCCCAGCCCACGTTAATCATGCCGATGGCGCCCTTGCGAAAGCGTAGTAAACAAGCGGTGTGCACATCAGTTTGAACCGGCGCCATTCCCGCGCTCAGCTTCACCTTGCGGCCATCCGCCGCCACAGCTCCCACCAAAACCGCGTCATCGCCCAGCAAAAAGCTAAGGCTGTCAAACACATGGGGGCCCAAATCCATCAAAGCGCCGCCGCCGGACTTTTTCTTATCAAAAAACCAGTTAGCCTTTTGGCTCCAGGCCTGAGGACCTTTGTGGGTTAAGGAACTCTTCACCGCGAAAATGTCGCCGATGATTCCCTTATCTAAAAGTTTTTTCGCGGTGCGGATTGCCGGGTCAAAACGCATATTTTGATGAACCATTAAAATGCGTTTGTACTTTTTTGCGGTTTGAATCATAGCTTTCGCTTCGACCGAATTGATCGCCATCGGTTTTTCGACCAGAACGTGCTTGCCGTGTTTGAGCGCCTTAATGGCAATCTCAGCGTGAGTGAAGTTAGGTGTACAAATAGAAACCGCATCCACATCTTTAGCCTCTAATAAACGGTCAGCGTCTTTATAGATATGCGGCACGCCGAATTGTTTAGCGATATCTTTCGCGTGCTGTTCCCGCATGGAGTGAATAGCGGTGATCTGGCAGCCGGGAGCCTGGCTGTATCCGGGTAAATGGGCTTTGACGGCGATTTGACCTAATCCGATAACACCAACGCGGACAATGGGAAGAGATTTCATGTGAAAATTATATCCTAAAAAGTTATCCAAAAACAAAAGGGCCCCCTAAAAAAGGAGCCCTCATGCCTTCATTTGGTCAGCTGATTATTTCACTAAGGTGACGTCGTCCACCCAAAAGTCGTAATCCTCGTCGCTAAAGTTAGACGCGGGCGTAAAGGAAATATAAAGAACGTCGCTCAACTTAAACGGCACCTGTTTACCCCAGGCAGGCTGGGTCAAATCCGCGAGCTTAATGGAGACCTTGCTCCAGGTCACCGAGCTTTTAAACTCTTTACGGTACTGGCAATAATCCTGCACCGCGGCGCGGGCCACATTAAACGAGTACTCTTTTCCATCACCCTTCACCCAAAACTCCACGCTCTTAAACCCGCCCAGGTCCACCGCGCTGCCGCCAGGGGCCAGCGTGCAGGTTAAAGCGGAATAGGGCCAGGGCGCCACGCTCTTGCCAAAGTGACCGGAGATATGAGCCGCGAACTTAGCCGAGCCCTTATGCCCGCCAGCTGTCGGCTTAAAGGGCACGGGATTGAGCGTCGTTCCCAGGTTGTTTTTATCGCAATCGGTCATCCATTCGCCCAAAAGCAAATTGGTCGTGATTCCCTTTTCAAAGTTATCAACCAAAAGCCTGGTCTTGCCCTTTTTGGGTTTCAAAACCATGCCCACTACTTCAGGCGCCGGGATGGCGTTGAGGGCCGCCTGTGAATCGCTGAGCTTTAAGTTATAAACGCCCAACAAATCAGTTAACTCCAAAAGCTTCTTACCCAGCACTTCAGCGTCGGTGCTGGTCGGCACCGTTAAATCAGGGCTCGGTCCCGGATCGGCCGCGGTAGCCTCGTCCTTTTTCCCTGCCGCCATCAGCTTATCGTGGGCCATCACCAGCTTGTTATAAACGTCTTTCACACTGCTGTCGAAAGACTGAATCGTCTTCACCAAACCACTGGCAGGCATCGCCATCATTTTCGCGCCAAAGGAATCGGCAACCGCGTCCAATAACGGCGTGCGGTCTCCCGCCACATCCGCGCCGATATTCCAAATCATGATTCCCGCCAAATGGTTGTTCTTGGCGAAGTCGCACTTAATACGAATGGCCTTCGGGTCATCATAAGAAATGGTTAAATCTTTATCCTGGCGTTCCAAATAAGGTACCTGCGCCCCCTCATCCCAAAACCCTTTAAAGTCTTTGTTATTGACCAAACTTTGTATTTCGTAATATTGAAATTCGTGACTGCTCGTACCCGCGTCACCCACAAACTTGTCACCCATGTGTTTGGTGTAGAAACCCGTTCCATAAAAAGGAACGCCTAAAACAATCTTCTCTGCCGGCACTTTGTATTTGGTCTCTAATCTTTTAACCATCTCCTCAATACTCAACGTTGTCGCCACCGCCGGGTTTTTCGGGTCATAGAGATTAGCGTTATGTCCCGAGTGGCCAGTCCAGTTGCCCGAAAAGTCATAAGCCATCAAATGGATGTAATCCACCGAAGCGGCCACCTTATCCCAGGAAATATGCTTGGCCCACCACTCACTGCCGGTTAAAGCGGTCGTAATAGTCCATTTGGGGAAACGAGCGCGAAGGTCTTGCATGAACTGAGCGTAAGTCGCTTGGTCCGGATCGGTTAAAGCGGAAGGTTCCCAATCAATGTCCACGCCGTCATAGTGGTTGTCGTTTACCAATTTTTCCAGGCCGTCAAAGAAATGCTTTTCAGCATCCGCGTTGCGGGCCATACCCAACCAATGGTCAGCGTTCTCCGCCTGACCGCCCAAAGACATCAAAAGCTTCACGCCATGGGCATGAGCCTGTTTTTCCAACTCGGAATCAAAGTAGCCGCCAGGCACATTGATGTCGCCGTTAGCCCGGGGAATAAGAAAAGCGCGGCAGATGTAGGTAAAGGCATCAAAGTTATAGCTTTCGATAGGATAGATTCCGTCGAACCACATGGCCGAATAACCGCTCACCACTCCATTCGGTTTGGCGAAAGCCAAGCCGGATAACATTAAAAACAAAGCTAAAGTCACAGCCATTTTTTGAATGAGCTTCATGACATCTCCCGAAGGTGGATTCCAACTTTGACGGCGTTATTTTAAACAGGTAACCCGAAAGGATATATCAGAAATAGAGCGGATAAAGAAAACAAAGGAAAAAGGGCTTTAGAAACCCTATTCCAGCGGAAGTTCAGCGTTTATTTCCTCGTCATCGGCCGTAGGCAGCCCCTCAACCTTCTTCAGCTTTTGCTCAATCGTGCGGGTCTTTTTGGCCGCGTCATCCATGGTGTTGCTGGCTTCCTGCAGTTTTTTCTGGGTCTTTTCCAAAATCACCGCGAACTGACCAAACTCCTTCTTCACCACGCCCAGTAAATTCCAAACCTCGCTCGACCGTTTCTCGATCGTCAAAGTTCTAAAACCAATTTGCAAACTGTTCAAGATCGCCGCCAGGGTCGTCGGGCCCGTAATGACAATGCGGTTTTCCCTTTGCATCTGGTCTAAAAGCCCGGGCTGTCTCAGCACCTCGGCGTATAGCCCCTCGGTAGGGAGAAATAAAATGGCAAAGTCAGTTGTGTTAGGCGGGTCTAGATACTTTTCTTTAATCGTCTTCGCTTCGTTTTTCACCCGATTCACTAAATTCTTAGAAGCCTCTTCTACGCCAGCCGCGTCACCCTTTTCAAAAGCGTCGGTTAAACGCTGGTAATCTTCCAACGGGAATTTGGCGTCAATCGGTAACCAAACTGGCTGACCCTGTTCACCCTCGCGGCCCGGCAACTTAATGGCGAATTCCACACGGTCTTTACTCCCCTGTTTGGTAACCACATTTTTCTCAAACTGGTCGACAGTGAGGATTTGTTGTAGAAGGCTTTCTAATTGAACTTCACCCCAGGTTCCCCGGGTTTTCACATTGGTCAAGGTTCTTTGCAAAGCGCCCACATTAGCCGCCAGGGACTGCATCTCTCCCAGACCCTGATGCACTTGTTCCAGACGTTCGCTGACCTGGCGGAAAGAATCGCTCAAGCGTTTTTCTAAAGTGGCCTGAAGTTTTTCATCTACCACCAAGCGCATCTGGTCGAGTTTTTGGCCGTTGTCCTCTTGTAAGTTGCGCAGCTGCTTTTCCAGAGTTTGGCGGACAGATTCTAGTTTTTGTTCATTGAGCTGAGTAAGGGATAAAAGCTGGCGTTGAATTTCTTCCCGTGCGGCTCTTTCGCTGGCGCTAGTTTCCTCGCGGTTGCGGCCCATCTCATCTTTTAATACTTTCTCAAGACGTTCCTGATCTTTAGACAAACTACTCAAACCGGTTTGAATTTCCGTGCCCATAGAGCCGGGCTTCCGCGCGATCAAATAAACGATGCCCGCCAAAATCAGTAAACCGATAACGATTAAAACTATTTCCATGAAAATCACTTTGCTCGAATTGAGGGAACTCTGAGCTCCGTTTATAGTACCTTTTGAGGCCTGGCGCAACGCTTGTGCCGGGCCTTTCTGCCTTTTTCCCCTTTATTTCCAACAGCGTTGCCCTAATAATGCTCGGGTTAACAAGGAGCCGAACCCTAAATGCCAGCGATTGATCCGTTCACTAAATTTAAACCCATTTCTTTAAGCCGCAACAAGCGAAGAACCAAACTCCCTTCCACTCGCACGGTTTTTATTGTCATTATTCTGTTTTGCGGGCTAGTCACCTCCAAGACCGTTTTGATGAACCAATACAACTACCTCAAGGGCCTCAAATACTGGCATTCGGGCGATCTGGAACTGTCCCGCATGGAATTCAACAAGGTCCTCAACCGCACCCCCGGCGACGCCAAGGCGGTCGATGGCCTGGGCTTAATTGAAATGAAGGCCGGCAACCTGGACAAAGCCAAGACGCTCTACGACCAATCCATTCAAATGGGCCTCACCTTCAGCCACAAATTTGACCACCAAAAGACCGGCCAGGCTTTTATCGATATGGGTAAATACCCTGAAGCCGAGTTGGAATTACAGCACGCTTTAGAACTACAGCCGGGTAATGCTGAGATTTATGTTTCTTTAGGCACGGTGGAACGGGCTTTGGATCAGGCCCCGAAGGCTATTAAGTATTACGAAACCGCTTTGCACTTGGACCCCAAAAACAAAAATGCCCAGGCTCAGTTGGACGAAGCTCATTCCGAGAGAGACCGCGGCTCAATCTACTATATATATGACCGTAACGGGGTACCCCTGGCCCTGCAATGGAGCAAGAACGGAACCCGAGGCTATCCCATGGGTAAAGAATTTGCCCATATCATCGGCTATGTGGATCAAAGCGAAACCAATAACCACGGCAGCGTGGGTTTAGAATCGGTTTATCAAAAATACTTCCCCGGCAACAAACTTTACCTGACTCTCGACAGCCGCATCCAACGGGTTATCTCCAAAGCCATGGGCTGGCAAAAGGGCGCCATTGTGGTGCTGGACCCTCACACCGGCGAAATTTTGGGTTCTATCTCTCAGCCGACTTATACCCCCGAAAAGGTTCACAACCAATGGTCCGCTTACACCTACAACAAGAATACGCCTTTAAAGAACCGCGCCTTTGAGGGTCTTTATGAACCAGGTTCGATTATTAAGATTGTGACTTCCGCCGCAGCGGTTGAGAAGAACCTCAACATGGCCGCCATTTTCCCGCTTTATTGCAAAGGTTACATCTACATCGATAATCAGATCTTCTATGACAACGAAAAGCACAAGGCCGTCCGCAGTTTAGAAGAAGCCTTCGATACTTCCTGTAACGTGGCCTATGGCCGTTTGGGTATCGCGCTGGGTGAAGATACTCTTTTCGAGTTTGATAATCGTTTTGGCTTTAACTCCGTTCCCAAAACTATGAATATTCCCGTGGCTCAGGGCACTTCCCCCAAATTGGGTCTGACCCGCTACGAACTGGCTGAAAGCGCTACGGGCTTGGGCAACAACTTCCGCCTCACGCCTTTAAACGCCGCCCTCATCGCCTCCGCCATCGCGGATGACGGGGTCATCATGTCGCCCTATGTGGTGCAAAAGCTCACCAACATCACCGGAACTACTTTGGAAGAAAACAAACCCGTCGTTTACAAAAACGCCATCAGCCGTTCCACCTCGCAGTTCTTAACGACCATGATGGTCAACGACGTTGAGCGCGGTATCGGTGTGAAGGCCCGCGTGAAGGGCATCAAAGTGGCGGGTAAAACCGGCACTTCGGGCAGCCGCAACCCTAACTTCCACGCCTGGTTTATCTGCTTTTTCCCCGCCGAAAACCCCAAAATCGCCATGGCCATTCTGGCTGAAAATGGCGGCACGGGCAAAGACGTGGCCGCGCCCATTGCCAAAAAAGTCATCGAGGGTATGATGGAATTTACGGATTTCTCAGCGGATAGTAAAAAGAAGTAGGAGCCGCCCCATGCTTTTCACCCGAATTTTAGCGTCACTCGTGATTGGTCTTTTGGGAACTTATTACTTTATGCGGGGCAAAAAATCAGGTGATATGAAACTGATGATGCTGGGATTGGGCCTCACCGCTTTGTCTTACGTCGTCTGGGGGCTTTTTGATAGCGACGACATGACTAAGGGCGCTTTAAAAAACATGATGCCTCAGCCAAACGTCGAGCAAGTCACGCCGGTAACTTAAAAACTCTTTAATTTAAATTGATGTTGTTGCGGGACTTCATGGCGTAAAGCACCTGCCAAACCTGAGCGTAATCCACAGGTTTTCCCGTCTTTTCTAAATAGGTTTCCAGACACTCTTCCGCCTGCTCGTAGTTCCCCAGTGAATATGAAAAAAGACCCTTATCTCTCAAGCTGTTCCAATCATTGGATTTCAGCATGAGCATCCATTCGGTCGCCCAAAGCGCCCTTTCCACCTGGCCCTGAGAAGCGTGAATGGCTTTTAAATTGCCCAAAGCCCGGTGCAGAATTCCGCGGATACCGGCGGATTGTAGATGAAACACCGGCTCAAACTTTTGAGGGCTTCCCATGTTTTTGTTAAGGCGTTCCTGAAGATCTTCGACACTTAAAATCTTTCCGCCGCCAAATACATCAATAAAGACATTCTGCGTCATATCCGCCGGGGACTCGCGCCACTCGACTAAAAAGTGACCTGGAAAATTGATGCCGTGCAATGGAAGACCTGCCTTCCATCCTAGAACCAGATAGATCATCGAAAGCGTAATGGGAATTCCCTCTTTGCGTTCCAACACATCCGAGAGATAGCTGTTACGGGGATCGTAATATTCATCAGCATTGCCGTGAAAGCCCAATTCATCAAAGAAAAAGCTATTGAGAGCGGATATTTTTTGAAGTTTAGTGGAAGCTTTCGACAGCTTTTCAACTGCTCGGCGGGCCATCACTTCGACCAGGTCTTTGTACTTCACCTCATCCAAATCGGGATATTGCTGGCGGGCGATGAGCAAAGCTCCCTCCACCATGTCCCAATTCATATCTAACTTGCCGATAAAGTTTTTAAAATCCTGATGAACTTGATCGTAAGACGACGAAGGAGTCATTACGCGATTTCGAGTTTCTTCGGATAAACCGTTAGATTTTTGTGGCCCCGAGGAGTCACTACCAAAAGATCCTCAATCCGAACCGCACCCACGCCCGGGTAATAAAGACCCGGCTCCACCGTCACTACTTCGCCCGCTTTCAAAATATGCTCGGAGGAATTAACCCGGGGCGCTTCATGCACATCCAACCCCAGTCCGTGGCCCGTGCCGTGAAAGAAACCCACCATCACGCCGTTGCGACGTTCGGTTTTGTAGCCGTGGCTTTCCATGTCTTGTTGAATGGCCTGGTGAACCGCCCGGCCATTCACGCCCGGCGCCACCATCTTGATTCCCTTTTCTTGCGCCCGCTTCACCGCTTCATACTGGGCTTTCAAAGCCGGCGAAGCCTTGCCCTTCACAAAGGTGCGGGTTATGTCGGCGTAATAGTAGGTATCACCTGACCGGGGAAACACATCCATGATGATGGATTGATTCGCCCAAACGGTGCCAGTGCCTTCGTTATGGGGGTCTGTGCCCAGGTCCCCGCTCGCCACAATCGTATGGCTGCCGATGCAGTTGTTTTCCATCATGGACACATTGAGCACTTTTTTAAGCAGTTCAGAGGTGACCGTCTGGCCCTGGTAAACAATCTTTTTGCCGACAATTTTTGATTTCTTCAGCAAGTTTTCCGCTTTATGAATGGCCGCTTCGGTGTATCGCAAAGACTGCGTAATCATCTTCACTTCTTCAGCGCTCTTATAAACCCGTTCCTGAAAGAAAGGGTCCCCTTTGCTTTCCACCTCTATGCCCCGCTGGCGCAAAGCATCCGCCAGACCCAGGTTAAAGTTATAGGGAACCTGAACCTTCTTCACGCCTTTGCTTTTGAGAAAAAAGGACGTCACGTCAGCCACAGAGGGCTTTTCAATACCAGACTTCTGGGCTTTCACTTGAATATCCGAGTAAGAAACCACTTCGTCGACTTTGGCTTGCTTTTGTGAGCGGCCCAATTCGAGGTCGCTCATTAAAATGATCTTTTTGCCCTTAATTTGGAAAAAGGGGAATGGGTCCGGCACCACAAACTTCACGGCGTAATAAAGATTAGAGTCGTATTCGCTGGCCGCGTACATCATCAGGTCAGGCTGAGCCGTTTTAGTTTTCAAAGCCATTCTCGTTCCCCGTTTCAGTTAGAAGTAGTAACGCGAGCCCAGTTCACCATAAACGTTAAATTGGGTACCCGCTGAGTAAAACCATAGAGTGGGCGCCACTTGAATAAAGATATCGACCGGCACATCCGTACGGTCAAACATATAAGAAACACCTGCCACACCTCTGGCACCCACTGTCACAACGTTTTGCAACGCCAAGTCGCCGCCGAAACCGATATAAAGAGGCATCAAACCGCTCTTGGGATGGGCAATGGTGTAATTGTGATAAAGATAATCTAATTGTAAAAGTGTGTTTCCGTAGCCCAGTTTGAGGGCCGGTTGAAAGGCGTTATCTTTGTCCATCCAGATTTTTCCCGACGCACCCCACGCACCCGGATCGCCTAATTCCAAACCCAAACCGAAGTTGCCGCCGCCCGCGATAGGCGAACTGTCAGCCGCTTTCACCAAAGAAGGCAAAGTCATTAAAAGAACCGCCAACAGCGCCCAGCATTTCAAGTTTTTCATCTGAGACCTCCGTTTAATTGACGTCTTACTATTACTTTCTGCCCAAAAACCGTCACTTTCAACTACCCCACTTCATTTTAATCGTTCAGCGGTAAACCCAAACAATGACGGCGCAGAATATCCAAAGCCGCCTGGCTGGCCCTGAACCGCACTTCTTCCCTGTCCCCTATAAACTGAAACTTAAAGCTATGTAACGTCTGATCATCGGACAAACCAATAAAAACCAATCCCACCGGTTTTTCATCCGTACCACCCGTGGGTCCGGCAATGCCCGTCGTGGAAAGCGCGATGGAGGCTTTGCTTTGAAGTCTGGCATTGAGCGCCAAGGCTTCCGCCACCTCGGCGCTGACAGCGCCTTTGTTTTTAATGATCTTCGGATCCACCTTCAACATGTCAATCTTGGCTTCGTTGCTATAAACCACATAACCCCGCAGAAAGTAATTAGAAGAACCCGAAACCTTCGTCACTCGCTCACCAATCAGCCCACCCGTGCAGGATTCCGCGGTGGCCAGCGTCATGTGACGGGTCGTCAACATCTGACCCACAATGTTTTCCATGCCGTCTTTATCTAAACCATATATGTAGTTCGGCAAACGGGTCAAAAGGATTTTACCCAGACCATCAATCAGTTTATCCGCCTCATCTTCGGTAGTCGCCTTAGCCGTTAACCGGACATCAACCCCATCCACATGGGCCAACACACCAATGGTCGGATTTTTCGAGCTTTCAAAGATGTCTTTAATTTTTTCATTCAGGCGGGATTCGGACATACCCGTCGTACGGTAAACCCGGGACTTAATGACGTAAGAAGTCGGCTCCAATCCTTTCAAAAAGGGTTTCACTGTCTCTTCAAACATAGCTTTCATTTCACGCGGCACACCAGGCAGAGTGATGATATGACTTTTGCCAACTTTCAAAATAAAACCTGGAGCTGTTCCCACCGGATTGGGAATCATAGTGGCGCCTTGCGGAATAAAAGCCTGGCTCAGATTGGATTGCGGAAAGGGTTTACCCAGTTTAAAAAACTTGGCTTCCATGGTCTTGGCGATGTTTTCGTAATAGACGAGGGTTTTCTGACCAACTTTAGCGGCGACTTTACGGGTGAGATCATCAACGGTCGGGCCTAAACCGCCGGTGGAAATGACCACCTGGCTTCTTTCACAAGCGCCCTTGAGGGCCGCTTCAATTCGTTTTTCGTTGTCGCCCACTTGCTGGAAGCCGTATACATCCACACCCAGCAGGGCCAGTTGTTGGGCCAGCCAGGCGGAGTTGGTATCCACGTTTTGACCCAGTAATAGTTCAGTGCCAATCGCCACAATTTCGGCGTTCATCGTGTCCTCGTTATTTCAAAACGGTATTAACGACAAAGGCTCCCACTTGAATCCAAACCCAGGCATAAACGCCTGCTAAAAGATCATCCGTCATAATGCCCCAGCCCGCCGGTAACTTTTCCAAGCGGCGGATAGGATAAGGTTTCCAAATGTCAAAAATTCTAAAAAGAATAACCGCCATCACCGCGTAAGGCCACTGGTGCGGAATGCTCATCATCGCCACGCCTACTCCCAGCACCTCATCAATGACCGCGCTCGATGGATCTTTCTCGCCTATTTGTTTCTCATATTGGCCGGAGCAATAAACACCCACAAAGTAAATCGCGACCAAAACCAAACCAAACACCCAAAGAGGTTGATCCATGAGAAGCCAAAACAAAGGGGCCGCCGCTATCGAGGCCCAGGTCCCCGGCGCGCCCGGCAGCTTGCCGATGCCAAAAAAAGTTGAGACTAAAAAGTTAACGCTTCGCATGCTGATCTCCCTGAAGAACATTTCGATTTCGGATTAAATAATCCACTCCCGACCAGACTGACATCACGGTCGCGTAGAACATCAGCCAGTAAGGGCCATAATCCATGAACCCGTTCAACCAAAGGCCCCAATCACCCAAACCGGCGATAAAGCTGCCCCAGTTCACCTGATAAGCGGCGGCAGTGGCCCTGGCGCAAAGAATCGCCAAAATGAACGATATCGCCACAATTTGAGAAATGGTTTTGTGTTTCCCGCCCCGGCTAGCCGCGATGATCACGCCCCGGCTCTCCGCAATTTGGCGCAAGCCCGTAATCAGAAATTCACGGGCCGCGATAATGATGACCATCCAGGTCGGCACCAGGTTGAGCTGAATAAACGAAAGAAAAACCGAGAGAATCAAAACTTTATCCGCCAGAGGATCCATCAAAGCGCCGAAGCTCGTCTTGAGATTGTATTTGCGGGCTAAGTAACCATCCAGATAATCGCTAATAGCGCCCCAGGCAAACAGCAAGCCCGCGGTCCATTTCGCCCAAAGCTCGGGCCTAAAAATAAAAATGAGATAAAGCGGAGTAACAGCGATTCGAGACATCGTAATAATGTTCGGGGCATTCCACTTCGATCGTTTTGTGTCTCCACTTATGTTTTTCATGCAACGCCCCGTTTTTACAGAACAGTGAGTTATCGATCGAATTATGAATTTTTAATTTTGAATTTTAAATAACGGAAATTTCCACTTCGTGGAAATTATCAACAATTCAAAATTTAGAATTCATAATTCAAAATTAAGCTTTAGACCGCTTTTCCAACGAGGTCCTGTTGATGCGCGTGGGTAATTTCAACCTTCAACCACTGACCCACCTTTGGGTTTTTAAGACCTTCAATTAAGACCAGGCCGTCTACTTCAGGCGCTTGGTATTGAGTACGTCCCTGCACTTCACCATCTTCAACAGATTCCACCACAGCGGTTAGGGTTTCACCCACCCAGCGTTGGTGAGACTTTTCAGCGATCGTTTCTTGCACGCGGTAAGCTTCGGCCAGGCGCGCTTGTTTTACTTTTTCCGGAACCTGATCGGCCATTACACCAGCCGGCGTGTTTTCTTCTTTGGAATAAGCGAAGAAGCCCACATAGTCCAACTCAGAGGTTTTTAAGAAGTCTAACAATTCTTGGAAGTCAGCATCCGTCTCACCTGGAAAACCCACAATGAAAGTCGAGCGAATCGAGGCGTGGGGAATCTTGCCCTTAATGCGAGCAATCAACTTGTCCAACAAAGCGCGGTCACCAATACGCTGCATAGATTTTAAAATGCGGTTGCTGGCATGCTGAAGCGGTACGTCGAAATAAGGCGTAATGCGCGGGTACTTGGCCATCACATCCAGCATCTCGTCGGTCACACGGCTGGGGTAGAGATAATGCAGACGAACCCATTCGATTCCCTCAACCTGGGCCAGACGGTCCAGCAGTTGGGCAATTTGCGGACGGCCATAACGATCCGACCCGTACCAGGTGCTGTCTTGCGCCACCAGGCAAAGTTCTTTAACGCCTTGCTTGGAAAGATTCTTGGCTTCTTGTTCGATGTCTTCAATGGAACGACTGCGGTAATGACCGCGGATTTTAGGAATGATGCAGAAGGTGCAAGGCAAGTCGCAGCCCTCGGAGATCTTCACATAAGCAAAATGGCCCGGGGTCGATAACAAGCGGGGCGACGAGGCGTCATAAACATAAGTGGCTTCATTTAAAGAATCTGGCAGCATGGGCGCGCGTTTGTAGTCATGAGTCGAAGCGGCGTTTTCTTTAGCGATAGAAGCCAGCGGGTTTCCCTTAATCTGTTCGGCCACATTTTCCACATCGTTCAAGCCAAAGAGGATGTCGATTTCCGGCAGTTCCCTTTTCAGGTCGTCGCCATAACGGTGAGCCAAACAACCGCCCACCACCAGGGATTTCAAATGACCGCTTTTACGTAGTTTCGCCACATCCAAAATAGTATCGATGGATTCCTTTTTGGAAGCCTCAATAAAGCCGCAGGTGTTCACGATGACCACTTCGGCATCCGCCGGGTCTTTGACCAGCATGTAGTTGTCTTTAGCCAGTTTGCCTAACATGACTTCGGAATCGACGGTGTTCTTGGGGCATCCCAGGCTGATTACCGCGACGGTTTTAGAGGATTTTCCGGCTGTTTTAGGGGTCATAAGTGAACGTACTCTAACATATTATGCGCCCTCGTTGAAACAAGGGCAAAACAAAAGGTTTTGAGGAAAATTTCAATCAATTACAGGCCGAACGGGTTCTTAGACAGCTGGTCTGGCGGCATCTGGCGGATATCCTCAACCATGCCAAAAGTGGTAGTCACTTTAATCTTTTTACATTCTTCACAACGCCAGATCTGGGTAATTTCTCCCTCTTGATCTTTCATGGCTTTGGTTAAAAGCATGCGGGCGTCATGGTCTTCATGTTTACAAACTTCAAAAAGCGGCATAGTTATTAACCCCTCTACTTCTAGTTTATCACTTAAAAAGCGTTCACAATGTACTTCTCGAAAAAGTCGAATTCCTTAACCGAATCACCATTGCCGGCCGTCATCACCGTCACCAAATCCAAGTCTGGAACATACCAGATGTACTGCCCGCCCCAGCCATCGGCAAAATACGCGGTAATGTTCTTACCATGATAGGAAACCGGCGTGGAATACCACAGGTAGCCGTAATCAAAAGCCTGGTGCCAAAAATTAAAGGTCGTCTTGGCATGAAAAGCCGTGGCCTGTTCAACCCATTGGGCAGAAAGAACTTGTTTACCGTTCCACTGGCCCTTATTTAAATAAAGCTGGCCCAGTTTGGCCATATCCCTAGCGCTCAAAGAATGAAAGGTGTCAACTCTCGTTATGGAATGGGGTCCCCTGCCCCAATCCGGGCTATAGATTCCCAAGGGATTGTAAAGATAGGTTTGAGCGAACTCCGGAATGCTTTTACCGCTCTTTTCCGCGATCAGAAAAGAGAGCGGATGAAGACTAGTACCGTTGTAGGCCCAAAAGGTACCAGGCTCATGAACCACAGGAAGCTCCAGGCAATAAGAGACCCAATCGGGCGTCAGAGTCATTGGATTCACAACAGCCATATTCGCCAAATCGTCGCGGTCAAAACCCGAAACCATCGAAAGCAGCATGCCAACGGTAATTTTATTTTTCTTCTTTTGCCAGCTCTTTTCTTTTCTGTATTCCGGAAAAAGATCGTAAAGTTTTTGAGAAACGTTCAGCAAACCCTGGTCCTGGGCCATCCCAAACAAAGTCGCGAAAACCGACTTAGTCACAGAATAAATCTGTTGTTTGTCCTCAGGTTGATAGCCGTAAAAATACTCATCCAGAACCACTTTTCCATGACGAAGAACCAAAAGACTGTGAACACGGTCTAAACCCAGGCTCAATATGGTTCCCACGCCTTCTTCAACTAACTTAACATCTCCTTTTTCATTGCGCAGATCAGCCGTCTCTAATCCATCATTTGTTTTTTCCGGAACTCTGTACCGATAGTTAGTTTGAATACCGCCAAATATATTCAATCGGGGCAGAATGAAATCTTTTCCTCTCTTCATTTCAATCGGATAAGTTTCTATTGGAGTTTTCCCGGTACCAACCAGGGTTTGACCCAACCAATCTAAATGCAGGTTTACCTCCCCGCCAAACTCAGGCTCAGCGTGAAGATCAGAACCTTTTATCGAGACATTTTTGAAATTTGCGTTATATAGGCCAAGATCCGTGTTGTCATATTGGGCTTGAAAAGCTCCATCCGGAGTTTTGGAAATCGTCATGTTGATGTGAAAAACACCTCTATTCATCTTTACCACGCCATGCCAATAACCTTCCATGCCCAGGGGCCATGCGTAAGAAACGTTCGCCAAAGCCAGAAAAGCCGCAAAAACAAAACCTGTCCGTTTAAGCATCGGCGTTCCTCCGAGTCGCTTTATGAATACTCATCGATATCACTTCAATCAACCGGGCTAGGTCTTGATGTGCAATCGCCAGCGGCGGCATTACCACAATGACATTCCCCAACGGGCGAATCAGGACCCTCAACTTTTTGGCCTCGGCGCAAACCTGATAACCCATCTTTTCAGCATAGCCATAGGGGATATTACGTTTCTTATCCTTAATCAACTCAATCCCGCCCATCATGCCCCGCAAGCGGACTTCAGAGACATGCGGATGCGCGACCAGAGCCTCTAAAAACTCTTGCAGCATCTCACCACTCTTTTCGATATGGGTTAAGAACTCTTCTTTTTCAATCAAATCCAAATTCGCCAAAGCCGCCGCGCAAGCTAGTTGATTACCCGTAAAGGTATGACCGTGGTAAAAGGTGCGGGCCGATTCAAATGTTCCCAAAAAGGCCTTATAAATCTTTTCGGTCGTTAAGGTCGCCGCCAGGGGCAGATAACCCGCCGTGAGATTTTTAGCCAGGCAAAGAATGTCAGGGCTGACGCCCTCTTGTTCACAGGCAAACATCGTTCCCGTACGGCCAAAACCGGTCGCTACTTCATCCAGAATGAGAAGCACGTCATACTTGTCGCACAAACGCCGAATAGCTTTCAGATAACCCCAGGGATGGGCCAACATACCACCCGCCCCTTCTATAAGGGGCTCCATGTGAACCGCCGCCAACCGAGAACCATACTTTTTAAAAACCGCTTCCGCTTCTTTAACGCAATCCTTCAGCCACTTGTCGTTGGACACTTTTCGGCTGGGATAATCATGGGGGCTTTTCACCTTAAGCGTTTTAAATAACATGGGCCCAAAAATTTGGTGAAATAGATCGACCCCGCCCAAGCTGACCGAACCAATCGTGTCGCCGTGATATCCCTCGCGAACCGTCAAAAACAGATTCTTTTTCGGCTTAGCCGGTTTCGTTTGTTGCCAGTATTGAAAAGCCATCTTGGCCGCAATCTCGTTAGCTTCCGAACCTGAATCCGAATAGAACACACGGCTCAAGCCCTTGGGCGCCATTTTCACCAAGCGTTCGGCCAAAAGAATCGCCGGTTCATTGGAAGACCCCAACATGGTGGAATGGGCGATTTTCTTGAGTTGTTTTTGAATGGCCCTATCGATTTCAGGCACTTGATGTCCGTGAACGTTGCACCAGAGAGAGGAAACACCGTCTAAATACTTTTTACCCTTGGCGTCATAAAGATAAGTTCCCTTACCTTTGGTGATAATGGTGATGTCTTTATCCAACACCCATTCTTGTTGCTGGGTAAAAGGGTGCCAGAGATACTTTTTGTCTTTTTGGGAAAGTTGTTGGTAATTCACTTAAACCTCAATAACCGTAATAGCTGGTGCGATCTTCCTTCTTCTCTGTGGAACGAATCCAATCGATCAAATTCTCCTGCCAGGGCTTCGGCTTATTTTCCTTCTCCCCTTCTTTGACCCGGCTCAAATCCAGAGGTTTCGTCGGATTGTCTAAAATAATGAGCGAATCCATAATCTCTTTGTATTCATGAATACGAGTTTTGATATGGGTATCCAGGTCACAGACCGCCACAAAAGCGCCAACTTGGCCCCGATGAGCTACCCGAAACAAGTAAATCCACTTCTGGTCATTCACAATCCGTTCATAAACCGCGTCTTCACCCACCCAATTGGTGCCGACTACCTTCTTAAAGGATTCCCGCACCCGGCATTCCACAAAGTCCAGCATGACCATGTCTTTGAACTTCTTTTCGTCAAAGGTCGTACCCGGGTCCACATAGCCGGAAACTGTTACCAACCCCACCGAGTCCGGCGGATTAATGTTAAACACATGGCCATCCAAGGCATGCTTCCAGGTCGGCGGATAATCAATTTTGAAGAGTTTGTCCGGGCTGCGGAAACTGTCCCAATCGATGACTTCTTTTTTGCCGCAAGAGCTAAAAAACAACGCGGCCAAAACTAAAAGAACCGCCATGCTTTTTCGATGGTCAAAAGACATCAACTTCTCCAAGTTCAGAAATAGAAATTAAAGGAAAAAGAACCATCAATACCCGAATAGTCGATTGTGGTGAAACGATACCCAGCTCCAGAATTGCTAAGAAGCGACGTGGGTGCGACAACAAGCGCCCCCGTGGGAGTATAAATACCAATGCCATAGGGACCATCTGTGGTGGTACCGCCATTGTTAATCTGTGAAGCGGTCACCTGATTAAAAGCCGCGATTCTTCCCTTAATCAATATATCCAGTCCAAAAGAATCGCCAATAGCCAGGGTTTCCCCCACGCCGACCGTGCCGCCAAAAGTGCCGGCTGAAAAGCTTCCATTTTCCTGCGGAACTGGCTTGGAGGTAGAAGGGTCCCAACCCGTAAAGCCCACCGTGGTCTGATAAAAACCGCCGCCCAACTGCAAGTAAGTTCTGTCACCCTTATTACGAGCCAGGAAAGCGTAATAATTTAAAGAGATGTTGAACAGTTCCGGTTGAAACGACGCTTGAAATATAGCGTTGGGGTCATTGATGTCCGTTACGCCGTTGCTGAAACTATTACTTTCAGTCCAAACATTTTCCACGCTTAACGAAAACCCATTTCCCTGGTCAATCTGTACGCCAAATTCCGCTCCCACCAAAATACCGCTGCTGCTGGTCGTCGCAGCTGGGGTACTGGTGGCGTTAGGCGAATTGGGATTAGCTTCCGCCTGTAAAGTCAGCGAGGTCAACCCGCCTTTAAAATCCGCCAATAGCGCGTAGTCGTAACCCACATACCCCTTCACCCACATGCCGTTATCCAACGCCACTTTCACTTGTGGACGGGACATGCCCATGGCGGTTTTAACCGGTTCGGATGCCGTGCCCGAGGAAAGCGCATCAGGGTCAGCTACAGCGACTCTGGTTTTATCGGTTTCTTGAGTAATGCTGTCTAAGGGTTTAAAAGTTTTAACAAAGTCCGCCAGCTTCGTGTTTTTAGGATCGAGTTCTAAAGACTTTTGATAGGCGACTAGCGCCTCGGATTGACGGCCCATGGAATAAAGGCAATTCCCCAACCCTTGATAGCCAGCGGCGCTGGCCGGGTTTACCTTCACGCCCGCTTCAAAAGCGAAATAAGCGCCCTGGTAGTCTTTGGCATTATAAAGCTGAGTGCCCATGGAGAAATATTCCGGAGCGGTTTTGGCCGCAAAAACCATTCCGGTAGTTAATAAGATAAAAACAATGACCCAGCCCAAGCGCTTCATGCCTGTCCCCGTTAGCCTAATGATTGCCGCTCTTCTTCCGGCAGTTTGTAAATCGAGTAAGGACCGTGCTTCTGGTCCTGAATCTCAAAGTGTTCGCACCCTTTGTTGACGCACATATAAAGGAAATCAATTTCATTCTTAACTCTGGCGTGGGAAAAACTTAAAATCGCCAAATCCCCTGTTTTGCAATAAGCACACTTGTGCTGCTTTGTGATTTTGTATTTCGTGACGGTCTTCTTTCGAGGTAAAGGCCCGTTTTCAATTCAGACCTCCACGCCCGTCAATTTTAGACCACTAGGATGAAAACAACCCAATAAAAAAGCCCCGGAAGTGATTCCGGGGCTACTGATCAGACGTTAGATTAACTTAAACCGGCGCTGTTAGGGACAAGTATCCACCGAGAAGTTGCTACATTGAATCTTATTTCCCTCGTGCACCCCATAAGTACGGATACCCACACCGCCCGAAGCGTAAGTGGTGTCCGTTACGTTGTAAATCAGCACATAGCCCGAACCAGCGTCGACATAGCAAAGGAAGTTGCTTCCAGTCGCGACCACCTTCAAATCAACTGTAGTGCCAAAGGTGTAATAAGGCGTGGACACACCATACCCCGGATAAGAAAAGCTAACGTAAGGCGTGCCAGTGTTACTTTCAATTTGCCACTGATTGACACCGTCGCCATTCCATTCAAAAGCATAGAAAGACCCGTTTGAACCTGTGCGGAACGCTATTCCAAAAACGCCCTCGCCCATTGTTTCGTTGTCCATCTCAAAAGAAGCTGTGATGGTGTAGTGTGTCAGACTGTGGCTGAAATAGGCGTTGTTAACGATCGCCAGACCGCCGTTGTTAGTGCCGGGCGATGTTAGCGGATCGACTAACAAGTAGCCGCCCGAGATGGTGTAATCGCAACCTGCGGCCGTGCTCACTGTTTCAGAGCTATTCAAGTAGTAGTCATAGTTAGCCAAAGTGGCTGAACTGGTAAAGTTATCGGAATAGGTATTGCAGCCGCCCGTGGGTGTATTTGTCCAAGTAGGAGTCCATGTCGGCGTAAAAGTGGAACCACCGATTGGCGTGCTAGTTGGTGTGTTGGTGCCGTGGGTGACAGCAGTACTGGTAAAAGTTGGTGTGGAAGCTGAGGAGCCAGGGGGATCCAGGACATAAACTTTTTCGCAGGCAATTGAAGAAAGCAGCATCATCGATATCAATATCGCCATTATCAAAAAGCCAAAATAATACTTTTTCATATATTCTCCCAAATATGTCGCTTCATAAATTGATTCACTTCATACCCAGCAAACGGTTTACCGATTAACGCCAAAACAAAGGCATCAATAGATTACCACCGCTTCATAAAAAATCATGTTAAATGAATTTCAACCTTAGTTTTTCTATGTCGCCGGCCAAAAAATCTATGTTTTTTCGGTATTTTGAATTCTGTTTTAGCGGACCGTAAACCGGTACCTTTAGCAGTTTCTTCAAAGCCTTCACGTTGGTTTGTTCCGCAATACCGTTGCCCGTATAACCATTCACCAAAACACCAACCACTTTAATCTTTCGTTTTTGCAAAGTCTCAACCGTTAGCAAAGTATGGTTGATAGTTCCCAGTCCAGCCCTAGCCACCACCAACACCGGCAGCTTCCATTTCAACATCCAATCGGTCACGAAAAAGTTCCGAGCTATAGGAACCTGAATACCACCCACACCTTCCACAATAAGAAAATCACAGGACGCCTTGGCTTTTTGATAAGCCTTTTCCACTTTAGCCAGGTCGACCTTGCCCTCTTTCCAGGAAGCTACCCAGGGCGCCAGGGGCTGTTTGTAATGAATGGGGACAATGCCCGCATAAGCTGAGTCGGGAAGTTTGGCGGCCTTCTGAAGCAGTTTGCCGTCCTCGCTGACACTGCCGCCCGAAGCCACAGGTTTAAAAACACCAACGGACACACCACGATTCAACAACAACCGGGCCAAGCCTGCAGACATGATCGACTTGCCAACACCCGTATCTGTTCCAGTAATGAAAATGCCTTTTGATTTCAAAAGAACCTCTAGAGTTTTTTAAAGGCGTCCAGCAGTTTAGTAATGTCTTCATCTGTATGAGCCGCTGAAACTGAGAGCCGCAGACGAGCTGTGCCTTTGGGCACAGTCGGCGGGCGGATGGCCACAATTAAGATGCCTTCTTCCCAAAGCTTTTTCGACATACGCAAAGCTTCTTCGTTATCCCCTACCATCACCGGCAAAACGGGGCCAGCGCCGCGGGGTATTTCATAACCCAGCGCCTTCAATCCGTTACGAATTTTTTTCGAGTTCTCCCAAAGCTTATCGACCCGGTTCGTTTCCATTTCCATCACTTCTAAAGCGCCTAAAGACGCTCCGCACACCGCCGGAGCCAAACCTGTGGTGTAAATAAAAGTACGCGCCTTGTTCAAAAGATACTCGATGAAAATTTGAGACCCGCACACAAAACCGCCCATGCTGCCCAGGGCTTTGCTGTAAGTGCCCACTACCACTGCCGGATAATGCTTTAAGGGAAAGTGATGAATGATACCCTGACCTGTCGGGCCCAACACGCCAGTGCCGTGAGCGTCGTCTACCATGACCAACGCATCATATTCATGCGCCAGTTCCATCAGCTTCAACAAAGGTACCAGATCGCCGTCCATGCTGAACAAACCATCGGTCACAATTAAGCGGCGGCGGTACTTGGAGGTTTTTTCTAACTGATTTTTCAAATCTTCCAAATTGAGATGCTCATAAACCATGAACTTGGCTTTGGTCATGCGGCAAGCGTCTATCAGGCTGGCGTGATTCAAACGGTCGCAAAGGATAACGTCTTTGTCATCCACCAAAGCGGATACCGCCGCCAGATTGGCCATATAGCCCGTTGGGAAAGCCAAACAGGCCTCTGAACCTTTAAAAGCCGCAGTCTTCTCTTCTAATTGCTGATGGATCGGTAAATGGCCCGAAACCAACCGGGATGCCTGCGCTCCCGCGCCATAACGGATGAGCGCTTTTTGAGAACGGTCTAAAACATGAGGATGGTCAGCCAGACCAAGATAGTTATTGGTGCAAAAGAGAACACAGTCTTTATTCTCCACCGAGGCTTTCATGCCCCCTAAAAGATCAACCACTCGCAAGCGGCGCCTAAGCCCCTCAGCATCCAACTCATGAAGCTCTTCATGTAATTCGTCTGTCCAGCTCACGGGTTCCCTTTTAATACAAAATAACGGCCAACACGAGCCGCATTATACCCGCCGCAACCATTAAAAATTAACCAAGAACCGGCGAAACCTAACGGCCGCATTCATATAATGAGCCTATATTTCGCAAAAACAGCCAAGCGAGGATTTATGGCCAATAAAGACATCAAACGTTATCTCGAAAACTGGCAGGGCGAAGTGGATGGTGCCGCCCAATATCATGCTTTAGCCAAAGCTGAAAAGAATCCCCAACTGTCGCAGGTTTATACCAACCTGGGCAAGATGGAAGAAAAACACAAAGCCTTCTGGGAAGAGCATCTTAAAAAAGAAGGCGTCACCATTCCCAAACCCGTTCCCAGCTGGCGCACCCGCGTCTTAATTTGGATTACCGGACATTTCGGGCCCGCCGCGGTCCTCAGCACGATCGCTGATTACGAGCGGGTGGATAAAAATATGTACGTATCTCAAAAAGAAACCGACGGCACGAAGATGACCGCCGACGAGCATCTTCATGATCGGGTACTGGATGAGATTCTTACTGTCGACAAAAAAGGCGCGTCGGGCAGCTACCTGGCCGAGATTGAAGGAAGGCACAAGGGCGTAGCCGGCAACACCTTGCGCGCCGCTGTGCTGGGCGCCAACGACGGGCTTTGTTCCAACTTAAGCCTGGTCATGGGTGTGGCTGGCGCTTCTTTCAATAATCACATTCTTCTGTTAACCGGTTTAGCAGGTCTGTTGGCTGGAGCCTTTTCGATGGCCCTCGGCGAATGGATTTCGGTGACCAGTTCGCGGGAATTAGCCGAACGGGAAATCAAAATCGAATCCGAAGAGTTTGACATGAACCCCCAGGCCGAGCGCGAGGAATTGCAGCTTATTTACGAATCTAAAGGCATGAAACCCGCTGAAGCCCAGACACTGGCCAAGCACATGACCGAAAACAAAGCCAGGGCCATCGACACTCTCACCCGCGAAGAACTGGGCATTGATCCCGATGAAAAGGGCGGCTCACCTAACGTAGCAGCCATTTCCTCCTTCGCGCTTTTTTCCTTCGGCGCGATCATCCCTGTGTTCCCCTTTTTCTTTTGGTCTGGTTCGAAAGCCGTTTTATTGAGCGGAGCGCTGAGCGCCCTGGCCTTATTTATGTTCGGCGCCGCGGGAACTATCTTTACCGGCAAACCGGTTTGGTTCGCTGGCACCCGCCAATTAGTTTTGGGTTTATTAGCGGCTGGAATTACTTTTGGGTTGGGACATTTAATCGGTGTAAGTCTGAACTAGCTTCTAGGCTTTGCTGAAAATCACCGCACCCAGTTGACCACCAAAGCCATACGATAGAGAAAGAACGTGTTTCACCCGCTGTTCAACCCCGCCCGTTTCCACATGGCGAATGCGGCAGCGGGGATCCGGATGAGTTAAGTTGCGGGTCTCGGGCAAAACCCCTTCTTTTAAAGCCAGCGCTGAAATAACCGCTTCCACACTGCCTGCCGCGCCCAACAAATGCCCCGTAGCGCCTTTGGTGGAACTGACCCAGGTTTTTTTGTTTCCAAAAACTTTATGAATGGCTTGAGACTCCACCAAATCGTTATGCATAGTCGCCGTGCCATGCGCATTGACATAGCCAATATCCCAGGAGTGCAATTTGGCTTTTTTAAGCGCCTTGCGGATCACCGGCACAATGGTTGTCCCTTCGGGCTCCATCTCCAAAGGTTTGTAGGCATCTCCGCCGAGAGCCCAACCTGAAAGCCTGGCCTGAATCGGCGCTTTGCGTTTTTTAGCTGACTCTTCCCGTTCCAATACCATCACTGCCGCGCCCTCTCCCATTAAAAAACCGTCTCGTTTCATATCAAACGCGGCGGGACCTTCCCATTGGCGGCTAAAGACACCCATGTTGTCAAACCCGGCGTAAATAAGCGGATGAATGGAAGATTCGGTACTGCCCGTAATGACCGCGTCACACTCGCCGTCTTGAAGCATGCGGGCACCCATAGCGATAGAGCCAATCCCAGTGGAACAAGCCGAGGAAACCGAGAGAGCGGGACCGTAAAAACCCAAACGCTCTTGAAGGAGCCGTCCAGCGCTATGCGGAAAGAAATCGGTTAAAAAATCCCAGGATTCATAGGGGCCGTTGCCCGCGGTCAACAGACTGACCACGCCGCCCTTGCTGGAAGAGAAGGTGGTGCCAATGCGGTGGGCTGGGACTTTAGAAAGGTTAGCGTGCTTGTAGGCCTCTTCCGCCGCCAGCGCGGCCAACTGCAGTGAGCGGTCTCTTTTAATCAGCGTGTGGGGAATCCAGGCTTCCAGGGCTTGTGCCGCCCGAGGCGCCTCAAACCCTTCCCAACCTTTACCCTTGAGCGACGTAAAAGGATTGGTTCCTTCCAGTAAGGCGTCCCAGGTGAATCGGGTATTAAAACCCAGGGGCGTCACCATGCCCCAACCCGTAACGACGATTGACTGACTCATATTTTATCTTCACGGCATAACATTTCGATTTCAGCCTTTTCGAATTTAATTCAAAATTTAAAATTCATAATTCAAAATTGGTTTTTAAAGCCACCCCGGCAGACGGGAATCTAAATTAAACACCTGGCCTGAAATGGTTTTGCTTGAGGCTAACCAAACCATAAAGTCGGCCACCTCATGAATATCGGTGGCGCTGTTCAGCAGATGCTTTTCTTTTATCGCCTCTTCCGCTTCAGGCGTCAAATTGCCCGACAGGCGGGTTTTATGAAAGCCGGGGCAAACGACGTTGACCCGGATATTTTTAGAACCGTATTCTTGAGCCACGCTACGGGCAAAACCCATAATGCCAGCCTTGGCGGAGACGTAGCTGGCCTGGCCGACATTGCCGGTGGTAGCGACGACCGAGGAGATAAAAATGAGGCTGCCGCCCTTTTGTTTCATCAGGGGGCGCACACAAGCTTTAGAAAGTAAAAAAGCGCCTTTGAGATGAACATCCAGCGTTTCATCCCACTGGGACTCTTCCACATTAATTAAACGGGCATTTTGGGTAGACCCGGCGTTATGAATGACACAATCCAGCTTGCCCCATTTTTCGATGGTCTGTTGAACCAGTTGAACGACTGAGGCTTCCAGGGTGATATCGCTTTTGGTGATGGTGAACTGGGGACTAATAGACGAAAGTTCGGTTTGAGCCTGTTGGGCATCCGCTTCATCTTGGTGATAGCTGACCGAGACAGACCAGCCTTTTTGGAGAAAGTTTTTGGCCAGCGCCAGGCCGATGCCCCTGGTACCGCCCGTGATGAGAACTGAAGGATTGTTAGTTTCCATGAGAAGTCCGAGCAGTATTGGGTTGTGATAAAAGGTTAAAAGCTAGTTGTCGCCGCCGGCAGGAAGCATATCCGCCACATAGCTGGCCGCGGCCAAACCAATAAATATCATCACTACCAGCATGATCAAAATCGGAAAAACGACCCAAACCAAAAAACTGATAAAGAGACAGTTGCGGCCCACTTTGCGGACTTCGCGTGAATCCTGGTCATATAAAAACAGGCCGATCAAAATACCCGACAGGGGCACAAAGAGCGAAAGCCCGTACCAGCCCCAGCGGAAAGAAGTCACCAGATTGCTGTTGGTTTCAGTTGGAATGATTTTAGAAGAACGCTTGGCCATTATTTAAACACCTTAAAAAGCAGAGTGAAAATCAAAACCAAAACCGCCATCAATGAAAAAGGAAAGCCCGCGTAAACCACCGAGTTCCATTTGGAATAACCCAACACCTTCTGAAAACCCAGCGCCTGAAAAACGACCATAATCACGGACAGCAATCCGCCCCAGCCAAAGCCCAGTAAAAGCGTCACCCAACCGCCGGCCGAATAAGAAACAATTAAACGCACCTTATCCAGCGGCAAATCCTCACCAAAGAGCATGCCGCACAGGCGGACAAACAAAGACCAGACCGAAACCCAAAACCACAAAACGAAGGGCATAAAAAGAACGAGCAATAAAGTGACGAAAGCGATGATGCGCAAATCCCCGCCGGAGAGGGCTTCGGTCAGGCCCAATTCCAGCGCGACTAAAAAGCTGGTGAGCGTGACAAAGCGGGACGCCTGTTTGTCGTCGCTTTTTTTAACCGTCTTTTCGTAAAAATCCGTGGGACGGAGCCATAAGGCCATCAGTTGGGTGAAATATTGGTTGAACACGGGCTAGAGTTTAACACATCCCTCTGGTCAATTTGAGAAGCAAAAAACCGCTATCAGCGGCAGCGGGCAATAAAAAACCCCAAGAAAGAAACCTTTCTTGGGGTCGAAAAGCTGGCGCGGGTTAGGATTCGGATTCTTCCAATCGATCCAAAGCCTCTTCCCAAGCGTCATCCATGTTATCCACTTCGCCTTCGTGAATTACCTCAACCAGGAACTTGCGAAGCTTCGGCGCCAAAGAAGTTTCCTGCTCGTTTTCGCTCAGGACTTCCTTAATATCATCCAGCGTCAAATGCTCCAAAATTTCCTCAGCTTCGGTTTGGAAAAGCTTGCGGCGCTCTAAATCATCAACCGAGACGACCTCTTTTTCCTCGTCGTCATCATCATCCACGTCATCATCGTCCTCTTCCTCTTCTTCAGCGGTGTCGAGGTCAATGGTATCTTCGTCGTCATCGTCCACATCATCATCATTGTCGCCGCCCTTACGGCTGCCGGGGGCGTCATCGTCTTCTAATGTTTCATCGTCTTCGTGGCGGCTTTTGCGTGGCAAAGGATTCCTCCTGGGAAGTAGTTAACACATAAATACTTCCCCCGCCTGTTATCTGTCAAGAGAAGTTCACAGATTTAGTCTAGCAGGAACGATGCCATGTAACCTCGTTGTCATAGACCCCGGAGGGACGGCGAGTTCATTGGCAGTCTCAGCCTTTCGTGTTAAAGTCCACCCACGGAGAGAACCATGAACCAAGTGAAACGTCTTGAAAAACTAATGGCCCAGCTGCGGGCGAAAAACGGCTGCCCCTGGGACAGAAAGCAAACCCATCACACCCTCAAGCCTTACCTGATTGAGGAAGCTCATGAGGTTTTAGACGCCATCGACAGCAAAAACCCGGACGACCTTCGGGAAGAACTGGGCGACTTGCTGCTGCAAGTCATATTCCACTCTCAATTGGCTAAGGAAAAAAAGCGTTTCACCTTGAACGACGTGGCACAGACTATCAGCGACAAGTTAGTGCGCCGTCACCCGCACGTTTTCGGCAAATCCAGCCGCAAGATGGACAGCATTCTCAAGAAATGGGAAGAATTGAAGCGGGAGGAAAAACCCGAACGCCAATCCGCCCTGGATGGACTGCCCAAGTCGCTCCCCTCCCTTTTAAAGGCCCAGCGGATGCAGGACAAGGTCTCACGCCATGGCTTTTTGCCTGAAACCGCGCAAGACACATTTAAACCGATTGAGGACGAATGGAAGAAGTTTCAGGACGCTAAAAAGAAAAAGAACCGTAAGCAGATGGAAGCCCATTTAGGCGAAATGATGTTTCGCATGACCTGGCTGGCTCAATTGGAAAAGCTGAACGCCGAAACGGCTCTCAGCCGGACCAATCAAGAGTTTAAAGATCAGTTTCAGAAGTGGGAAAAACAGACCACCACACAAAAGAACAAAAGACCAAGGTAACTCTGATAAACGCTGATAGAGATTAAAGTCAAAGAATTATCGGCGTTTATCCGCGTTCATCATAATTTCAAATGATTTGTTATTGGTGAAACTTAACCTGATAGAGCTTCTTATCCGGCAAAGACATCGCGGTCAAAACCCCGCCATAAACACAACCCGTGTCTAAATTAATACGGTCCTTGGTAACGTCCGTGCTGACTACCGGCGTATGACCGTGAATAATCAATTTGGGTGTGGGCCGGGGATCTTGTAAAAACTTACGGCGGATCCAAAGCAGATCATCCTGCTCCTGAGCGTTCAAGGGTCTATCCAGATTAATGCCCGCGTGACAGAAGAAGTAATCGGGCGTTTCATAAGTCAGCGGTAAAGCGTTTAAAAGCTCCACATGGGTGTGAGGAATATAGGATTGAAGCAGAATATGCGCCCCTTCGCCGCGAACCTCATCCAGCTTTTCTTTCGGCACGTAAGACTGCAGAGTTTGGTGCCCGCCGTTGAGCAGCCAGTTGGCCGCCGCCAACGAGTTAGGGGTACCCAGCCATTCCAGAATCATTTGTTCATGATTGCCCCGCAGCAAATGCCAGTTGGGCTTTTGGTTTTCCACCAGATAATCCAGGACGCCTTTGCTTTCAGGACCGCGGTCAATGTAATCCCCCAAAAACACCAATTCATCCTCAGGCTTGAGGGGCAATTGGCCGATCAGCTCTTTGAGAGCGGACAAACAGCCGTGTATGTCGCCGATAGCGTAAATCATTTCACTGCCTTCTTTCTTTAGTGACCAAAAAGACCATTGAGGACATTTTGAGCCTTATTTTGAACATCACTGCCCTGCTGATTTAAAAAGTTGTTCAGCGCGACATTGGTTAAGCGGTTCAGATTAACGCAATCCATGCCTGGCACCTTAGTCGCGTCACCGGTGAAATGGAAGTCGATAGGCACATTACCGTTAGAATCGGCCATCAATTGCGTAATATCGCCCTTGCCCTGTAACTGTGAAGGCAGGACCGCTTTAATCGAGTCCGAATTCAAGAAGTCTTTGTGAATGTCGCAAGTCACATTCATTTCCGGCGCGTAGTAATAGGTCGCGATATTGATCGCGCCCACTATTTTGACCGTTCCCACCTTGCCATTGTTGTTGGCCGTATAAGAACAAATTTTATTCTTCATGGCCAAGGTACCAGTCACATCATCCAATTGGATCGAGTCGCCCTTGTCCTTAAAGAAATTATTCACGTAAGAAATCATCTGGTAGCCGGCCACTTTTCCATTGGTGAGCGAGTAGTTACCCGATCCCTCAGCGCTGGCGATCATCTCATCGCCGCTAACCCCATGACCCGTGCCTTTGTAGTTAAAGTTTAGGTTGCCATAGAGCTTGTCTTTGTAATTATCAGGATTTTTGGTGACATAAGCATCCACACTGCTATTGATGAGCTTTTGAGCGTTCACATTTTTCAAATCAAACACGTAGGAATAGCCCAATGTTTTACCAACCGTCAGCACCAGGCTGGCCACGCCCGTTCCATCAAATCCATTAAAAGTGGCGTTAGGAATTTTAAACACAGGATAAGCGGCGTTGATCTGGGCGTTCAGGTTTTGGATATAGGGTTCAGTACCCAGCGTGATGCCCACACCTTTAAACACAATCGGCCCCACCACTTTGAGCGACGCCGGCTTGTTGAGTAGTTGGGAGTAGGTCACATTCATGGCAACCGTTCCATCAATTTTGTCTTTCGCCAACTTCGGAACATCTTTGGAAAGACCCGCCAAAGGAAGATCCTTGGTATGAAGCTCTCCCGAGTACGAAATACCGTTCTTATATAAGAAAGAACCATCCACCGCCCAGTCCTGATAAACCACATGGAAGCTTTTCACGTTATAGGCGTTGCCCGAGTTGATCGCGTCAAAATCGACCTTGCAAACGGTTTTGGGAGCCTTCACAAACATATCCTGATATTGAATTGTCAAATCAGAAGCGTCAGCGGTTCCCTTCAGTTCTAAACCAGCTTTTACGTTACCAGAGAGATGAAAAGACACCTTAGCCGGACCTGACAAAGCCAGTCCCTTTGGCATTGATTCCAAGGTACCCGGAACCAATCCTGAAGCTTTCAACATCTCTAAGCTGGCATTCCCATCCATGTTTGGCGAAAAGTTATCCGTCATGTTCAAAGCATCGCCCGAGAAGCCAAAACCCAAGCCGTTGACCGTGCCGCTCACCGACAATTCTTTAATGGATTGACTGGACATGAAATAGCGGAAGCCGCCATTCATCGCCAGGTCATAGTGGGTTTTGTTGTAATCAAACGGCGTGCTGAGGGTAAAGCTGGACTTGCCGCCGACGAAAGAGACATTGCTAATCTTGAAATTAAGGTCCGTCAGGTCTGACCGCTGAACGGTTTTGCCCGTCTCATCCAGATATGCCAGCTTGCCATGAGAAATATTGACGCTGCCGATGGAAAACAACAGTGTGGTTTTGCTGGGAGGAGCGGCCGCAGTCACGCCCTTCACCGGAACAGGAGCCGCTTCAGCGGCGGAAACAAACGAGAAAGAAGACGGTTCTTCAGGCACCATGGCGGCAGTTGCCGCGCCGGCGGCCATATCGCTAAAGTTAAACTGATTTAAACCACGCCGCTCCACCAAAATTTGAGGAGCGTTCAATTTAATCTCGCCCAGAGAAATTTTGCCCCAAAGCAGGGGAAACAGGTCATAAGAGATCGAAATGTCTTTGGCCACCACAAAATCCTGAGCCGCCCAGCCTGCCCGATTGCTGACATGAAGGTCCGTCACTTCAAAACCACTCAAAACATTGAAGTGAATGTTGCCAATAGAGACTTTGCGTTTTAAGGATTCAGACAACTTGTCCGTAGCGATCGCCTTGAGTTTGGCGGGCGGATAGTTGATGGAGATATAAAGCCAGGCACCCAGCGACAGAACCACAAACAGGGCCACGAAGCCGCCAGCAGCCAAAAGAACAAATTTGAGAAACTTTCCCGCCGCCGAGTTGTTGTTTTCCGGGGTCACACGTTGAGCCATTTTCGATTCCAACTTTCTTGAGGAACTTTGAAACGGGCTCCATTGTAGGGAAAGACCCTGTCATTTTGAAAGAAATGAAGCCCTGAAATCTCGCGCCACAGGCCCCAAAGGACGCTATACCGGCCCCAATCGCCGAAAATAAAAAAGGGAGGCGGATTTCTCCACCTCCCTTTCGGTTTAAAACAGCTTTAGTGTTACTTGCTGGCGGCGATCTTCGGTTTTTCAGGAGCCTTTTCAGCTTCCTTTTTCGAAGCGGCCAAAGCGGCAGCTCCCGCCGGAGTCAAAGCACCTACCTTAGCGGTCGCGGCAGCAGCGTTAGCCGCAACAGCACCCGCGGCGGCAGCTGGCAAGGCGGCCTTAGCATCTTTAGCTTCGGCCTTTACGTCTTGCGGAATTAAGCCGGCCTTTTGTTTGACCAATTTTTCAATCTGCGCGTAAACCTCGGGATGTTCTTTCAAGAAGGTCTTGGCGGCTTCACGGCCTTGGCCCATCTTGGTTTCACCAAAGCTGATCCAGGTTCCGGCCTTATCCAAAATGTTCATTTCAACAGCCACATCGACCATTGAGCCCATGGTGGAGATACCTTCACCGAAAATAATATCGAAGAAGCCTTCACGGAAAGGTTGAGCGGTCTTGTTCTTAACGACCTTCACCTTCACTTTGTTACCAATGTTCTGGTCTCCGCTCTTAATGGCTTCCACCCGGCGCACATCTAAACGCATGGAGGAGTAGAACTTCAAAGCGCGTCCGCCCGGTGTGGTTTCAGGGCTTCCAAACATGACGCCGATCTTTTCACGGATCTGGTTAATAAAGATGGCGGAGGTGTGAGACTTGGACAAAAGAGCCGTCAATTTACGTAAAGCCTGGCTCATTAAACGAGCCTGCAGACCCACGTGAGCATCGCCCATTTCGCCTTCGAGTTCAGCGCGGGGGGCCAAAGCAGCCACGGAATCGATGACGAGAACGTCAATCGCGCCAGAACGGATCAGCGTATCGGCAATCTGCAAAGCTTCTTCCGCTGAATCCGGCTGCGAAATCAACAATTCATCCACGTTCACGCCCAATTTCTTAGCGTAAACCGGGTCCATGGCATGTTCCGCGTCAATAAAGACAGCGGTTCCGCCGGCCTTTTGGGCTTCGGCGACAATGTGAAGGGTTAAAGTGGTTTTACCGGAAGATTCCGGTCCATAGATTTCAATAATACGGCCGCGAGGAACCCCGCCAATGCCGGTGGCAATATCCAACGAAATAGCGCCCGTCGAGATGGACTTAACATCCTGAACCTTGGCCTCTCCCAGTTTCATGATAGCCCCTTCGCCGTGATCCTTCCGAATCTGCAGCAGGGCTACATCCAAAGCTTTTTGTTTCTCGTTCGCCATATCGTCTCTCCTTAAAGTGTGCATCTTGAGTAGTTATTTGCATCTTAGAAGGGGTGTTGGGCGGAGTCAAGAAAAAAGTATACAGCTGTATACTTTTTACAAACCGGTAAAACAGGCTCGTTTATTTGGTTTTGGGTCGTTGGCAGGCGTTGAACTAAATCGAAGGCTCGCTCGTCTTATAAGTGAGACGCCCTGCTAGGAGGCTCACGATGAACCGCAAAAGAAAAAACCACCCTTTAAATATCCTCTTGGATGTCCTGGCCTTTTTGATCTTGGCGGTCTTCGCGACCCTCATCGCCATGGCGCCTTTTAGCAGCCATAAAGATGGGTTTATTTAGAACAAAACTCGCGGGTCTTTGACCCCTAAGTTTTCTTTAGAGAAAAACGGCTCGCCCGACTGGGTGCCGATCATGGTGCCGAAGAACTTATTGATAATATCGATATGCTCCAGCGCCTTGCTTCCCCGCTTCTTGATGAACTGGCTTTCGTAGCAGCGCACCGCCGCCAATTTCTTTTCGTGATAGCCGGTCGTATCCACAATAAAAGAAGGCTGAACATTCGGGCGCAAGTGTGAGCACAAGTGGTAATAAAGTTTCGAGGGATACCAGGGATCATATTTCATGTCGGTCTTGACCAGCTTGGCCCAAAAGCGCGCGGCTTCGACCAGCTGGCAGGCACCCCAATGATCGGGGTGGGCATCCACCCAATAAGGCGCGAAAATAGTCGCCGGTTGATACTTGCGGATAACCTCGGCCACCTTGCGGCGGGCGGGTAACGTATCTTGCAGGGCACGGTTCTTCAAAGGCAGGATCACATAATCATCAATACCCAAAACACGGGCGGCTCTCTCGGCTTCTTTTAAACGGATGTTGTGATTTCCAAAAGGCGTGGGCTCGCCATCGGTTAAATGGCACACCACGATCTTGGCACCCTTGGCTTTCATGGAGGCGATGGTACCGCCTATGGCGATTTCCACGTCATCCGGATGCGCCCCAAAAGCCAGCACATCCACCTTGGCGTTCAGCGCCGCAGAGCCGGAAGCTAAGGTTTCAAAAGTTATTATTTTCTTTTTCGGTTTCATTTTTTGTAAACCTTCAATATTTGTTCACCACCAAGGCACCAAGACTCCAAGAAAATCTTAACCTTTGTCTTACTTGGTGTCTTTGTGTCTTGTCCCCTAAAAAAGATTCGGGGATCAACTTATCCCCTTCGGGGGAGTGGTTAGATAGCCTTTGGTTTATACCTGAAATAAAAAAGGCCTCCCGTTGGGGAGGCCTTCACTTTGGCGTCGCTTACTCTGCCTTCTTAGTAACGTTGGCAGCTTGTTTGCCTTTGGCACCCTGAACAATTTCAAAGTTCACTTCTTGCCCGGCGGTTAAAGTTTTAAATCCATCACCCTCGATCGCGGAAAAATGCACAAACACGTCTTCCCCGCCATCTTGTTCGAGAAACCCATAGCCCTTACCTGCGTTAAACCATTTGACTCGACCAGTTGGCATCATCTGATCCTTTCTCTGTGACTCTCGCCCGAAGTAGCTCCCTCTTGAGGTGTTCCTGTTGCAGGGATACCGAAAAGATGCCGCCATCCGGACAAACACATCGCTTGAAACGATGTAACTTCAGTTTAAACCTAAAGACTGTCGCTTTTCAATGCCAGGGCAAACATTTACCAACCAACGGTAGGACAAGCGCTCATGGGGGTTAGTTGAATATTTCGCTTCTCAATCCAACCCCGAACTTCGGGGTCCAGGATAAGGGCCTGGTCGAGGACCCGGTACAACCGGGTCCAATTAACGATGGGACTGAGGGGCGCCACCATGGCTTCCAATGAGGGATCATCCACCGCGCAATGAGCCGCCCAAATATGGTGGCCAGGCCCAATGTTTTCAATCCATTCTTTCAAAGCACTTTTACGGGTCGCGATATCAAGGCCCACGTCACTGGAAGCGAAAACCGAAGTCCATTGAAAGCGAGGAATATCGTAATCTTCTCCCTTCAATGAAAAATTTCGGTATGGCACCTTTTTCTCCCGCAAAATCCGGCTAAAAAGACTGGCCAGTTTCTGGTCAGCGCCCATGTGCTCGCAGGAGTGAGTGATTTTTAAACCAGCGGATTCGATCTTGGCCCACTGGGCTCTAAACTCTTTCTCCGCCTCCACCATATCGGCCTTGGCCCAGGCAGCGGCCACCGTGCGGTGAAAGGTACCATCCCAGTCCATCATGGATCGTAAAGGGGTTAAAGGCGTCCAGCGCAAATGGTCCCATTCAGCCGTAAAGGTGTTATGGATACCCACGGGGATTTTATGGGTTTTGGCCAGCTTCACCGCTTCGTCAAAACCCCGGCAAGGGGCCATTAGGTTAGCGTCGGTCAGGACACCCTGAGTAAAGGCTTCGGCAATGCCGTTATTAACGGCTTCGCACATGCCAAAGTCGTCGCTGAGGACAGAAAGATAAATATCAGTCGTTTGAGCCATTGATAACCTTCATTAAAACTTGAGAACCGTCTAGTTCCGCACAATTAAAGCATAAACCAACCGAAATACATCAAGGAGCATAACCAAGAAACTTAGAACACGAACAAATAAAAACCGTGAAACCGTTAAGCTCCTACAAAAACTTCTCCAGCGTTTAAAGAATCCCTTCAAAACAATCCAAGATGGGAGCTTTAATGGGCATGAAATAAGCGTTGCCGTCCGCCGAAGCGATTCGGCTCAAAACGCTTTTCGCGAAATCACGATTCCAGTCTAAGGTTGGCGTGAAGTTTTTGGGGAAAACAGCCTTGTTTCTGGTCTCCCAATAATTTTTTGAGTTCATGGTTAAAACGGGAGATACACCCCAAAACACATCGTAGGATTGGAGCAATTCAGCATAAATATCAAAAAGCCGAATATCGAAAAAGGGTTGTGTGAAAAAACCATCGGCGCCCGCTTCCCGTTTGGCACGAGCGTAATCCAGTTCTTGATGAATCCCTTGTCGATAAGGATCAAACGCCGCGTAAATCTTAATTCCGGGAATTTCTCTTTTAAATTTCTTAATGACTTCCAAAACATCCGACGGGTACATCTTTCGGGACATATCCTGGGGAATATCTCCGCTAATCAAAACAATTTCTTTCAAATGGTTCTCAATCAGAAAAGCGGCCATGGGCAAAGGTTCGTTCAAATTGATGTCAACCGCTCTAATGTGTGGTATCGCGTTTTCAAAAAAGGGTTTCACATGTCCACAGGCTACCCAACTTCTCAAATCAAACCGCAACAAATCGGGAATGTTGATCGCGTTTACTTTTTTAAGATTTTTTGAGATCTTTTCAACTTCATCCAATATGGATTCTTTATTTCTTGGCACCAATTCCATTGAAACTCTCATTGAACAACTCCCCATGTCGAACTCAAACCAATCTTTGGTATCTTAAAACAAAAAAGGCTCAAAACCTTTCGATTTTGAGCCTCGAGTTGAATGAATGATTTAAACTTTATCAGTGAGCCCAACCCAGAGACATAAAAAGGTATTGGAAAAGGGCGGCCATGAGGCCCGCCGCCGGAATGGTTAAAACCCAGGCCCAGACAATGCGGCCCGCCACGCCCCAACGAACGGACGAGAAAGAAGTGGTACTTCCCACTCCGATAATCGCGCCCGTAATGGTATGCGTGGTCGAAACCGGCGCACCTAACAGCGTGGCGAATAATATAGAAAGCGCCCCGCCGGTTTCAGCGCAAAAGCCGCCAACCGGTTTGAGTTTAGTAATCTTTTGACCCATGGTCTTCACAATGCGCCAGCCGCCTGACATGGTGCCTAAGGCCATCGCTAAATAGCAGGCAATGATAATCCACCAGCTGATTTCCTGACCGCCCGCGCGGAAAGCCCAATCCGAGCGATTCGTGGCTACAAACAAGGCCACAATAATACCCATCGTCTTTTGTGAGTCATTAGCGCCGTGGCTTAAGCTGTAAAGACCGGCGGAAAAATACTGGCCGATGCGGAAAATGCTGTCGACTGCCGTAGGAGTAAAGTAGCGAAAAAGATTTAAAACCAAAACCATCAATAAATAACCCAACACCATCCCCAGAATGGGCGCCACGAAGATAAAGATGATAGTCTTTTGAAAACCAGCGAGGATGAGAACCTTCCAGCCGCCCTGCGCAATCGCCGCCCCGCCAAAACCACCGATGAGCGCGTGAGAAGAACTGGTGGGCAAAGCGTAATACCAGGTAATCAGATCCCACAAAATAGCGCCGATCAAGGCTGCTAGAATGACGTAAACCGTAATACCGGCGGGATCGACTAAACCTTTTCCCACTGTTTTGGCTACCGGAGTACCAATGGTAAAAGCCGCCACAAAATTAAAGAAGGCCGCCCACAAAACCGCTTGAGCCGGAGTTAAAACACGGGTTGAAACCACTGTAGCAATCGAGTTTGCCGCGTCATGAAAGCCATTTAAAAAGTCAAAAGCCAGCGCCACCACCACAATACCGCAAATGATCATTAGTTCTTGGCTCACAAGGCACCCCGTTCAGAGATTCAATTTCTTCACCACCAAGACACAAAGACACCAAGGAAAGATTATTCTTTCACTGCCATTCTTAAACAATTTTGCTGTTCTTGGTGCCCTTGGTGTCTGGGTGGTTAACCAGCCTTCGTTTTTTTAGTTTTACGCGTTTTCGAGAACCACACCTTCAATGACATTCGCCACGTCCTCGCAACGGTCAATGGCGTTTTCCACGTCCTCAAAAATCTCTTTCCAAATCAAAACCTGAACCGCGTCCTTCTCGTCTTTGAACAACTTGGCAATCGCCGCGTCACGAATCGCGTCGCCGTCATTCTCCAACTTATTAATCTCAATACAGGCCGCCAAAATGATTTTAGAGTTTTTGAGATCGCGTAAATGCTTCACAGCTTTTTGAAGTTCTAGGGTGGAGTGCTGCAAAATTTTGGCTAACTCCAACAATTCAGACGGAATTTCCTTAACACCGTAAAGCATCATGCGGCGGGCAGACCCGTCAATCAGGTCTATCACGTCATCCATAAGGGAGATCAGCTGATGAATTTGATCGCGATCGAATGGAGTAATGAAAGTTTTGTGGAGCATTTCCACAGTGTGGTGGGTAATTTCATCGGCACGGTGTTCAGCATCTCTTAAACGGCGAACCTTCGCGGGAGCGTCCCCAAAGTGTTCCAGCATTTCCACATAGATCTGGCCGCCTTCCACGCAGGCCGCGGCGTGTTTATCGAAGTCGTCGAAAAAGCCGTATTCTTTAGGAATGAGAAAACCGAGCATGGGGCCCCCGAATGTTACAAGAATGTAAAAACCGGGGAGAGATTGCCACAGGCGTCGAACAGGGTCAATCGCAAAAGCCCGCTGTGGGCAAATAAAAAAGGCCCGAAACCTTTCGATTTCGAGCCTTTCTGTGTTTAAAACCAGTCCTAGCCGCGGCTGTGACGGATGTCTTTGCCTTCCACCATGTAGATCACGTCTTCGGCCACGTTCGTGGCATGGTCCGCGATGCGTTCCAGATAGCGGGAAACCAAAATCAGGTCCAAAGCGCGTTTAATGTTCGCGCGGTCTTCCAGCATATAGCTGATGAGTTCACGGATGATCTGGTCGTTCAGATTGTCCACCTCGTCATCGCGTTCGCAAACGGCGCGGGCCAGTTTGGGGTCGCGGTTCACTAAGGAATCCAACGAGACTTTCACCATTTCCTGCGTGATGCCGGCCAAACGCGGAATATCAATAAAGGGTTTCAAGGGAGCCACTTCATTCAGCGTCAAAGCGCGTTCAGCCATGTTGACGGCCAAGTCGCCCTGGCGTTCCAGGTCGGAGTTAATCTTCATGGCGCTGGTGATAAAGCGCATGTCACCGGCCATGGGCTGATGCAACGCCAGTAAGCGGTGGCAGATTTCATCGATCTCGATTTCGATATCGTTGATATCACGGTCGGACTGAATGACTTTTTTAGCCAGGCGCGAGTCACGGTCCACAATGGCTTTCAAAGCCAGGCGGATAGACTCCTCAACCTTGCTGCCCATAAGCAAAATCTTTTCTTTGAGCGTAGACAATTCTTCGTCGAAGGATATTTGCATTCTTTTTACCTCGGTAGATTCCATCATATCAACCAAACCGGCCCGTAATATAATCTTCCGTCAACTTGTTGCTGGGGTTCGTAAACACCTTCTCCGTCGCGTCATATTCCACTAATTTACCATTCAGCATAAAGGCCGTCTTTTGCGAAACACGGGCGGCTTGCTGCATATTATGCGTCACGATGATAATAGTGTAATTCTGTCTCAACTCGTGAATCAATTCCTCAACTTTAGAAGTCGAGATCGGATCCAACGCCGAGCAGGGTTCGTCCATGAGCAGCACTTCGAGTTCCACCGCCAAAGCTCTGGCGATGCAAAGACGCTGCTGCTGACCGCCAGACAAGGCGGCTCCCGGCTTTTGAAGATTGTCTTTCACTTCATCCCACAAGGCGGCTTTACGGAGGCTCCATTCGACTTTCTCATCCAAAACCTTTTTGTCGCGGACGCCGTTGAGAGTCAACCCCACAATGACGTTTTCATAGATCGACAAAGTCGGAAACGGCGTCGGCTTTTGAAACACCATGCCGATGCGGCGGCGAACCACGACCGGGTCCATCGTCGGGGCAAAAATGCTCTTTTGATCCAACAGAATGTCGCCGGTGAATTTAGCGGTCGGCACAGTTTCATGCATGCGGTTGAAGCAGCGGATCAAAGTAGACTTACCGCAGCCCGAGGGGCCGATAATGGCAGTCACTTCTTTTTCCGCGATTTCCATGTTCACGGAAAAAAGCGCCTGCTTGGTTCCGAAGAAAGCGCAGGCGTCATCCACCTTCACCTTGGTTGTTTTCTTTTCGGTCGAAGGCTCTTCGTGACGCACTTCAATTTTTCTCGTCTCGCTCTTAGCGATGGTTGGTTCCACGGCTGCCCTCACTTTTTTATCTTTTACCGCTGTTTCATCTGACATGTCATCCATCCTTCCCAGCCCTTAACGAAGCAATTGCCTCGGGTTTTTAAAGAATAGTTTTGCCGCCATATTGACCGCCAAAACCAAAATCAAAAGTACTAAAGCGCCCGTCCAAGCCTGATCCTGCCAGTCTTTAAAAGGTGAAATCGCGTAAGTGAAAACCTGCACAGTTAAGGAAGCGGTAGGTTCATTAATGCCATGCGGCCAAAACTGGTTATTAAAGGCCGTAAACAAGAGAGGCGCGGTTTCACCGGCAATACGGGCGATGGAAAGAAGAACACCGGTCAAAATACCGTTGCGGGCCGTACGAATAACCACATTCAAAATGGTTTTCCATTGAGAAACCCCTAAAGCCCAGGAAGCTTCACGAATGGAATGCGGCACCAACTTGACCAATTCTTCGGTGGTGCGGGTCACGATGGGAATCATCATGAAACCCAAAGCCACGCCGCCCGCCAGAGCGGAAAAATTATGCATCGGTCTGACGATCAAGGTATAAGCCACGATACCCGTCACGATGGAAGGAACACCCGAGAGAATATCCGCTGTAAACCGCACGCACCACGCGAATTTATTTTTCTTGCCGAATTCCGAAAGATAAATGCCGGCCATGATGCCGATCGGCAAACCCACGCAGCAGGCGATGATCACCAAAGTAATCGTACCCACAATAGCGTTCCCCATACCGCCGCCCGTAATACCGACCGGGGTAGGAATGCTGGTTAAGAAAGTCCAATCCAAACGCTTCACACCGCGAATGATGACATAAGCTAAAAGGCTCACCAGTGGAATCATGGCGATAAAGGCCGCAGCCCCGCACAAGAACACCATGGTTCGGTCAGTCCAGCGGCGGTAAGTCTGATAATCAAACATAGTGTCTCCCTATTACCTTTGAAACTTTGAGGTCGTAAACCAAACCAAAAGATGCGCGGCGATGTTTAAGAGCAGCGTGATGACCATGAGCAAAAGACCAATCTCAGCCAAAGCCGAAACGTGAATATCACCGACCGCCTCCGAAAACTCGTTAGCGATAACGCTGGCCATCGAGTGCGAAGCACCCAAGAGGTTCGCCGAAACTTCCGGCCGATTACCAATGACCATGGTCACTGCCATGGTTTCACCCAGAGCTCTGCCCAAAGCCAACATGATGGCGCCGAGCAATCCCACTTTAGAGGGCTTCATAACCGCCAGTTGAATGGTTTCCCAGTTGGTCGCACCCAAAGCTTTGGCCGATTCGCGGTAAGAGTTAGGGACAGATTCGAACACTTCCCGGCTGATGGCCGTAATGGTGGGAAGAATCATGATGGAAAGAATGACACCCGCGGTAAAAAGCGAAAGCCCGGTCGAAGGTCCTTTAAAAAATGGCCCGCCAATATATTTAATCAGGAGCGGATCAATATGCTCACGCATGAAGGGCGCCAAAAGAAAAATACCCCACAAACCGTAAACCACGCTGGGAATGGCCGCCAAAGTTTCCACTAAAAAAGCCACCGGCTCCCGAAGTTTCTGCGGGGCCAGTTCAGTGAGGAAAAGCGAAATGCCGATGCCGAACGGAGCTGCAATTAAAAGCGCCAGGAGGGACGACATCAAGGTACCGTACACGTACGGAATCGCGCCAAACACACCCTGTACCGGATCCCAATCTGACGTGGTCAAAAACTTCCAACCCATTTTATGAATTGAGTCGGCAGAAGCGTGCCAAAGGGTAAAAGCCGTCATGCAGGCCAGAAACAAAATCAGAAAAGCGAAGAAAGCGGTCAACTTTTGAAACACCTTGTCGCCAAAACCCGCCTGGGACATTTGAGAAAAGAAAGGAAGGGGTTTTTCGATCTGGGTGTCTTTTGTCGCGTCTAAGGAAGGGTTCATTTAATAAGACTCTTTAATGGATTTAAGGACACTCGTTCAAAGCCCGTAAAGTGTAGGCCATCCCCCGCCGGGTCATTGTTAACAAACCGTTAAATAAAAACCCAATAAAACCACGCAAAAACGGCCCTTCTGTAACAAAGGACTTCTTCGCGGTTGCTGCCTTCTAGCCCTTAAAACAAAAAAGGCGGAAGAGGTTTCCCTCTTCCGCCTTTGAATAAACCGTTCAGCTAAAACTTAGAACTTCACGTCCGCGATCTGGGCTTTGACTTTTTCAATCAAAGATTCCGGCAACGGCGCGTAGTACAAATCAGCGGCCATGGATTCACCGGTGGTTAAATACCAGCTCAAGAAGTCCGTCAAAGATTTGCCAACAACTGGATCTTTGATCGTCTTAGGAACCAGCAACCAGGTGAAACCGCAGATCGGATAAGCTTTTTCGCCGCCCGCGTTGGTGATCATCATGCGGAAGTCATCCGGCATCCGGCGAAGCGCGCCAGCGGCAGCAGCCGTGGTGGATTCGACAGAAGGAGCCACATATTCGCCTGACTTGTTCTTGATCGAAGCATAGGTCAGGTTGTTCTTGATCGCATAGGCCAATTCAACGTAACCAATGGTGCCCGGAATTTGCGAAAGCAAACCAGCCACACCTTCGTTACCTTTACCACCCACACCCACCGGCCACTTAACCGAAGTGCCGAAACCGGCGTCAGTCGCCCATTTTGTGCTGACTTTGGTTAAATAGTTCGTGAAGATGTTGGTCGTTCCGCTTCCATCGGAGCGGTGAGCCACAGTGATATTCAGATCAGGCAAAGTTTCAGAGGAATTGATCTCCGCGATTTCCGGGTCATTCCACTTGGTGACTTTACCTTCGAAGATGTCCACCAAAACTTTGGGGGTCAACTTCAATTTAGAAACGCCTTGCACGTTGTAAGCCACGGCCACAGCGCCAGCCACTGTCGGGAAATGCAGCACACCGCCGGCAACTTTGGCAATCTGGTCGTCAGTCATCGGAGCGTCAGACGCGCCGAAATCCACCGTACCGTTGGTCAGCTGTTGAATTCCGCCGCCCGAACCGATCGATTGATAGTTAATTTGAACGCCGTTGCTCTTGTTGTATTCATAAAACCACTTCGAATAAATCGGGTACGGGAAAGTAGCGCCCGCGCCATTGAGGCCGGCAGCTTGCGCCAGGCTCGAACCTAACAGGCTCGCCCCAACCAAGGCCCCCACCATCATCGTTTTCATTTTCATTTTCGGCTCCTAAAGGCTTTTGATTTTTACTTCGTCTATAAAGCGAGGGAATTCTAAACGATTTACCCTAACCAACCTGTTAAAGCTGTGTTAAAAGAAAATCGCCCTTTAATAAGGAAAAGGGGCCAATCCGATTCCCTGACTATCGGACGGCCCCCCTGTCCCCAGCGCATGGCTGGGTACAAAATCAGCGGGCGCCCGGTGATTAACCGAACGCCTTACAGCGATCAACTCAGGACTTATTAGAAAGAAGCAGTCGCGTAGAAGAAGTTAATCCATTCAGCGGTTTGGTTACCCGACGCCAGCTTGTTAGCCGTGGTCGTGTCGCCAATAGTGGGTTCATAATAAACGTGGTAAGCAACCCAAGTTTTCCATTGTAAGCTCACGCCATTTTCCAACCCGAAGTTGAACTTCGAACGCAAGTATTCAGTGTTCGTGAAGTTACCATCGTGGTCAGTCAAGACGGACAACTGAGCGTTCGGCTCGACATAAGCAACGGCCAATTGTTCCGTGAAAGTGTCTTTCGCCGGAGAATCTCCGCCTTTACCTAAGTCAACTGAGAACCAATAACCCATGTTGTTCGACAAATTCGAATAACCAGTGCTCTTCGGCGCACCCGCGATAGCGGTGTTTTGCAAATAAGCGTTCGGCAAGTTGAACGAATTCATGTTGTCAATCGCATGCAAGGTCCACTTCGCCGGCAAATCCGCACCAAAGCTGTTGTTAAGGGTCAAGATAACTTCACCCAATTGAATGTCAGGAATAACTGAACCGTAGTCCAGAACCATTCCATCAGCCGTCAGGTTGTTTCCGCTAACGCCGCCAGCAGTCAACAAAGCATTGATCTGAGTCACATAAGGAATGTACTCATATCCCAAAGTGATGTTCAAATTAGTGTCTTTGTCAAACTTCAACAATTGAGACAACTGAGTGGTCCAGATGTAGGAATCCACCGAGTTATTAGCGCCGTTAGTACCAGCCGGGCCTTCAACAACTGGAGGAGTCAAAACCGGGGTGTACTTCGTCGCTTGCGGGTTGGCATAGTCGATATACACAGAACGCAAGGTGGTGTTGGTGTCCGGCAAGTTAAAGGAAACCCAAGCGCCATCCTGAGTCAAAGTGTCATCCCAGGTAATCGGGGTATAGTCCAAAACGTTCTGGAACTTACCGCCGCCGACAGAAACTTGCTTGTTCAAGAAACCAGGAGTCCAAGCCAAGCTCGCCGTGTCAAAATAGACAGGTTGATCAGCCAAGGCATCGCCCAAAGAAGGGGTTTGGCTGTTGGGATAGTTGGCCGTCGCATCCGTCACTAAACGGAGGTTCAAGGTCACATCACCCAAGGTTTTCTTCACGCCAATACGAGCGCGAATCTGTTCGTTATCTTGATCCGGAATAACCTGAGCGGTGCCAGCAGCGTTGGCAACACCCGATTGCGTTTTCCAAGAATACTTCACGCGAACATCACCGTATAAACCAATGCCCTTGACAGCAGCATCAATCCCAGTCACCTGGCCCTTAATCGAGCCGAGAGCTGAGTTCATATCTTCAGTGGCATCTTCATCAGCAGCAAAAGCTGGTACTTGCAGGGTTACCAGCGAGACGGCCATCAACAAAGACAAAAGCCAAAACCGTTTCATAGCTACTCCTTAAAAATTTTTATATCTCCCCGAATCGGGTACTTCGAGTTCAAAAAGGTCTAAGTGTTGGAAAAGCGTAAAAAGACCCGACTCAGGAAAATTTCATGGGGGAATCTACAGTTTGGGGCCGGATACAACGTTTCACCAATGTTAAATAACTGTTAACTATCAAAGGACTTTACTTTTAATGAATGACCTATTTGGACGATTCGATTCTTTTATTGCCGAATTTCAGTCATTTCAAGACTTGTTGAAAAAATAATCATTTCAAATCTCATATAGTCAATGTCCTATAGATGATTCGGTCATAGGCAGAACGGTGCTAAAGCAGTGAAAAACAAACTAAATGCTTACAAACACAACCAAGAGCGACCCAATTATTTTCGGAGACAAACCGCACTCGGAAAGGTAATTAGACAAATTGATGGAAAATTAAAAAATGAGATCGGCTGGAAAAACTTGATACGTGATTTCTGGAAAAGGGGGGCCGGGTCGGACTTGAAAACTTGATGGGAAAATATTTATCTACAGCTGGAATATTTGAAATTTCACCGCGTGGACAATCGGAATCTGCAAAAGGAAAAGGGGCCAACCGCGTCCCTGACAATAGCGGCGGCCCCTAAAAATAATTTCGTTTCCTTAAACTGAACTTGGACTAGAAGCGGTACCAAGAAGACAACTGAATGCGGTTGTCGATAGCATCCCATTGCGGATACTGAGCGACGTTCGTTCCAAACGGAGAACCATAATGCGTGTCATAGGAAGCAACTTCCAAGCCCGCGCGGATTTCCGGAGTGAAGTCTTGCATCACGTTGACAAACATCGTCTTGTCGTCGTTGTAGCTGTCGCCCAAAGGAAGGCCGTTCGGCGTGAAGATTTCGCCATAACCAGCGGTGAAAATAGTTCCAATGCTCTTCGGCAAGGCGATTTGAATTTGCGCCGTTAAGCTTTGAACTTGGATCAGGCTGAAGTTACCGCCCACGAAACCAGCAATGGTTCCATCCAGGTTGGTAAAAGGAGCAGCCGTATTAACCAAAGCCGCGCCGCCGCCAAAACCACCACCGTTAAAGGCATCTGAATCGCCCGCGCCAGCGGTCCATTCACCAGTGATCACGATGCTTGGATCGTCTTTGCCTTCAGCAACCGGCAAAACCGGCAACAAGACATCGGCAGCAACCGCGCTGCCCCACATGTTCTGGTTGTAATTGAAGTTAGCTCCGCCAGCAGGCGTTAAGCTGTTCCAGGAATAATAAGCGTTGCGGAGGCCTAAACCGATGCTCAACGGCATCAGCTTTTGGGCGCTCGTCGATTGGCAAAGTTCACCCTTAACATCGTTCAAAGTTAAGCGAAGGCCGAAGTTGATATTCGGAACCTGGCTGTCGATCTGATCCGGCTTTTCAGCGGAAGCAGCCAACTGAACCTGCATGCCTTTTTCATCGCCAAAGGTCTTGGCAACACGCAATTGAGGCGTACGGAAGTACAAAGGACCCATGGTCGGCGCTTCAGAAACAGTCGCCAAAACATAGTCCATGTTCCAACCGAATAAGGACCAATATTGACCGGCCAAGATGGTCCAGCCATCGTTGTCAGCCTGCAAATAGGCGTGGCGCAAACGGAAGATCGGCTGGTTAAAGAATTTTTGTTCAGTTTCAGTTCCAGCGGCGCCGGCATAACCCAACGCGTTGCCGTTACCCAAAAAGTCCGACTCAATGTAGCCCTTGGTCGCCCAGCCACCGAAAGTGTCTTTGGCTAACAAGGAAATACGCGAGTTGCGGAGAGAATACTGGGTGTAGCCGTTATCACCGGCCACCGTGCCGTTTTGAGCGACTTTGCCGTCACCCACTGTTTCGTTGAAGGACTGGGTGCTGTCATTGATCACGTCTTGTTGAACAAACCCGTGAATTTCCACAGCAGGACCCTTCTTTTCCAACGCGTTCACTTTGCTCGTCAACGCACCTACAGCCGCATTCAAATCTTCCATCGAATCAGATTGGGCAAACGCGGGCATATTCAGGGATACCAACGCCACCGCTACTAACAGCGACATTAACCAAGACCGTTTCATAGCTTCTCCTTATTATTTTTTCCAGAATTGGATTCTTAGGGAAAACCCAAGCCCGGGACTACACTTCGTTTTTCAGACCAACTAAAAACGAGACGAATTGTAGGTAGCTTTCGAAGGGGCGCTGTTACCGATTTGTAACTTGTCGGTTAAAAAGGACTTATTTTTAAACAAAAATTCGATCGGCGGAAGAGGCTCAAAAGTTACGAACGAGTTAAAACCATTCACCAAAGAGTAGGACATTATTTATATATAATTTCCAAACCCTAAAAACCGAAACGAAAGACCGCTAAAAATGGCGTTGTCAAAAGCTTCTGTTGAAACTAGTTTTTAAATTTTCGTATATCTAATGTCCTAGTACCCTGCCCCACCCCACTTAAGCGGTTAACTTCACCCTGCGTCCCACCGCTTTAAGTCTTCCCACATTCCAACCCATGGACCGAATCAGGGGCCCGATATAGTTATGGTGATAGGTAATGCCAAATTCTTTTTTAATCATTTTTGCGATACGGGTATAGGTCCAGGGTCCTTCTTTAAAGCCAAACTTCGCCGGGCCCTTTTCCAGCCGCCGGGATATTTTCCCTTTCAAGTCATTTGTCAACTTAGGCGTTCGGCCCGGAGTATGGCGGGATTTCAGCGACGCGATACCGTTTTTGATATAAGCGGATTTCCATCGGCGTACCGATCGGCGGTCCACCCCCAGCATCCGCGCTACTTCCACCGGCTGTAAATTTTGGCCCAGCAATTCGATCGCCTTTTGACGGCGTTCTTCCAGTACGGCTGAACTTCCCATGGGTCTCATGAATTCACTCCTAAAGGCTTTTGCGGTTGATTGAAAAAATAAGAGGGTGAAAACCCCCGGTTAGATAAGCGACCCACCTGACCCGCCGGCTCCGCCCACCTTAGTAGCGGGGAGAATCCGTAACGGTTACCGAAATCGGCGTCCTGAAAACTCATCGTGGAGCCTCCGTCGATAATTTTTTTCCATTCAAAAAGGCCCTCGACCCCATGGCCAAAAGCAAACTGGTTTTGACCTCGGCGATCTGGGTATCCACCGCCACCATG
>JABDGD010000013.1:52898-56117 GCA_013286205.1 Candidatus Firestoneibacteriota bacterium | reverse complement strand
CCTGCACCAGCCCCGACATCGGCTCAATCAGCTCCGTATGGGTCTCAGTGACCACAATGTGATTCTTCATCAGGCTTTGTATCACCCCCCGGGCTTCCAGGGGCTTCAATACCCATTGTCCATAAGCTTTGGCCTGTTTGCCTTCACCCTGAAAATGAAAGACCGTTTCCACCCCTATATAAGAAGGCAGCTCGATGTTCTCTTCGGTGACCGGTTGGACAGGGGCATAAGTCAAAGTATAGGCCGTCCCCGTCCATTGACCCATTCCCAGTGTTTTCTCTAACACGGAGCTCATGGCGGTTTGGGAGGCTGACAACACGGCGGAAACCGAACCCAGGGTGAGGGGCATGGTGGTGGCCGCTAAAAGATTTCTGGCCGCTTCAGCCAATTCAACCCGGGAACCCTGACCCCGCATGCGGATACGTTCAATGCCCGGGGTTTCCCCGTTAAAAGGCCGGTAGATGGACGTCAATATGAGATGACCCGAAGCCAATCGCGCTTCCACCAGAGGCACCTCGGCGTCGGTGACGGTTAATTCGCCGGATAGAAAGCTGCCCCGGGCTAGAGGTTTCAAGGCGAACCAGCTGGCCAAGCCCGCTTCGGGGTCTACTAAGGTGCCATGCACCAGCACATTAAGGTCAGACCGAGGTACGGCGACCTTAAACCCCTCGCCCCGGACATGACCGGAAAAGCCGATGAGCTTCTCCACCGTCTTCCAGTCGCGGTTGGCTTTGTAGTCGTTCCATGCCGCCCAGGAAATGAAGACTCCCGAGAAAACTAGAGCAAGAATGAGCGCGGTTTGTTTCATGCCATCTATTATCCACAAGCTCTCCCCGAAGGGGTGAAATCTTGAAGCGCGGCGCCGGTGTTAAGGTCTGGTTAAACTGCCGGATTCAGGCTTTTTTTGCTTCCCCGTGTTACACCCGAGGCTTATGATTCAAAAGCTGTTCTAGATGAAATAGACAAAAGAGACGCCAGATGGAATCCCCCAAAAAACAGCAAGAATCACCCTTCCACATTAAAAAAATCTGGGGTGAAGCTACCGGATTTTTAACCCGTTATCAAAAAATCTGGTGGATTGACCTGGTTTTGTTATTTGGCCTCATTGGTTTAATTTTCGGCATGATCAATGTCGCCGGTGAGTGGACCGGTGTTCACCGTCCCACGATTGATATCGACCTTTCTCCCTGGGCGCTTCCCAAATACACTTTCTTTTCTCTGTGCCGTGGCATGATCGCCTACATTCTTTCTCTCTTATTCACCTTCGCTTACGGCTACTGGGCGGCGAAAGACCATATCGCTGAAAAAGTTTTAATCCCCATGCTGGATATTTTGCAGAGCATCCCCGTTTTGGGCTTCATGCCGCCCTTAACGCTGGCCATGGTGGCTCTTTTCCCCAACAGCAATATCGGTTTGGAATTAGTCGCGGTCATCATGATCTTTACCGGCCAGGACTGGAACATGACCTTCAGCTTTTACCAATCCCTGCGCTCCATTCCGCAATATTTGCAGGAAGCCGCGGCAGTTTACCGCTTCAACTGGTTTGCCAAAGCTACAAAGCTCGAAATTCCTTTCTCCGCGATCGGTCTCATCTGGAACAGCATGATGAGCATGGCGGGCGGCTGGTTTTTCCTCACCGTCAGCGAATCCTTCCAATTGGGTGATAAAGATTTTCGTCTTCCCGGTTTAGGTTCTTATATGAGCGTGGCCAATGATAAGGGCGACGGTACGGCAAAACTTTTCGGCGTCATCGCTATGATCCTGATGATTGTCTGCTTGGACCAACTGCTCTGGCGCCCGCTGGTGGTCTGGGGCCAAAAGTTCCGCGTGGAAGAGGGCGGCGGCGAGGAAGGTATGACTTCCTGGTTTTTAGATTTTTTAAGAAGCTCACAAATTCTTCAGTTTTTCCAGAATCTGTTTAAACCCAAACAAATCACCTCGACCGAAGCCATGCCGCCCGCGGATAAACCCGTGGTGCCTGTAGTCGCCCAGTCCTCCAGCTCCCGTTCTGGTTTTGGGCCGATCATTTCAATTTTGGCTTTCGTCGGTCTTTTAGGCCTGATGGGATTTGGCGCCTGGAAAATTATTCTTCTCTTCAGCCAGGTCAGCATGAATAACTGGATACTCATCGTCAGTGAGGCGCTGGCCACTTTAGGCCGGGTGCTGGTGGCCGTGGGACTCTCCGCCATCTGGACCATCCCGGTCGGGCTTTGGATCGGACTTTCTCCCCGGCTTTCCCGCATCGCTCAACCCTTTGTGCAGGTCGCCGCGTCCTTCCCGGCGCCTATGCTTTTTTCTTACGTCATTTTCGTCATGCACTTAATGGGCATTCCCCTCAACTGGGGCGCCATCGCTCTCATGATCTTGGGCGCTCAGTGGTACATTTTGTTTAACGTCATGGCGGGTGCCATGGCCATTCCGTCGGACCTGCTGGAAGCCGCCCGTATGTACGGCATTACGGGATGGCAAAGATTTACCAAGGTTTATCTACCGGGCATTTTCCCTTACTTGGTCACCGGAATGGTCACTTCCGCCGGCGGAACCTGGAACGCCAGCATTGTGGCCGAATATGTGACCGACAAGGGCCAGACCCTCACCGCCTTTGGGTTAGGTTCTCAAATTAGTGAAGCCGCCGCCAAGGCTGACTATCCCATGCTGGCCGCCAGCGTGGTGGTGATGTCTTTGATGGTGGTGGCCTTTAACCGGTCCGTTTGGAAGAGGCTGTACCGTTTGGCTGAGGAAAAGTATTCTTTAAGTAAGTAGTTCCGAAGGCCGAAGGAGGCCTTCGAATTCAAAATTCTTAATTCAAAATTTCAGTTTTTGGGGGTTCAGTATGGCCGTCGACATCAAAGAAGTCAAAAACGACTCGAAACTGATCGAAGTCAAAAATGTCTCGCAGGAATTTAACCTGCCCAACGGCAAATCACTTAAAGTTTTGGCCGACGTCAGCCTTTGCATTAACAAGCGCGAAGTCGTCGCCTTGCTGGGTCCCTCGGGCTGCGGCAAATCCACATTGCTTCGTATTTTGGCCGGTCTCATCCCTCCCACCAAAGGGGACGTTTTTTATCACGACCAACCCCTGCATGATTTAAACACCGGTGTCAGCATCGTGTTTCAAAGCTTCGCCTTGTTTCCCTGGATGACGGTTGCCGAAAATATTCAGACCGCCCTGCAGTCCCGCGGCTTTCCCGCTAATGAAATTGAAGACCGCGCCCAAAA
>JABDGD010000013.1:728-52888 GCA_013286205.1 Candidatus Firestoneibacteriota bacterium | reverse complement strand
GTTTCGAGGAAACTTATCCCCGCGAACTTTCCGGCGGCATGAAACAGCGCGTTGGTATTGCCCGCGCCCTTTCTGTCGATCCTGAGATTTTATTTATGGATGAACCCTTCAGCCACGTCGACGCCCTCACCGCGGAGTCGCTTCGCGCTGAAGTCATCGACATCTGGGCCGCTCACGATAAGAATCCCTCTTCCGTTCTTATGGTCAGCCACGATATCGCTGAGGTCGTTTATATGGCCGACCGCATTGTGGTGTTAGGAACTCACCCGGGACATATTTTGAAAATTGTGGAAAATCCCCTGCCCCGCCCCCGCGACTACCGCGGCGCGGACTTCAGCAAGCTGGTCGATCAATTGCACGACATCATCATGGGCCACGAAATTCCCGACGTGCCGGAACCAGTTCTTCAGCCCAACGAACTGCCGCCTGCCGAATCGCTGCCGGATGTCTTGCCGGGTGAAATTGTGGGTATTTTGGAATATCTCGACGCCCGCGGTGGAACCGAAGACGTCTTCCGCATCGCAACTGAAACCGATAAAGAGTTCGGTGACATTATTAAAGTCGTAAAGGCCGCCGAGCTTTTGGATTTTGTGGACACACCTAAACGCATGGTCGTTCTGACCGCTGATGGACAGCGTTTCGTGAAGGCCACCTCGCAAGAGCGTCAGAACATCTGGAAAGAACAGCTGCTCAAATTACGCATCTTTAAACAGGTCAACGATATGCTGGCCAAACATCCTCGCGCCAAGCTCGACGCGGAACTGGTTCAGGAAGTAATTATCTTCAATCTGCCTCACGAGAACTTTGAGAAGATTTTTGAGACTTTCATCCGCTGGACTCACTTTGGAAACCTTTTTGCCTATGACGAAGACACTCAAAAAATCTTCTACCCGCGCAAAAGAGCTCCCCGCAATCCGAAGCCCAAGAGCGACGTCAATAACGGCGGGTCAGACAATACCGCTTCCACACCTATGCCTGAAACACCCGCGGCTCCAGTTGAGTCTGCCCCGCCGGTCGAGCCTCCCGCTCAAAATCCGCCGTCTCAAGCCTAATTCTTTCCCCCAGACCAGCTCATTAATCCTCAATGGGCTGGTTTTTCTGTTTTTGTTGGTCTTTCCTGGGGCCCGGATGTTATTTTAGCCCCGTTGTTATTCCCATGAAATGAGGCCTTATGGACTTTCACGCTTATCTTGACCACATCCTGCATTTGAACAAATACCTGCCCGAATTGGTCCAGGCCTATGGACCCTATATCTACGGCATTCTTTTCGCAGTCATTTTCTGCGAGACGGGTTTGGTCGTGACTCCCATCCTGCCGGGGGATTCACTTCTTTTTACCGTTGGCGCCCTTTGCGGCAGCGCCCAACTCAATATCGCTTTTGCCTGGGGCCTGCTCACCGCCGCGGCCTTGATGGGCGACCATAGCAATTACTGGATCGGCCGTTTCTTCGGTCCCAACGTATTCGGAAAATTCATGAATAAGAAATACTTGGATAAAACCCACGATATTTATGAAAAGCATGGCGTGCAGACCCTGATCCTCTTCCAGTTCGCGCCGATCTTCCGCACCTTCGCTCCCTTTGCTGCAGGCGTGGGCAAGATGACCTATAGTAAGTTCTCGCGCTATAACCTGATCGGGGTGCTTTTGTGGACTACCATCTGTATCGGAGCGGGCTTCCTGCTGGGGAATATGGAGTTCTTCCAGGCGCATTTCGAAGTGGTGATCCTCGCTATCGTTTTCGTTTCCCTTATTCCCACCTTTATCGAGGTAGCCAAACACTTCTTCGGCAAATCAACCACGGTCAAAAAAGCACCGTCCAAAAAGAAGAAGTAACCGTTTCAATTTCAATTCGCGCCAGCCATAAAAAAGGGAAGTGGATAAAATCCGCTTCCCTTTTTTATTCAAACAACAATTTTAAGATCGTTTAGCTTACATCCACCCGGTAAACCGGAATGACCTTCTTGGACCACTTCTGCTCAAAATCAATCTCCTGGCAAAGCAGGTCTCTTTGCTGAAGCATCCCCTCAGTTTCTTTATCTTTAAATACCGCCTCGGTGAAACTGATCTGCCCCGCTTCCGCCGTGGATTGAATCTTCGCGGTTAAATTGACTGCGCTGCCGAAATAATCAATGTTGTTATTAAAATTCACCGCCAGGCAGGGCCCAGTGTGCAAGGTAATGCGAAGCCGCAAAGACGTATCGGGGTTTTTGCCGTTAAAGTATTCCTGCATTTCAATGGCTGCCTTCAGCGCGTCCGAGGGTTTGGAAAAGGAAGCCATCACTGCGTCCCCGATGGTTTTTACAATGGCGCCTCCATGCTTCAAAACCCCCTCATAAGTTTTCTGGAAATGTTTCCGCACCGCCGTAAAAGCCGCGGCATCGCCTTCCAACTCATAAAACTTAGTGGAACCCACCAGATCGGTGAAAAGAATAGTCTGTACGCCGATTTCCAGTTTGACGTCCGAATTCAATGACTCGGTGGTGAACAAATCCCTGAAATTTTGGAAAGAGAACAGATCCACGGGTCTTAACGCGTCCCGGTCTATCTCATTGTCCTCAATGATAAACATGCGGGGTTCGGCAGAGGTATTGCGCAAAGTGACTGAGGGAAAGTAGGAAGAACTAATGTTCTTGGCCGAAAGCTCATCAATCCATAGAAATTCGGGCTGTCCTTCTTTTTCACCCACATCCAGAAGGTTATAAACTTCCGTACCCGCGAGTCTTAAGCGGTAGCGGCCCGGTTCCAAAAAGGTTTTCACCGTCAGCTCTGTGCCCGGCTGAATCATTTTTTGCAGTTTAATGTGTGTCTTCATCGCGGGTTCGGCGGAGCAATAAATTTTCTTCTCAACTACCCGAATCGAGGGATGAATATGAAAGATCACTTCCAGCGCGTTAAAAGTAGTCGCGTCAAAATCTACATTACAAACCTCGCACTTACCCCGCTTGGGCAGTTGGGCCAGATGGGTAACTTCTTCCCGAACGCCGCGGCAATGGGGACAGGTGACGTCCCAGGTCAGTTTAAAAAGACCCAGCCGGGTTGCCTGTAAAAAGGCCTCCAAAAGGCCGCTCAGGCTGACGTGCCAATCCCGGGCCAACGCCTTTAATCGGATACGATCCAGGTCCTCATCGGGCGTGGTACGGACAAACTGAATCATCTTTTGAACCATGTTGGCCGGAATGGAACGCTTCACGAGCTCTTTTTGAATCTCCACCATGCGGACTTCCGCTTCGGGGCTAAGCCTGATTTTCTTTCCGCTCAAAATAATCTTCTGCTGCTTTTGAACGTAACCATCCATGGCCTTCAGGGCTTTCAAGAACTTTCCCTTAAGCTCGTTCAGCACTACTTTGGTTAAAAGCCGGGTCAGCGGTCCGCGGGGAATCAAACCCAGATAAACGTAAAAATTGCATTTGTTATCCGCGGTAGGTTCCAGCACATAGATCGTTCGGTTTACTTTAAGAAAGCCTTTGGTATAACGGCGGTCAATCACCATGGCCTTGCCATATTCCCATTCCCAGGGCTTTTCTTCCCAAACCATGTCAAAGCCAACCGTTTTGGCCGTCCCATAAACTTTGCCGTTTTGTTCGGTCAACTTCATCTCACCCAGGCCCACCAATTGGTTCAGGACGTTAGTGTTGCTCACATAGGGCCAGATTTTTTCAGCCGAGGATTCCAACTGACAGGACCAAAAACCTTCCAGGGGCTTTCCGGCTTTCTTCAATTCGGCGGGCCAGGGATATTGAGTTAAAAATTGAGCTAAGGTCATCGTAGGAGTTGCCATGGTTTCCTCTTGCTGGGATCTTGCAGAGAATAATACCCAATTAACGAGGAAAAAGTTTCAGTTTTAGAATGAAAAGAGGCAAAAATTGGATGAATCCGCTTGTTACTTTGAAGTTAAAGCATTGACCCCGTTTCATTTAATGCGGTGCCACAAGTCACGCTTGTGGATTGTAAAGCTCCCGGCATAATAGCCTTCTATATAACTTTTACAGGTGAATGATGGACCAGAATCCTATTGATCCCGTTATTGATATCCCCGCAGAGAAGGCACCCTGGTGGGAGCCAATGGTTTCAAAAACCGACGCTTATTTTGGGGAAAATCCTTTTCTATCTTCATTTCTAACTGCAATTCTTTTTGTAATGCCTATCCTGTTACTATTCCGGCTTTATTTTCAGTGGGACGATGATTATTACGCTGTTCTCTTGTTAAAGGGAATCGGGTTGAACTGGGCACCCAGCGAGTTCAACTATATGGAGAACGCGTTTCTTTGCCTCGTGCTTAAAAACCTCTACATTAAGTTTCCTGCCGTTCAGTGGTACTCCGCTCTCTTTGTCTTGATTAACTTTTTATCGATTTGGGCCATATTGGCCGCGTTTAATCTGGGAACAAACCGCTTTTTTAAAACATTACTCTTTATATTAAGCGCCGCCGTTCTGGAAGTCCGCTTTATGGGGGAGCTTCAATGGACGCTGGTAGCCGCTTCAGCAGGGATCGGTGGAATTTTACTTTTAGTCGCCATTTGGAAAAGAGAAGATTCAAAATATCTTCTGCCTGCTCTCGGCCTGGTTTTCGTTCTAGCGGTATTTTCAGTTTTAATCCGCCCTTCCTCGCTATTGTTGGCGATCGCGGGCGCTGTGCCTGCCGTTGTTTTTCTTGCGCGAAAAACAAAAATAACATCCCATCGAACCTCTATTTTATTTTTTTTAGCCGCCGTCGCACTAACTTCCCTGATAGCCGTCACTTTTGACAATACCTATTATTCCCGGAATCAAGCCTGGGGAGGTTCGGAAGAACTTTATCATCGGCATGGCGAGTTATGCGTATTTCGAAACCCTGTCTACGACGAGACCTCTAAGCCCATCTTTGATATGGTCGGTTGGAGTCAAAATGATCGAAATCTTATGCTGTATAACTACTTCATGGATCCAGAGACTTACAGTGCCGAAAAGCTCCAAACGCTCAATCGGTATTTTCCTCGAGTAACTTTTGATAAAAACCCGCAGGACACTTTCTCGTCTATGTTCGCTAATCCTGGATTTTCTGCGGCCTTTTTATTCTTTCTGGCATTGCTGCCTCTCCTTTCGGGGGAAACTCTTTGGTTTGTGGCGTTCAACACAGCTTGGACTGTCTTGATCCTGCTCTTTTGCAGACTGTATCTTTGGATGCCTGAGCGGATTTATCTTCCCTTTTTGTTTTTACAAAATAATTTCTCTATTTTTTGGAGTCTATCGAACACTTTGAATCATTTTAAAAATTCAAGCCAACCCGCTCAAATCGGTATGTGGAAGCTGCTTTTGTTGGTTTTCTATTTTATTTTTACGGTTCATCTCCTGGAATTACACTATTCCAGCGCCCACGCTTGGGCTTGGGAGGAAAAAGATTTAAAAGTCGCCATGTCGCGTTTAAACCCGCAAGATGACCAAGTCTTCGTCACCTGGGGCGGAGCTTTCCCCTATATCAAGATCGGGGCCTTTGATGACGATGAGTTTCTAAGACACTTTCACACGATCGCTTTAGATTGGTTTCAACGGACACCGATTAACAGCGCCATGATGAGTCACTATGATTTGAAAAATCTTTTTAAGGATTTGGTGGATAATCCCAAAGCTTTTTTGATCGCCGACTCAGACGAATTAAATCTCTATCGAATTTACATGAAAGAAAAATATAATCAGGAAATTAATTTTAAAGTCTATTTAAGTTCAGGGCCATTTACCGCTTTAAGTATTCATTCCGTTTCAGGAAAGAACTAAAGCGTTTATCTTGGCGGCGCAAATGAAATCATTTTCAGATAAGCCGTTAATCGCGTGAGTGCTGTAGCGGACTTTGCAGGTTTTATAAGAAACTTCCAGATCGGCATGATGATCTTCCTGATGTTCAATGAATGCGACCGCGTTCACAAAAGCCATGGTTTCGTAATAGTTTTTAAAGGTGAAAGTCTTGACGATTTCTTGATTCTGCTTTTGCCAGCCGGGCAGCTGCGCCAAATAGGTTTGCGCCTCAGCTTCGCTCAGGGGCTTCGTGCCGCCCTCGCAGGGTTTACATTTTTGGCCGGCCAGATCGCTCATAAATTTTACCAGACGTCCCGGGCGTTACTGATGGAGGTTTCGTTGTCCCACATCAGGGTTTTATAGTTACCTTTAGCGATTAACAGAGAACGAACCAATACCTGCATACCCGCGTTAGATCCTTGTATCCCCACCTCAAACCCCCCGGGAAAAGCGTTAGCGGTATTCGTGTAGGGGTTAAACATCGGCACAATAGGCGGCGGCGGATCGCCGTAGATATTATTGTAGTTTCCCGAAATACCGTAATTAAACCGGCTAACTAGGCCGCTGGAAGTGCGGCTCAAAGGCGTCCAATTTTGAATCGAAATACTCTGATTCGACGCACCTGTCATTGTGCTGCCCGAAAGCTGATAAAAAGCGAAATTGGATCCGCTGGTCATCTGAATCTGACTGGGATCCCAGGCCAGCGTAATCGGCTGTCCGCTGGGGAAATTACCCGCCGTAGTCAGCCAGTTGATCACATGGGCGTATAACGTTGAGTCAGAACTTTGAATATCGATCAGCTCGAAAGCGTCCACAAACTGAACGCTCTGCCATTCAATCAGCCAATAGGAAGTCAGGCTGGCAATGGGCGTCATATCACCCGCAGTGCTCAAATAATCGTAATAAAACCGGTAAACATCCAAGTTGACCGTAACGGAATTACCAGCCCCATTAGTCACTGTGCCAGTCACGCTTACAGGAGCAGGAGCAGAACTCAAAGTAATGGGTCCGCCCACCGTCAGCGGCGCCGTGTATTTAATTCCATTGATCGTTTGAGGCGAGTCGTAATCAGCGTAAAAAAGACAATCTCCAAATTCATTCGACACCGCTCCCGCGGCGGGCGAAAAGGTAATGGTTGTTCCAGTTTGTCCACTGGGCAGTTTGGAAAAACTGACCGAAGTAGGCGCCGAACCCATGGCGATTTTGCTGATAAAACTCAATCCGCCTGAATTCGAATCGTTTTGAAACATGTGTTTGCTGGAATTTATTCTCTCATGTAAATGAAGCATAATTTGTTCATTCAGGGCTTTGAGAGACAGGTGCATTTCAGCGGCGGCCAGTCCCTGATAGCAATAAATAAAAAGGGATGTCAGCGCGGGAACGATCAAACCGATCATTCCCACCACCATCATCAATTCAATAATGGTCCATCCGCGTTGACTGGTTTTTTTTCTAAATAGAAGTCTCATGGCGCTTACCAGCTTATTTCTATGTCTTGAATGTCGTAAGCATAATGTAATCCGTAATTTTGACGGTAAGCTTCTACCATCAGTTCGTAATCGCCCTGAGACAAAATGCGCGATCCGGTTGAAACCGGCCAGTTATAAGTCCAAGGGGCCAGATTAGTGACCGCATGTCCGGCGGGGCTGGGGTTGCCTGTGTTGCAATCGCAAACACCTGTTACCGCGGCGGCATCATCTTGAACGAAATACCAGGTCTTTCCCCCGTTGTTCGAGTATTTGAGGTTGTAAGTCACCGAAACGGATTCCTGATACATGCCGCTTTGAGTCGTCATCGGCTGGTTGTACTGAGGATATTCTTCCGTATAGTAATTGGCTAACCCATTCGGGTTAAATCTCCACCAAATATCCGTCACCGGCATACCAACCGAAACCGCCCCGCCGCCGTTAGTCGTGGCGGTTATGGGAGCGCCAACGGTAAATGAAACGCCCTGACTTTCGTTATATTGCGGCACACTGCTGGCCAAAAAGATTTTCACTAGCGGAAGCTGAACAATATGCCCCGGAACTCCGTCTGCCGCCATTCTGCCGCCATCTAAAAATGTTCTCAGACCCAAAACCAAAGCGGTTTCCGCCAATGTTTGAGCTCCTACGTTACCTGAAGGCGCCGTTCCGGTCTCCACCACATAACCAACTTGAGTAACCGGAGAAGCGCCGCTGCTCACATTGGTCATGCGTACCACGCCCGATCCATAAGGAGAAGTTATAGGAGGCACTCCATTTTGGTTGTAGTCGTAAAAGAGACGCGATGTCACCCCACCGCCGGTAGCATTGGTGACTGTGGGAATATCAATCGTCGTCGTCATGCCCGCGCTATAGAAAGGCGAGACCGACGCAGGAGTGGTGCCGCCAGCAAAGTCCCATTCACGGTTAACATCCACCACCCCCGGCATAGGGAATGGAAGTATGTTGTAAGTCGTTACCGCCAAAGCCAATTCGGTCCCGCTATTGTCAGTGCCTAGATGCTCAAAGGTTTTACCGGTCGTCGTATTTTTTCCGTTATAAAAAGCCTCACTGCCATAACCCGCGGGATTCACCCAAAAGTTATCTCCCGCGAAGCCGTCATCCGAACCACCGCCTCCCGCTGTGCCTACAACTCCCATGGGTTTTAGATAAAAAGTTTCCGGTTTATTGGCCGCGGTGATCGTGGTGTTCGCTATCGAAGGTAAATTGCCATAAGGAACCCAGGAAGTCAGATAGCTTTTATCCGGATAAAGCTCACCTAGCCAGGATCTTTGGTACCAGTTAATGGAATTGGAACCATTGGTGTTGGAAACCACAAATAATCCATTACCATAACCCCCATCTGTACCATCACCCGCGTAAAGATCGTTAAAGTTTTTAAGCGTTCCTGTTCCACTGGTTCTAAAAAGATCGTCCAGCATCTGGATGCCACTAGATCGGGGTGATTGGTCTGATCCATATTCGCCGCCGATACCAAAGTAAAACCAGCTCCATCCGTTGGTTCCTGTCCAAATAGAAGTGGTGTTTAAAAGTCCCTGGCGGATAATCTGATAGTAACGGGGCAGATCAACCTGCAAATCACCGCCGCCATTGCCGCTCCAAACACTAACACCCGCCTGGCCAAAACCGACATAGCCATCAGTAGCCATACCCGCGGTTCCTGTTCCTTTAAACCACCAGTTGTAAGCGTTGGGCCCGATAGTAATCGCCGCGTTGCCTACCGGCGGTCCTCCAATTTTCACGTCTAAATAAGGACAGTCCCTGGGATCGCCCAAAAATTGATACTGCTCTGTATAAGGCGGCATAAAAGCGTCGCCTGTCCAAACATAAGTACGGGACAAATTGGGGTAAATAGTGGAAGCCACACCCCCTATGGTCACTGCCGAAGTGGTCACCCCGTTTCCCAAACGGGTTTCAATGGCATGAATTCCACTCATCGTGGCGGGTGCCGCATAACCGCCGCTGTAAATAGTTAAACCACTGGCATAAACCTGTGAAATGGGCATGGATACCGTAATAATCCAACGCGCTGTGTTACAGGGATTCCCCGCGAGGTTCTGATCCGGGCTGGCCAGATCTTCGTTGGTAAAAGTGTAGGTGTTATTCACATAAGTTGCCGAAGTAGGCGCACTGGCTGTGGTTAATTCTGGACTGGAGGGAATATATTCCGAACCATAAAGTTTATCACCGCTATTCAATCCACCATAGGTTGTCGAGCCGCTGGCACCGCTAACCGGACCAGAACCAGCGCGTAAAGGAGTGTTAAAAAGTGTAATCAAGGTTTGGTTGGTGTTGGGGCCCAAAGTCGTATAAGCCAGATTCATTGGACCAGAAGCGCCCGAAGCGGTCACGTCGCCCGGCACATTGCCTGTATAGGGAGAAGATAAAGCCACACGGGCATAGTGACAAGATACACCACTGGTCAGACTATTCCCAATTTCCGCCGTAACACCCAATAAAGTCACCTTCGAATCAGGGAAGAAAAGACTAATGGCAGGAACGCGGGGATCGCCTGTAGGAAGAAGGCCGCCCGTATCTTCGCCGTCATAATAAGCGTAAACCCTCAAGCGAACCGTAACTGCCGTGGAAGTCGTCGTCTGACCAGGATAATAAAGCAGTTCGGGGTGAGTCACCACGCGCACATTGGTATTACCGACAAAAGTTACTGGGGGAGCGGAAGTAGAAGTCACTGTGATGGGACACATCATGGGTGCCGGATTGGTCGTGGTAGATAGTTGGTTTCCCGGGTCTTTGGCCGCGTCCGAATAATTACGCATAGGAGGCAGCGGCAAAAGCTCGCCGTGCAAATTGACAATAATCGCGTTAGCGAAGCTGGCGGGTTTGGAAAGCATGCCCTCAAACAACATACGTTCGCTGATTTCGGTTACGCCTTCAGCCACCACCGCGCCCGCAGCGATAGCCTGAGCGGCGGCGGCGGTAACGCCTTGATAAGCGGCCATCTCATCCGGATAACGCATAGCGTTATTGTATTGATCCGCGATGGAATAACTGGCGGTTGCGGTGTTATTAAATTGACTCGTTGAAATGGGATAAGAGACTCCATCCACCATGACATTCCCATCCATTAACAAACTATTCGGGTCACCGGAGGTTTGAGGATCAAAATACCAAAAATCCCCGCCGCTATCTTGCGGGGTAATGCCTGGATAAAAGTAAGCCCATTGCTGATGGGTGGATTCCGTGGGATTAGCGAATGAATTAGTTTCAGGCTGGTAATAATAATCCCGGCCATAAGAAGTACGGGTAATGTAATGAGTTCGAAGCTGGACACCCTGAAGCCGGCTTTCCAGATCGGACACGTCGGCTTGCATGTAGCTGGCCAGAGTGGGCAAAACGCTCCACCAGGAAGGAATGCTGTTGATTTGAAGAATATAAAGATCCATCACCTGCGTGGCCACATTCGGCAAAGCGGATGTTCTTAAAATACCGCCAACTGTGGCTAGAAGAACTCCTGGTTTACCCGCAGCGATATTGTCGCCGGGATAAAGAAAAACTTTGACCGTCACTTGGCGGGCCTGGGTATCGTTGCCGACACGATTTACCGCAACCTGCCTCAAATAGCGCCAATTGCCATCCGATTTAAAATTGCCGCTAATGGGATCACCTGGATTGGCGGTGGATAACCCCGTATTCACGCTGGTATCTGTGGTTAATACATAATTGTAGTTGGAGAAATCACTGTAGTTGTCCAAGACGCCCACACCCAGCTGTTCATTACCGCTGACTAGCGCCCGGAGTTCTTCATACATTTGGATGGCTTTTTCTGACGCGAAAGTTCTATCCGCGTTGGCGACCGCCTGCTTGTTGACGAATCGATTAGCCAAAATAACCGTAGTCGCCATAACAGCCATCACCACTGTCGCGATGGCCATTTCAATGAGCGTATAACCGGTTTGATTGAGCTTACGAGTTCGAATCGCCATGAAAGCTCCTTTTAGATTCCCGGAAAGGCAAGTAAGACTTTTCTCGCGCTGATGTCCTCGCGATATTGGGCCACATATTTAATAACAGTCGCGACCCCCGCTGGATCAGCTGTCATATAAGCGTAGCCATGGGAAGTGTCACCCGTGAGCGATAACGTAGGAGCCGTATTATTAGTAGAAGCGGCTGAATAGCCCAAAATCAGCGACCCATCCAACTGACAGCCGGGATTAATCACCACATTGCCGGTGGCGAAAACAATGCCGCTGAAACTGCTGGATGACACAATGCTGTTGGCCGCGTTTGCGCCGCCTGAATTGAGTGTTAGGTTTCCATTCACCACCAAGATGCCGGTGGTATTCAACGCCTGATAAATGGTTTGAGATTGCGAGGGCCCATAAGTTAAGTTGCCATTAAAATAAGACAGCTTATAAGGCTCCTGAATGGTCATCGGAATTGAGGAAGATCCGGAATAATCCGCGATGAATTGAATATCTTTCAACGACATGCCAAAGACGTTAACGTCGCTCAATGGCGCGTTGCAGGTGACGTTACTTCCGGCTACATATTCAATGCCGCCGCCGCCGAAAAAGTTTGTCGTTCCCGCGCCGTTAGGAGTTGTAGCGCTGGCCGAACCTGTCATAGCGCACTGGCCATACCCATTCGCCACCACACCGCCTAAATAACAATAGCCGCTTAACGTCACGTCTTTCGCCGCGCTGGCGTAAACCGCCGCGAAGCCGGAAAAGCTGACAGGCGAGCTGGGCGCGGTAGGCACCGTACAGGATAATTTTTTAAACTCCGTATAAGCCTTGGCTGTGGCGATCACCTTGTTGGGATAAACATTGTATGGAGTGTTATATTCACCATAAGAATCCGTCGTGTAATCTTTTCTTTCATAAATATAACCCACACTACTGATCGCCCAGGTCAATCCATCGCCATTCACATAGTTGGCCGTTCTAGAACCCGAAATATCATGAACCGCCTGGGGGAGAGGCGTAAAGACGACGCCAGCGGTCGCGATAGGATTGGGCTGTTCCGCGACTTCATAGCGGGCGAAATAAACTGAAGCGGTTTGTCCCGCCGCCGCCAGTGTGTTGCTGGCCGCATCGAGTGGATACTCATTGGTGAGTCCGTAAAAGGCGTGCGAAATACCGCTTCCCGTATTAAGTGTTACTGCTTGAAAAGTATCCGAATAAGCGGCGTTGGTGGTGTTGTAAACCGGATTAAAAGGTTGATCCACGTAGCTAACTCCCGTGGCATAAGTAGGTGTTTGGCCGACAGTAATTTGTTTGCTAAAAGCGGTGAGAATTGTATTTTGGCGGACAAAATATCCCAACGCGTCTTCCAGGCCGGCTTTGGCGGCGTTCTGAGCGCCAGCCACATACAACTGAGCCTGTTGGGTATTTCTGCGGGTATCCGAAACCAATCTCATGGCGACTGGAATTAAAATGGCGACCACCACCATAAAAACCGCCGTCATGGCAATGAGTGAGCCTTTTTCAGATTTGGCGTTAGGGATGTAAAAAAAATAAGGACGCTGTTCGGAATCGAGTCCCAAACGGCGCATGACACGCTTAAACAATGAAGGTGAATTGGATGGTGGTTGAATCATGCTTCGCCGCCCCTAAAACCGATGTAGAAATAATGTTGTGATGAGGAAAAGTTTAAAAACACCGGAGCGGCAACCCCAGAAACAAAGGTAAAAAACAACCTTCTGATGCCTGTAACCATTGATCTACGCCCTTATTATCTCCCTCTTATCCTGATTAGTCAATTCAACGGCCCTTCCACCTACCCCAAATCAAAAGGTAATCGTTGGCAGTCCGATAAGACCTATCGGGAAAACTCACCGATGAGAAAGGTGTGATCGGAGGGCTTTTCGAGCCCCCGTGGCTTGGTGTCGATCCAGATTTTTTGAAGCCGGGCTACCATAGGTGGGGTACCCATGAGGAAGTCGATTCTCCAACCTAAATTTTTGGCGAAAACCTGGGGCTGGCGCATGTCCCAAAAGGTGTAATGGCCCGGGCCTTTTTCTTTCTCCCGGAAAAGGTCCGTCCACTTCCCCTTCATGGTCGCCGCTAATGCCTCACGGGCATCGATATGAAAACAGGGGTGGTCTTTATTGCCCTTCGGATTATTCAAGTCGATTTCCGTGGGGGCCACATTAAGATCGCCCATCCAAATAGCGTCGCTATCCAGCGGAACATTTTTATCAAAATATTTTTTCAGGTCGGAGTAGAACTTTAATTTGTATTTATACTTTTCAGACTCAATGTCAAATCCTTGGGGAATGTAAGTGTTGATGAGTTTCACACCGTCATATTCACTCACTAAGAAACGCGCCTGTTCTTCCGCGTCTTTGGGATAAAGGCGGTTTTCTAAAATGGTCATGGGTTTTTTAGAAATAAAAGCCACGCCGTTGTAGCTCTTCTGCCCGTGGAAAATCACGTTCCAACCCGCGGCTTGAATCGCTTCTTTGGGAAATTCATGGTCTTGCACTTTGGTTTCTTGAATTCCCACCACATCGGGGCTCTCTTTTTTGAGCCAGTCTAAAAGAATGCCCATGCGGGCGCGGATAGAGTTGGTGTTGAACGTGACGATTTTCAGGTTAGCTCCACCGGCAGAAGCTTTCGCCGCCGGCTTGGATTTAACTGCGGTAGTTTTTTTGGGCGCGGCTTTCGGCATAAAATCCTCCAAATAAAATTAAACGTGGTAATCCGAAACTCTGCGTTCGGCAATGACCGTCTTAGCGTAAGCGATGACTTTTAAATGTTCGGGATGTTCTTGATAAGCTTTCAAAGCGGCGACATCCTTAAAAGCGGAATAAAGCGAGATGTCCCCGATGTTTTCTCCCTCGTCCGCCGGCAAACCCACTTCGAACTCGAGAATTTCTGGAATATGGGGCGGCAGGGCGTCCAGCATCTGTTTGAACTTCAGCGCGCTCTCTTGGCGGGTACGGCCTTCGACGCCTTCTTTGATTTTCCACACCACGATATGTTTCAGCATGAATGGCCTCGTCTTTGTGTTTGTTGGACTTCATTATTCTCAGGGGTGGGTGGTTATCAATATATAAATGAGAGTTATCATGCCTTTTACCGGCTGTTTTATGCTTTAAACTGCCTGGGAAAACCGTTAAGTTAATGACCGCACGCAGTTCGAGATCGTACCAATCAATGGAGGCAGCGCGATGGGATTATTGTCCGGTAAAAAAGCTTTTATCTTTGGTGTCGCCAATGACATGTCGATTGCCTGGGGTATCGCCAAGGCGCTTCACGCCGAAGGCGCTGAACTGGGTTTTAACTTCTTAGGCGAGGCTTTAGAAAAACGCGTTCGCCCCTTGGCCGAGTCCGTCAACGCCTCGCTCATTCTGCCCTGCGACGTTTCCAAAGACAGCGAAATTGAAGCCCTCTATAAAGAAGTTGAGAAGAAATGGGGCAAGTTCGACATTCTCATCCACTGTATCGCTTTCGCCAACCGGGACGACCTGAAAGGCGCCTTCGTGGACACCAGCCGCGCGGGTTTTGCCCTGGCCATGGACATTTCAGCCTATAGCCTTATCGCTATCTCCAAGCCTGCTGTTCCTTTGCTGAATCCCGGCGCCAGCATCATCGCTCTGACCTATTACGGTTCCGTGAAGGTCATTCCGAACTACAACGTGATGGGCGTCGCCAAAGCCGCTTTGGAAGCCAACGTCCGCTACTTGGCCTATGACTTGGGCCCGAAAAACATCCGCGTCAACGCCATCTCGGCGGGCGCCATCAAGACCTTGGCCTCTTCCGCCGTTGGCGGTATCAAGAGCATGCTGAAGGCCTCGGAAGATTTGACCCCCTTGAAGCGCAATGTGGACAAGGACGAAGTGGGTAAGACCGCCGTTTACCTGGCCAGCGATTGGGCCTCAGGTGTGACGGGTGACATCCTTTATGTGGATGCCGGCGCGAACATTGTGGGAATGAACTTGGATATCAAGAAACCCGAAGATGCTCCTGCCGCGAAATAAAAGTTTCTAGAAAAACAAAAGCCCCGCTGGAATTTCCAACGGGGCTTTTTTATGCCAAAACTTAAGCGGATCTTTTGCGGTTGAGTTTAATCGGCTCGATAAAACAAAAAGACCTTGTCTTCTTTTTCTCAGCCGGCAGAGCTTTTGTTTTTAAAGTCCAATCAAAACCATTTTCGGGCAGAGTGCTTTTAAGCTCCACATCTACCTGTAACCGGGTCAGCCAATTTGCAGGCGCAGGCCAGGCCATTTCAATCGCCAAGGCGGTTTCTGAGACGGCTTTAAAATGAAGCGTGTAATAAGTGCTCACATCCAGCGTCCAGCCCTCTTGATGCACATATCCCACTAACTCAGCGGCGTTTTTCGGCCATCGGCTGTGGTTCATTTTAAAAATACCCACCATTCTTAAAAGTTTCGTCAGTTCATTTTTCATCGTAAGCCTCCCAAATTTTAGAGTAATCCCGCTTGGCGGAATGAGTAGTGGCCTTCCGTGGTCACAATCAAGTGATCATGGATAGTGATGCCCATGGCTCTGGCAGCGGATAAAATCTGCCGGGTTAACTGCTTATCACCTTCCGACGCTTCCAAACTGCCTGCCGGATGGTTGTGCGACAAAATCAGCCCCGTAGCGCCCAGTTCCAGCGCCCGCTTCAAAATTTCACGGGGATAAACCGCGGTGTGATCCACTGTGCCTTCCTGCAAATGCTCAAAAGCCAGCAGATGATTGCGGTGATCGAGAAAAAGAGCGGTAAAAACTTCGCGGGGACGGCTGCCAATTTGCTCCCGCAAAAAAGAAGTCACATGCTCGGGACTTGAAATCACGCGGCCTCTTTTAAACTCTTCTTTGTTCGCCAAGCGAAATAGATCCCCCATGGCCTTGAGCTGCAGAGCGCTTTGAAGCGGCAATCCGCCTAATGACTGCAGGCTGGATAAATCCGCCTCGATAATTCGGCGGAAACTTTGAAAAACCGCCAACAGTTTTTTGGCGTAGGGTTTGGTATCCCGATGCGGAATGGAATAAGTCAAAAGCAGTTCTAACAATTCGTAATCTTGAAGGGCGTCCATACCCGTCTCAGCGTATTTTTCCCGCAAGCGCTGGCGGTGACCCACATATCCTGGTAAAGCCTTGGCGCGAACACTGGTTTTAGGCTGTTGTTTCAGGTCTATTTCCACCATGGAATGTTCTCCTTTGCGCTTGACTTAGAATACACTCGTATACTAGTATACAACCGTATTCTTATTCAAATAGTTTTTGCGAAAAGGAGACTCGACATGGCGCCATCCGACGAAATGATGACCGACACCCAGCGATCGGTGCTTGAGTACGTTCAAAAGCATCTGCAAGAAAATCACCGCTCCCCCACGGTGCGTGAGGTGATGCGGCACTTTAAATGGAACTCCCCACAAAGCGCGCGCAAACATTTATTGGCGCTGGAAGAAAAAGGATATTTAGAAAGAGAAGATCACATCGCCCGCGGCATGCGTTTGGCTGAACCTGCGGTAGTCGGCGTTTCGATTCCTATATTAGGAAAAGTTGCCGCTGGTCTGCCTTTGTTAGCCGAAGAAAATCGCGAAGGTACTTTAGTGGTCGATCCTTCGATGGCTCGCGGCGGACGCAATTTGTTCGCGCTGACCGTTCGAGGCGATTCCATGGTGAACGCTCACATTTTGCCGGGTGACCGGGTAATTGTTCAGCAGACCTCTCACGCCACGCCGGGTGAGATTGTGGTGGCTTTGATTGAAGGCGAAGCCACAGTGAAAACCTTCCGCAAGACCAGCTCCAAAGTGGTTTTAGAACCTGCCAATCCCAAGTATGAGCCGATTGTGATTACCTCGGATCAGGATTTTAGAATCATCGGTAAAGTGGTCGGCGTATTTAGCCCTCGTTAAACTCAAACCTAACTACTAGCCCGGTTCGTTCTTCGCGAGCCGGGCTTTTTATTTCGGAGGGTTCGCATGCAGGATCCCTTTCTCTCCACCTCCTACTCCCCGTCCTATGTAGAAGTCGACGACAATCCTAAAGAAGTCGAATACATCGAAATTAAAGTAAAGTCTGCCCTTCATCACGTGCGCCGGCCTTACAGTCCCAAAGCTTTTTACTACACCCTCAATCTTTACCGGGGCTGCCGTCACGGCTGTCCTTATTGTTTCGCCCGCTACAGCCATTGGTTCTTGGGCTTTCAAAACTCTTTCGATTTTCAGCGGAAAATTCAGGTGAAAGTGAATTTGGCGGAGCTGTTAGAGCAGGAACTTTCCAGTCCCCGGCGAAAAAGAGACTGGGTCTCTCTGGGCGCCGCCACTGATCCTTACCAGCCTGCCGAAAAGAAATATCAGTTGGCCCGCAAAGCTTTTCACGTTTTTGCCAAACATAGCTGGCCTGTGGTTTTTTCTACTAAGTCGGACCTGGTCTTAAGGGATTTGGACATTTTAAAAGAAATTACTGATAAAGCAGGCTGCGCGGTCGCCATGACCATGACAACCTTAGACCCTAAGCTTCAAAAGTTTTTAGAACCACACGCGGTTACGATTGAAAGACGGCTGGAGGCTTTACGAAAACTCAAAGCCGCCGGCATTCCCTGCGGCATTCACCAAATGCCGATTATTCCCTATGTCACCGATACAGACGAGGCTATTGAAAGCATGGTCAAAACCGCGGTGGACATTGGGGTGGATTACTTTGTGTACAACGTACTGCGACTTCGAGGAGAGGTCGTAAGGGGTTATTATCTGCAGGCGCTGAAGACCCATCAAAAAGATCTTTTTCAAAAAACCGTGAAGCTCTACGGATCGAGAACCTACCCACCGGATGATTATGTAAAAAATCTTTATGACAAAGTTAAGTTCTACCGGGAAAAGTGGGGCTTTCAAAACAAATGGAAAGAATTCTTTTCGGACAAACAGCTTTCACTTTTTTAACCGCGACATGATGGTCTTAAAATAAAAAAGGCGGCCTCCGATGGGAAGCCGCCTTTTCGAATCAGCCTGATTAACCCTCAAAACCCATTTCTTCATTCGGGTGAGCGTCAGCGGTCTGAGTCGGCGGGAAAATGTGAGACGAGTGGGATTTGACCACTTCGTCCAGATTCACGATTTTGTCCGCGGCGCGGATCATCTCCCGGCTCTGCGCGTCGGGGAATACCGCCAGCTCGACCTGCTTGCCCAGTTCTTTCACCAGGTTCATGGCAGGCGAGAAATCTTGATCTTCCGTCACCACAATGGCCGTGTCGTAAAAATTGCGGGCGGCGTAATAAACCATGTCTCCCGCCATCAGCACGTCCACGCCTTTTTCCATCCGGTGGCCTTCACGGTTTTGAATAATACGGCCCAGTCTCAGCTCGAGATAAGGCGTACGATCCAGCGAATCAAAGAAGGATTGTTGGCTTTTGGCCTTGTCCGAAAAATGATTCGTGTCAAAAGTAGCGTTGTAATAGTAAGTCCGTACCAATTTCCGGCTGTCACCGGCTAACGCTAAGGAAAGCTGGTAATAATCAACTCGGGTCATCTTGTTATTGCGCTTCAAAGCGAAATAAAGATTGCTGCCATCAATAAATACACATACACGCGACATATAGTCCTCTTTCGTCAGGCATCAGGGAATGCCTATAAAAATAACCTACGCTAGTTAAAAATCGACTTCAAGAGAGGTACCTTATTTTTTTGTGAAAAATCTTTCATATTCACCGCTCAAATTCAGGCCGCGATGACTATTTTGCTGCTGATAAAGAATAGAATAATACCCGCCATATCACCACGGCGGCAACAGCGTGACTATTTTTAGGCACTATTTTCGAGAAATCAACTGCGACTTGGGGAGCCCGGGCCCTTTAAAGACAGGACTAAAACAACCGGGGATTGGACTTTTGAAAGAGATCGAGTAATTGAAAGGCCGCGATAACCAGGGCATGTTGAAGCTTGCCCTGCTGAATCAGCTGCTTTACTTCAGCCAGATCATGCAAACGAACCTCTAATTCTTCCGCCTCATCTAAATCTAGTTCGGATACTTTTTTGGCGCCGAGAGCCAAATAGATGTGGCAGGTGTTATTGAGAATCGCAGGATTGGGATGAATTTTTCCCAGCGAATGCCATTCCCTGGCTTCGTACCCGGTTTCTTCCAGCAATTCCCTTTTGCCCGCGTCCAGGGCGTCACCGTCTTTTTGGTCCACAGCCCCGCCGGGAATTTCCAAGCTAAAATCACCTGACCCGTGGCGAAACTGGTAAACCATGGGAATTTTTCCATCATCCGTAAAAGCGATCACATTGACCCAATCCCAGGTGGATAAAACATAAAAAGGATGCTCTTTGCCGGTGACGGGCGAAGCGCTTTGCTGGACATGCACTTGAAAGAAACCGCAGTCATAGGCGACTTTGTCGCCGTTCATTTTCCAGGGTTGAATCATGCGGCCCTTCTTTTCTTAGCTTTCGCGGAGTTCAAATAAACTTCCCGGTAGATGGAAAGAAACGCCATACCCATCGAGAGAATAATCGGGCCCAGAAAAATACCAATAAAACCGTAAACTTTTAACCCGCCGATGGTAGTAAAGAAAAGCCAAAAGATGGGCAGCTTGGCCTCGTTGCCGATGAGCCATGGTCTTAAAATTTGATCCAGAATCGTGATGATCACTCCCCACAAAGCCAGCCCCATCGCCGCCATGCCCTGATCCTGATACAAAAGCCAGATACAGGCCGGAATCCAAACTGAGGCCGCGCCCAAAAATGGAATGAAAGAATTCACAAAGGCCACCAACCCCAAAAGAATAGGCAGAGGCACGCCCGCTACATAAAGACCTACCCCGGTCATGACCCCCTGAAGCAGAGCCACTAAAAAGACCGCGCGAACCACGGCGGTCACCGTGACAGAGAAGGTATGGGAAACTTTCTTTTGATGTTCCTTTTCTAAAGGCAAAAACTCAACTGTACGGATGGCCAGACGGGATCCGTCTCTAAAGAAGAAAAACAAAGCCACCGTGACGAAAATAACCTGAAGGCAGAAAAGGGGAAGATTGGTAAAAACTTCCGTGACTTTCTTTAGAAGCATGTCTCCACCCTTTTGAAGGGTGGTAGTAATTTCGCTTTGCATAACTGAATCGGTTTGGCTGGAATCTATTCCCAAATCTTGAAGCCAGGATCCAATATTGAGCGTTTTTAATTTTCCCATCACCCAGAGGCTTTTCTGGTCCCATTGGCCGTTGGCGATAAAGTCGTAAGCCCGGGGTAATTCTTTAGCCAGATTCACAAAAATGAAAAATCCCGGCAGGGCTAAGAAAACCAGAACAATCAAGGTAGTTAAAAACGAAGACAGCGTCTGCCGATTGCCGGTCCATTTTAAAAACCGGGAATAAAGCGGATAAAAAACCATCACCAAGATCGTGGCCCACATGAAAGAACCGATGAAGGGTTCTAAGAGGGACAAAAGCATGCTCAAAAGAAGGGCTAAAAGCCCAAAAAAGGCGATGACAAATATATTTTGACGGCTCAAGTTAAACTCAGTTTTCATTTCAACTCCCATCGGAATGACGGCTATTTTACAAGAAGGACCTACAGGATGGGCGAAAATGCCTCTTTAGAACCGACGCCTCTTTCACAGGGCCGTATATTCGCATATTATTAACGAAGTTTAAACCAAGGGGATGGCGTTTGAATTTGAAACCGATTCTGACCAATCTGAGTTCTGTTCCGTGGAAACAAACCCTTCAGGAAGCCTGGGGTCTTTTTGTCTTCGCCGCTTTCTTCGCGGTGATCTTCAACGCCTTCTACGCCGAAGGCATCCCGCTTAAAGTTTCCGCTCCAGCCAATCATCATTTACAAGATCTTCTTAAAAACAACATCTCTACCTATCCGGGCTGGAAAACCACCGCTTCCAAAACCACGGCCGCGGCCGCCGCTACTCCCATTCATTTGGAATCTGATCAAATTCCCCGCCTAAGCTTAGTTGGCGCTAAAAACCGCTTTGATCAAAAAAGCGCGGTCTTTTTGGACGCCCGCTCGGCTGAGGAATATGCCCAGGGCCATATTCCTGGCGCGTTGGAGTTTTACGCGGATGACTTTGAAAAATTCGCGCCCATAGTCTTGCCTCAATTAAAGGATAAACATCAGGAGCTCATCGCCTATTGCCACGGCTCTTCCTGCGACCTTTCGATCGAATTAGCCAAAGCCCTCACAAATCAGGGCTATACCAATGTGAAGGTCTTCTTTGGCGGCTGGCCCGAGTGGAAAAAAGCCAATTACCCCATCAACACAGGGGATCAGCCATGAAAAAATCATCCCCAAAAACGAACTGGGTTTTAATCGTTCAAACCTTGCTGCGAGTGGTTTGTGGAACGCTTTTGATTTACGCCAGTTTGGACAAATTGGGCGATGCCGCTAAGTTTCTGAAAGTGATGGAGAACTATCATATTCTTCCCGCCGATCTGCTGCCTTTGGCCGCGGTGGTTCTTCCCTGGCTGGAGTTTTTTACCGGCTTGGCTTTAGCGCTGGGTTGGAAATGGCGCGGGGCTGCCTTTATCTTCTGCGTTCTAATGGGAATTTACACGCTGGCGCTGGCCTGGAACCTGACCCAAGGCGCCGAAATGAACTGCGGCTGTTTTGCCATGGATAAAATGGAAAAACTCACTGGTTGGACCGTGCTTCGCGATGTGGCGTTTCTATCCATGGGCCTGATCGTCTTCACCGCCAAAAAAACCTACGCCGCGTTCGACAAAAACTAATCTTCTTTTTCAATCTCGCTTAACAAAGCCTTCGCCCTCTGCTGATCTTCCAGCGGTAAATCAGGCCGGGTCAAAAATTTCTTCAAAATCTTTTTGGCGTCGTCGATCTTTCGTGTTTGGGTATAAGCCAAAGCCAGATTGATGGTGAGTGAAAGCGACCAGGGTTCGGGTTCATTAAGGATGAGCTGAATGAGATCTTCCGTTTTGCCCCGGCGGCCCAATTCTGCGGTGTAATAAAGCAAAACATCCTCATTGTGCGGCGCCCGTTTCAAAGCTAGTCTTAAGGCCTCTTCCGCCTCTTCCCAGTTATCCACCTCATTCATCCCCCAGGCCTTTACCAGCAACGGTCCAAAACTATCGGGTACATCCTCAATAAGCTGTTCAATCCATTCCATGCCCTCGTCCTGGCGGTCCGCTTCCAGGAAAAGAAAATAAAGCTGGCGCAGTACATCCAACCGGTTCGGATCCAACAAGACCGCCGCCTGAATTTCCTGCCAGGCCAGGTCTTCCTCGTTTTGAGCCAGATAAACTTTAAACAAATTCAAATGACCCGTGGCTGAGTCGGGATTTTCTTCCAAATAGCTGGTTAAATATTTTTCAGCGTCTTTAAACCGGCCCGATTCTAAATGGGCGGTTCCTAAACCCAAAAACGCGTCAAAAAATTGAGAATCCAAAACCAAAACTTTTTCAAAACACTGAGTGGCTAAATCGACCAGGCGGTCTTGGAGTAATTTCCAACCCAGACCCATTAAACTTTCTATATCGGTCTCTTTTTCCAACGCCTCTTTCATTTTGCTCTCATAGTCCGAGCGTTTCACAAAAAGTGCCTCGCCGGAGTCGTCCGGCTTGGGAATAATAAAAAGCTCGCTGAGCTCCACTAATTGCTCCAGCACAAACTGGTCGCCCGGCAAAAGTTCCAGCGCTTTCCAGAAAACTTCCGCGGCCTTTTTCTTGTCGCCCATGATGCGGTATGTGCGTCCCAGGTTGCTGTAAATCCATCCCGCGTCAGGCGCCATACGCAAAGCCTGTTTGTAGAAGGATTCGGATTTTTCCAACTCGCCGGTCACCCGGAAACAGTAAGCCAATTGAAAAGCGGTGAGGGGGCATTCGGGATCAATTTCTAAAATCTCGACGAGCTTCGGAATCGCCTCGCCAATACGGCCTTTGGCGAAATAGGGATTCAGCTCCATTAACTTGTCCCATTTACGGGTAAACAACTGGTAGAGGTAAGCCCCCGGCACGCTGGGAGCCGCTTCCAGCAGCCGCTTCATGAGTTGAGAACCTTCGTTAAAGTCGTAGCCCTTTTTCTCGATTTCTTCCTGGCGGTCGACCAATACCGGCACATGTAAGGGCAAATGATGAAATTCGGCGATCGCTTTCGGTAAAACCGTAAAGGTAATTTCAGGGGGAACTTCAGATGGGCGGTCAAAAGAAGGTGTGCTCAAAAAGACTCCTTAAACAAAGCTGAAAACCGCCGTCATTCTAACAGGGCCCTCTGGTGAAAATCCCAGCTTTTTAAACCTCTGGAAGTTTTCATCCTTCAGGGGCAATAATGATCTCCATTACTCTTCCTCCGAGGTCTTATGGAAACTTTAATCCACTGGCTGGGCCCTCTTCATCCCGCGGTCATTCATTTCCCGGTGGTCTGTCCCATTCTGGCTTTTATCGCGCTGGCCCTCGATTTCTACCGCCCCAAACCCTGGTTATCCCAAGTCGCCGCCGCGCTGTGGGTAATCACCTTTGTGACCGCTATAGCCGCTCTTCTCAGCGGTCATGCCCTTTCACTTCAATTCGGCATCGTGCCCCAATGGTCCTGGATTCCCCCCGCCTCCGCTCTTCATGGCCAGCTTCAGGAACACGCGCTCTGGGGAAGTTTTTCTTTGCTGTTTTCTATCGTTCTGCTCGTCGCCGCGTGGAAAATTTATAAAGATGAAGCGTGGCCCGCCGCCGTGAATTTAACTTTGAGTTTGGCTTTAGCGGTCAGCTTTGGCGTAACCGGCCATGAGGGCGGCGAAATGGTTTATGGATTTGACCACGAAACCGCGTCCGCCTCTTCCGCCGATGCCGCTGATCTTTTTGACTCTCTTGGTAATTTTCACGAAACCCTGGTCAAAATGAATTCCCATCCCTGGAACAGCCGCACCCACGGCCACCGCTGGGTAAATACTTATGTCTCTAAAGACGCGGTGGAAGCTTACAAAAATTCCAATCCCCTTCCGGTCGGAAGCTGGGTGGTGAAGGAATCTTTTGAGGATGAGAATAATCAGCCCTCAGGCACGCCGGGGCCGCTTTACGTGATGAAGAAGGGCGCGAAAAATGATTCGCCCCGCTCCAATGGATGGCATTTCGCTTTAAAGTGGGATAAGCCGACGGCTAATAACGCGGAAAAAATAAAAGACGCCGTGAAGTGGCTGCCCGGCGACGCGCACCTGGCTTCTTGTTTAAAGTGCCATACGCATTTTAGAGATGAGGATTATATGGGTGGAATACCGGAAGGTTATCAGAACCACTAGATTAATGAATCTAACGGGGTGTTATAAATTGCTTTTACACCCCGTCAACAGCCACGAGGTAGAACGAGTCGAAAATTTTGACTTTTCGACCCGTTCGCAGATATGAATCCCGAAAAGGGATTCACCCTTCTGTTAATCCAAGACTTTGCGGAAATAGGGAGAAGTTGCCAAAGGCCAACCCCAGAAAGACTGACCCATAATTTGCTGAACCGCTTTCGCGCCTTCAATCATTCTGAGGCCCGGACGGTTTAATAAAGTTTGGTCCAGGGTATAAAGCCGGCGTTTTTTCACCGCGTTAATTTTTTCCCAGCCCATGCGCTTCAAAGCCTCATTCGGATTAAAGGTCGTTCCCTCAGATCCCCGAATGGCGAAAATAATAATTTCCGGATCAAACATCACCATTTCTTCATAGCGAACCACACGGCTCATTTCTCTCGACAGCATGGGGAAATAATGCGCGCCCGCGTCCGCCATCAAATCAGGGTACCAACCACCCGGGGCGGTTGGAGGCTGATGCCATTCCTCAAAATAAAGCTTGGGACGGTAAACACCGCCGGGTACTTTTTCTTTCAGCCCGGCGATACCACCGGCAAAATCCAAAGCCAATTGACGGGCTTCCTCGGGAGTACCGGTGGCCTTGCCAATCACGCGGAAGCTGTCTTCCACGTCACGCAAAGACCGGGGATCCAGATGAACCGTATTGAGCCCTAATTCTTTAAAGCGTTTGTGCAGCTCCCATTGGCCAGGGAAAAGGGTTAACACTAACTCAGGCCGGATACTCATGACCCGTTCTTCCGCCATGGTGTACCAATATTCGGGTTTGTTTTCCTCACCGTTGTTGGGAATTTCATCGAAATAATCGCCCATCTCGGTGACCTGATGGGAAAAGCCCAGGTATCCCAAAATTTCGGTCAAGGGAGGCGCTAAAGAGACAATCCGGTGTAGGGGTTCAGAATTCATGCCCAGAGTGTATTGGATAATTGCCTTTTTTTTCCAGTTATTTTTGGTGAAAAGGGTTTTTTAGCCGAAAAAAATTTACGAGAAGTTAAAAACGAAATGGAAAAACTTAGCGGTAAAGAAACACCGTGAGGTCTAAATGATGATAGTGATCCAGCAAATGCGCCCGCTTCACCCCTAAACTCCGTCCAAAAGTCACAATTTCTTTAGGCGTCACCAGAAATCGGTTCGACTCTTTCAATCCCGAATCGGCGTTGAGCGCGTTGAACGCCACCGCCTTCTTCGTCTGCTTGAGAACCTGCTTCAGCATGGCTCTCATATAAGTCCAGTTATCCTGAACCTTTACATTGAACACCCCGGACAAAAAAGAATAATCAAAAGACCGGGCCGGATAAGGATGGACCAGAAGATTTCGGGCTTCAAAACGGGCGTCAGGATAAAGTTTTTTCGCCTCCCGAATCACGTTGGGAAATAAGTCGATCCCGGTATATTTCACCGGCACCTCCTGTTCCTTCAGATAGCCCCAATAGGCGCCCAGCCCGCAGCCCACGTCTAAAATTTTGGCCTTCTTCATCGGCGCCACCCAGGTCAGCGCCTCAAAGCGCACTCTTTGGCTCTCAATCGTTTTCCAGCCCACTCGTTTTTCGGGCGCTTCGTGCTGATGAAGTTGTTGATGATAATATTTTTCCAGATGGGTCAGATCCTTCTGGGAAAATCCCGGAAAGTTTTCCAGCTTTAGGAGACTTTTAAAAGGTGGTTTAGTTTTCACTTGGAGCTCACCAACCCTTGATAAAAATCTAAGGTCATTTCCGCGGCCTGGGTCAATCCAACGCTAGGCTTGGTAAAAGGATGATCCGAATTAAACTTGTGATTCGCGCCCGCCAAAATTGCCAGCCGGGCTTTAGGATAAACCGCCGCTAAACTTTCAGACTCATCCGGCAGAACACTAGTATCTTCCGCCCCATGGATCAACAACACGGGAATTTTGAGGTGGTGCAGAAAAGTCGGCACATCTCCCTGTTTTCCCCAGATTTCCACGTCATCTAAAAAAGCCGTTGAATACTTTAAGGTTTGTCCTGTCCGGGAACTTTCAAAAATCGAAACACCCTGAGACCGCCAGGCTTGCTTTGTTTGATAAAGATCACGGTTTACCCGGGCAATGCTGGACCAGGTGGCGATACCTTTCACCTGCGGCGCGTTGGCGGCGGCCAAAAAACAAACCGCCCCGCCCCGTGAATGGCCCCATAACAAAACGCTTTCTTGCGGTTCCAAGTCAGGCTCGAATTTCCCCTGTGCCGCGCAATGAATGATGGAGCGCAGATCTTCAACCTGCTTGGTGATCGTGTCTTCGCGAAAAGCCGCCAATTCCTCAAAAGGCCCGTCGATCTGGGGGCCCATACCAGAGCCTGAAAAGTTAAAGCGGATGACCGGAAATCCAGCCTCGGCGAAAAACTGGGCGGTCCATGGAAAAAAGGCCCAATCCTTAAAACCCAGAAAACCGTGGGCCATCACAATAGCGGGCCCCTTGATCTTTTCAGGGAGAGTCAAAGTTCCCCATAAATCCCTGTGCCCAAAGCTTTCAACGCAAAAATCGATCGTTTTCAAAAGGTTCCTTCAGCGGATTATTTCTTCAGCAGATCCCGGATTTCCATCAGGAGCTCTTCTTGCTTGGTCGGCGGCGCGGAGGCCTCTTCCGCTTTCCGGTTCATGTGATTGATTCCCTTCACAATGAGAAACACCGCGAAAGCGATAATCCCAAAATCTACCAGTGATTGGATGAAATTACCGACATTGATATCAACTTCTTGTATCGTCTTGCCGGCCGCGCTTAGCACCGGTGCCTTCAATTGAATCTTAATGTCGGTGAAGTTAATCCCGCCGATCAGATAACCCAGAGGAGGCATCAGGAGATCGGAGACGATGGAGGTGACTACTTTTCCAAAAGCTCCGCCGATAATAATACCCACCGCCAAATCTACCATGTTGCCCTTCACGGCAAATTCCTTAAATTCTTTGATGATGCTCATTTTGATTCCTTTCCGTTATAAGAGCGAAAAACCCACGCCTAATCCCGCTAATTCTTTAATTTGGATGCCGTTATAAATCACCGAATCATAGCGGAAGTCATCTTCCATGGTGAAGTTGAGCAGTTTGTTAATGCCAATGGTGAGCAAATTATCCCACTCTGCCACCGTCAAGTTGATCGATCCACCCGGCCAGAAGGTATCCAGCTTGGAATCGAAGTTAGAACTCTCTGAAAATTTTAAATTCAATTCTGAAACCCAGCTGATACCTAATTGGGTCAGGACATTTTGGTTTTGGGTATAAACCGCCTCAAACTGATTGGCGACAGTTTCTTTTAGCCCCGCGCCGAGGCGGGTGTTAAAAACAGTATCCGGCGTGTATTTCAAACCCACGCTCTCCGTAAAATAACCCGGATCCATGAAGTTAGAGGTTTGAGTAGCTGGAGTAGTCGTGTAGTTAAAACCATAGCCAAATTGGTTTTGAATTGAGAGTGAGACGTAAGGATTGATATATTTCCAGGTCTTCCAGGAATAAACACTTTCCAAATCAATCGTGTCCGAGGTGACCTGAGTTCCCTGCAGATTGTTATAAGTCAAACCATACTGCAGTTTGAGGGTATTGAGCCAATTGATGCCGGTGTTATCTTTCTCAAAACGGGCGTTCAACCCCGCCTGCCAGGTAATAAAATTGATCCCGCCCTGCACCCAGTTAGAAAAAGACCCTTGGTTCAAAGTTAAGTTGGCCAAAATCTGATTTTTCCATTCATCCGTTGGAGGCTCAGCCAGTACCACTGTCGCGGTTTGTGCCCAGGTCGTAGAAGTCACGCACAAAAACATTAACACCCATAAAAACTTTTTCATAAAACTCCTTATCCAAAATGAAACTACTTTTTTCCAGATTTCAATAAATCCAAAGCTTTCATCACATCCGTCGTTGGCAGCTGACATTGATAATTTTGGCAGACATAAATAGTCGGCTGGCCGCCCTGGCTTTGGCACCCTTCGGCCCAGGGAATTATCGCGGTCAAACCCTTGATGTCTTTCTCTTCGCAAAAGACCACCACTTTATTTGGCAAAAAGTTTTCTCTTAAAGTTTTAATCACTTTTTCCGACTCATTCTTCGGCCCCACGACAAAAACCTCAGCCGGACCATTAAAGTCAAACTGAAAGGCCTGAAGCATTAAAGGAAAGTTAGAGCCGCTCTTGGCCAGGTCGCCTGAAAAGCATTTTAAAATCGCGTCAGCGCGGTCCCGGTAAGCTTTATCGCCCGTGAATTCGGCTAAACGATAAAGGTTCATCGCCGCCATGGAATTACCCGAGGGAATGACGCCGTCATAAGCTTCTTTCGTGCGGGTCAATAAGCGGTTTTGGTCTTTCTGGTCGGAGCCGTTGAAATAATAAGCGCCGTTTTTTTCATCCCAGAAAAGCCGGGTCATGTCTTTTTCCAGCTCAACCGCTTTCTTCAAATAATCTGTATTAAAGGTGCTTTCATATAGATCCAGCTGAGCGGCTTGGTAAAAAGCGTAGTCATCAATGTAACCCTGAATGTCCGACGGGCCTTGCCGGTAAGACGCCAGCAAACGGCCGTCTTTAAAAAGATTCTTCGAGATAAAAGCGGAGGCCTTTTCAGCCGCCTCTAAATAACGCTGATCACCCAACACCTGGTAGCCGTAAGCCAGCGAGGAAATCATCAAACTATTCCAAGCGGTAAGAATTTTGTCATCCAGATGCGGACGAATGCGTTTGGCCCGGACAGCCAGGACTTTATCAACCGCCGCCTTCCACCAGGCCTGATCTTTTCCAAAAGCTTCTAAAGACGAAGGCAAATCCGCTGTGAGGTGAAGAATACTTTGGCCATGTTCAAAGTTGCCGTGCTCGGTGGCGCCATAAAGCTGGCAAAAGATCGAGCCCTCTTTTTCACCCAGAATGGCTTTAAGCTCATCAGGGTTCCAAACGTAAAACTTCCCCTCATGACCCTCGCTATCCGCGTCCTCGGCGCTATACAACCCGCCTTGGGCATCGGTCATATCCCTGAAGTAATAAGTGAAAATTTCATCCGCGACGCGTGCATATTCCTTCTTACCCGTCAGTTGATAGGCTTCCAGATAAGCGCGGGAAAGCAGCGCGTTGTCATAGAGCATCTTTTCAAAATGAGGTACCAACCATTCATCATCGGTGGAATACCGCGAAAACCCGCCGCCCACCTGGTCATAAATACCGCCCTGGGCCATCTTGTCCAAAGTCACTTCAATCGTGTTGAGCAGAGCCGGATCAGGATTTTTATGCTGAAGGCGCATCAGCAAGCTTAAAAGCATGGCCGGTGGAAACTTGGGAGCGCTGCGGAATCCGCCGTCTTTTTTATCAAAGGAATGAATCGCGTAAGTTTTGACCTGATCCAACACGGTCTGATTCAGCGTCCCGCCCGAATGATCCGTATGGGAGCCCGCGATATAGCCAGCTAACTGATCGCCGCCTTTTTGAATCTCCTCCGGTTTAGCTTCCCAGGTACGGGCCACATCTTCCAACACCGTGGGGAATCCGGGACGGCCATAACGGCTATCCGGCGGAAAGTAAGTGCCTCCGTAAAACGGCTTTAAATCCGGCGTCAAAAAGAGGTTCAAGGGCCAGCCGCCCTGTCCGGTTAAAAGCATCACCGCGTTCATATAGATCTGGTCCACATCGGGCCGTTCTTCCCGGTCCACTTTGATACAGACAAACCGGCTGTTTAAAATTTTGGCGGTTGCCTCATTCTCAAAGCTTTCCCGCTCCATGACATGGCACCAGTGGCAGGTGGAATAGCCGATGGAAAGCAGGATAATTTTATTTTCTTTTTTCGCCTTCTCGAAAGCATCCTCACCCCAGGGATACCAATCCACCGGGTTGTGGGCATGTTGAAGAAGGTAAGGACTTTTTTCGTGAATTAATCGATTGGTATATTTAAAAGAACCGTCATCGGACTTTTGAGTCACCCGCCACACTCCCGTGCCTAAAATAAGAACTGAAACTAATCCCCAGCTTAAAAATCTAGGCTTCAATCACGTAAGTATCAGCCAGTTTGTCGTGCCAGGTTTGCGTTTCGGGATCCCAAATGGCCCAAAAATAACCTAACCCCAAAGCCAATCCGGATAAAATTTTGCTGATGGAACGGACAAAAGCCTTCACCCAATCCACCTGACCGCCTGAAGTGGTCACCACTTTGATTCCCATAATTTTTTTACCCACCGTTTGTCCGCCCCATTGGGAAATCAGAATGGTTTCATAAACAATGCTCAAAAGCTGGACTGAGGGATTCTTAAAAGCCCAAAAAAGACCCGCGAACAATACTCCATCAATCAAAACGGCTAGAAATCTTTTAAAAATACTGGCTTTCTTCATGATTGGCTCCTGGATTTAAAAGTAATCTGCCTCAAAGCCTCAAACAAAACGATCCCCGCCGAAGTGGAAAGATTCAGGCTGCGGATCGACTCATCCTTCTGCGGAATACGATACAGCTTATCTTTATAAGTTTCATAGAAGCTCTTGGGGAAGCCCGCGGTTTCTTTGCCGAAAATGAGGTAGGCTTCAGGCGGGAAAGCGATATCCCAATAATCTTTGGTTCCTTTAGTGGAAAAGAAAAATAACGCCGCGTCCGGGGGCAAAGACTGAATAAAAGCTTCCCAGCTGTCATGGCGGTGGACCACCACTTTTTCCCAGTAATCCAGGCCGGCCCGCTGAACCTGTTTCGCGTCGAGATGAAAACCTAACCGGCCTACCAGATGAAGCTCCGCGCCGGCTCCCAAACAGGTCCGTCCAACGTTGCCTGTATTCCAGGGGATTTCGGGTTCAATCAAAACGACATGCATCATGGTTAAAAACTCCGTGGGTTAATGAACTTCGAACGCCCCGCCAAAAGTCTCACGGGCATGTATTTTACGGCCTGTGGCCCGGTCCGTCGCAACAGTCTCATTGATTTTGTCATCCGTAAAGCTAAAGCGCCTCACCCGAATACGCGGTGACCGGCGGTCTTCCGAAGCGTCGATGTAAGTAACCAAACCATTTTGATAATTCTCCACAATGCCCGCGTGGGTATAAACATCTTTATCATCAATATGCCCGTCATGGTTGATGTCATAGGTCATGTTAAAAATCAGGATATCGCCCGCTTTAAACTCCGACGCGTGAACCCGGCGGATGCCGTAGGCTTCCAAATAGGTATTTAAATCCCGGACCAGATTGTGGTTTCCCCTCTTCTGTTTCAAATAGCGGTTCATCTTGCCTGAGTGGTAGCAGGCCAGCACAAAATGGGAGCAGTCGATTTTCCAATCGGGTTGATAGGCGTGGTAATTTCTGGCGTTTTTGAACCGCCTCTTCAGCCGAGGCGGCCGAAGTCGCTTCACTGAGATAGTAGCGCCCCTGCATACAGCCCACGCCCCACCCGGCTGTCACCAGAAGCAGCAGACAGAGGCGGAAAAAGGTTTTCATCTTCTAAAGCCTGCCCGGTTGCCCCGGGAAATCAGCGACGCGATATTGTTGAAAACCACATCCAGCGGCAGGTTGGCTGAATAGGCTAGGTACTTGGGATTCCATTCAGGGTTAAACCGGTCTTTTTCTTTGCGGATCGCCGTTAAATTAGCCGCCTCAACATAAGGCGAAAGAATTTCTTTCATCGGCTGTTCAAAAGGCTGCAATGGGCTTTCATCCATATCTAAAATGCCGGCCGTACCCAAGTTAAACCAATGAAATTCTTTTTTCTGCGCCCAAAAAATAGTCTCCAGAAACAAATAATCCTCTAGTGTCCTGGGCTCTTCAGATGTGGATCTCAAAAGGTCAACCGAAGCTTCCGCTTTGGCCGAACTTTGAAGAATGTTCGCGAAGGCCGCGATTCTTCCCTCTTTACGGACAACCGCCACGGAATACCGCTTGATATAGTTATTACGGAAAAAGCCCGTGGAAAAACCTTTTTCACGGGTTTTGTGATGGCTTAACCAGGATTCGGAAACCGCGCGCAATTCTTTAATATGCGCCGGCACCCCTTCGGGCGGGATCACATCAAATTGATAATCTTCTTTTTCTTTAAATCGCTGGTAGGTATTTTTTAAATCCGCCGACAGATCCGTTAATTGAAAAGTCTTTAAAGAAACCCTGGCCTCTTCGGAGATTTTCAAGACGGTTAGGCCCAAATCTAAATAAGACTGAAAGTGATTTTGATCCACCTGATAAAAAACCGGCAGCGCGTTTTTCTTCCGGCAAAGGTCTCTAAAACGTAAGGCCAGATCTTCCCTGTCTTTCTCATGGCCCACCGGATCGCCCAATACAATCCAGCTTTTTCCCTCGATCGCGTAGGTCAAAAAAGCGTCGTGCTTCTTATTAAACAAAAGCCCTTTGTCTCCCAGCAAAGCTAAGTTGGAAAAGCTTTTGTTGAAATGGCGCAAAGCTTCCTGGGCTTTATCCAGTTCGTCCGAGCTGGGATACTCAGTTTCAGGCTGGGTAGGCGAAATCAGGCTGATAATAGAGAAAACAATCAGTGTCAGCGTGACACCAAAACTGGAACGCACAAACCGCGCGGCATCTTCCACGATCTCAAAAGTAGTCCACAAATCGTTGCTGTAGTCCTCATAACGGTAGTTCACCACACCGGTCCATATCGATCCCAGCCAGACGAAAAGAATCACCGTGACCCAGAGGGGCGAATATCTCTGCTGAAAAATAGAGCCTTTGCGGGGAAAGTAGGCCCGGCTGAATAGCAGCGCGGTAAAGAGGGCTAACATGACCAGCGCTTCGCGGTAAGCAAAACCTTTAAAGAAACAGCCCAAAATGCCCACGCCTAAAATCGCCAGCACGAAATAATAAGCGCTTTCCAGTCTTTGCTGAATGCTCCGGCCTAACACTAAAAGCCATGCCCCCGCCAGTCCGGTTAGAAAATGAGATCCCTCTAATAAAGAAAGCGGCAGAAACTCGTTCAGCCAGATCATGCGGCGGTTTACTTCAGGCGACGTATTGGAAAAAAGCAGCATCGCGCCGCACAGAAAAACCAACGCGGAATAAACGTGCGGTAAGAAATCGGGCGCCCAACGGTTGAGAATTTGCAGCGCGCGCTTAAACCCTTCTTTATTGCGCACAATCTCATAAGTCGCGAAAGAAAAAAGACCGATGATAAAGGGGATCAAATAATAAACCGCCCGGAAGGCTAAAAGAGCTCCCAACACATCCGACGCGGGAAGCATGGGAGAGAGTAAAAGAACCACCACCGTTTCCAGAACGCCCAAGCCGCCCGGTACCTGGCTGACAAAACCCACAATCTGCCCTAATAAATAAATCGCTAAAAACGAGGCGAGGCTCAAGGTATTCGCCGGAAGCAAAAGATACAAAGCGGTTCCCGAGCAAATCCAATCGGTGCAACCCACCGCCATCTGGCCCAGCACGATTCCCAGGGACGGCATGGGGAATTTCCATTTAAAAATGTGAATGCTCTTTTTGAAAAAAACCGCGGTCAAAAGATACGCCGTAATTCCAACCGTACAAAAGAGCCCGATGGAAAAAACCGAATTGAATGGGACGTGGACAGAGGGCGGAAGTTCGGGCGGCTGTAAAAAGAAAAAAACCGCGCCCATGGAAAGAAAGCCGATCCAGTAGGTCATGCCGCAAATTACCAGCACATTGGCTGTCTCGGCCACCGTTAATCCCCAGGCGGAATAAAGCCGATAGCGGATGCCGCCGCCCGTAATGACTGCCGCGCCCATATTGTGGCTAAAGGCATAAGCGATGAAGGAGGTGAGCGCCACTTTGGGATAAGAAAGAGTTTTTTTAATGTGTTTGAAACCCAGCACATCATAAAAAGTAAGAGCCAGGTAGCTGCCCAGCGACATGAGAAAGGCTAGAAAAAATTGATGCGTTGGAATTTGTTTTAAATAACGAAGGACATCATCCAAATGGCTGGCGTGAATTTCGCGGCGCAAGACCCAGAGCGCGATATAAAAAAGAACCAGAACCACCAGAATGCTTCCGGTTTGGACGATCTTACTTCTGGTTTCGGATTTTTCCATGACGCGGTTTTCCTAAGTGAACCTTTTTACGGCGCGAGACGTTCCCGGCGCCAGCTCTGTCCTTGGCGCACATATCGTAACCGATCATGAAGCCGATTAGGTCTTCCCTGCCAAAATTCGATCGATCGCGGAATGACTAAATAACCGCCCCAATAGGGAGGCCGGGGAATAACTTTACCTTGGTACTTCTCTTCCAGCGCTTTCATGCATTTTTCGAGGAAATCACGGTTCGGCACAGTTTCACTTTGTTCCGAAGCCCAGGCCCCCAACTGGCTGCCCCGGGGCCGGGTTTTAAAATAAACGTCTGATTCTTTAGTAGATACCTTCACTACTTTGCCGACTATCCGAACCTGACGAACCAGTTGCGGCCAAAAAAATAGCAGGCTGGCCACGGGGCTGCCTGCCAGTTCCCGGCCTTTTTGACTTTGAAAATTAGTGAAGAACACAAACCCGCGTTGGTCTAAACCTTTCAACAAAACGATGCGGTTGGAAGGAATACCCCGTTTGGAAACAGTCGCCAGGGCCATCGCGGTCACATCAATAACTTCAGCTTTAAGGGCTTCGTTGAACCACTTTTGGAAAAGGGTCAGAGGATTCTTGGGCGTCTTCTTTTCCACCAGATCTTCATTGAGGTATTCCCGGCGGATATAGGCGATGGAGGTCTTTTTCATAACCCTAATTTCGCATAAATAGGGGCGAAATCAAATAACTTCGCTCGGCGCTTGTCGGAGAAGCTTTAGTTCTCATACAATACCCCTCCGCTTGATCCACATTTGTAACTATTAACCTCTCGGAGAGGTGGCAGAGTGGTCGAATGCGTCTGACTCGAAATCAGATTTACGAGCAATCGTAACGGGGGTTCGAATCCCTCCCTCTCCGCCATTTTTGCGAAGCAATTCAGCCTTTTACTAAATACACCCAAGCTAGCTTTGGCTTTTCTTTCGCCTCTATTAACGAAGGCTTCCTCAGTTCCAAAGAGAACAAAACTAAATCTCCGGGCGTGAGTCCCGCTTTTTTAAGAAGCGCTTCTTCAAATAGAAAATAGTGAAATCCACGACGGAATCCAACCTCACCTTCAAAACGACATTTCTTCACCTGACCTTTAATGAAATAGCGGTCTTGTTTACCCCAAATCGTTTCAGGTTTGAGCGGTAAATGAATAGCGATCAATTCTTTATGCCCTTCGAATATTTTGGCTTCGAATTTCATTTTTTTTCATTGATCTAACCTTCTTCGCCACGGGGCTCTTCTATATTCGCGGGTAAATCTGCTTTTCCTTCTGACAATTGAAAAACAACCAATCCGATGATAGAGGTCAGCACAAAAACCACCGCTACGGATAGGCTTGCCTGAAAAGTTAAAAGGCCAAAAGCCGCGGAAGCTAACGCACCCACGCCCATTTGAATGGTGCCTAAAAGCGCCGAAGCGCTTCCCGCGTTTTTGTGAAAGCGCACCAGCGCCAGCGCCGCCGCGTTGGGATAGGTCAAACCCACGCAGGAAATATAGAGAAACAAAATCACGATGTGGGCCGCCAGGCCGTACCAGTTCATCGCCGCGCCCGCCATAAAGATGAGCCCCATCACCAGCTGACCTCTTAGCGCCGTTCTATATATCTGTTCTGATGAGAAGAACTTCATCAGAAAAATATTCACCTGTCCCCCGCCGATCATGCCGAGTGAAAGAAAAGCGAAAATTAATCCGAAGGTTTTGGTATCGAGGTGAAAAGTTCCAAAAAAGATCGAAGGGGCGCCCGCTAGATAAGTAAAAAGCCCTGCGAAAGAAAAGGCACCGGAGACCGCGAAAGCGAAAAAGCGCGGGTCTTTAAAAATCGACGCGAAGGTCTTCAGAATCGGGCCGATCTTTAACGAAACACTGGGGTCTGGATGATGGCCTTCGGGAAGCCAAAAGAAAACAATCGCCAGAAAGACCACCACGATCACGGCTAAAACCCAGAAGATCGCCTGCCAGCCCCATTCACTGACAATCCAACCGCCCACCGTGGGCGCGAAAAGAGGCGACACACTTAAAATCAGCATCAGACGCGAGAAAACCTTGGCGCCTTCCTCTGGCGAGAAAAAATCCCGAACCATCGCGGTCGAACCTACCGAAGCCGCGCAGCCCCCCAGCGCCTGGAACAACCGGGCTGTGATAAGTCCATTTACGCCCGTGGAATAAACACAAAAGACTGAGGCGATGACATAAAGCACTAAACCAAAGTAAATGGGCCGCTTGCGTCCGAACCGATCCAAAAAAGGCCCATAAAAAATCTGTCCCAGCGCCAAACCGACAAAATAACTGGAAAGCGAAAGTGCCACCTGAGCCGTCGTGCTTCCCAAGTGATTGGCAATGTTCTGAAAGGCTGGCAGATACATATCGATCGAGAAAGGACTGATCGTGGTTAATGCGCCAAGGATGAGAAGAATAAAAAGGTTTCTGTATTTGGAGTTCATGAAATCACTTTCGAGTGAGCTTAGGCGATGAAAGACTAACATAATCGTTTAAAAATATTGATCCCTCCCTCTGTATTTGGGCTTTGCCCAGTCTCATACTAAGTTTTCTATATAGAAAGACTTTGGAGGCTTTTGATGTCTCAAAAAACACCCCGCGTTTGGTTCATTACTGGCTGTTCCACCGGCTTTGGCCGTGTTTTGGCTGACCAAGCCCTGGCCCAGGGCGATCAAGTCGTCGCCACCGCCCGCAAAGTGGATCAGATTAAAGATCTGGAACAAAAATATCCTCAAACCGCCAAAACCTTCACACTCGATGTGACGAATAAATCCAGTGTTGAAACAGCCGTACAAGAAACCTTGAAAGTTTTTGGAAGAATTGACGTATTAGTAAATAACGCTGGCTACGGTTTAAATGGAGCGATTGAGGAAGTCAGCGACCAGGAAATCCGGGCTCAATTTGAAACCAATGTTTTTGGTCTTTTAAACGTGACAAAAACCTGGCTTCCCTTCTTCCGGGAGCAAAGGTCTGGACACATCCTGAACATTTCATCCCTGGCAGGCCGCATCGGCATGCCGCTTCTGGGTATTTACAACGGATCCAAGTTCGCTTTGGAAGGCATTTCGGAATCCCTGGCGAAGGAACTCAACCCCTTTGGTATCAAGGTCACTATCGTGGAACCTGGCGGCTTCGACACGGATTTTTCAGGACGTTCTCTGGCCCAGGCACAGCCCCTTCCTCCCTATCAACCTCTTCGGGATGAAGTGCAAAAATTCCGGTCCAATTTTCTGATGGGTGATGCACCCACGGGCGTGAAAGTGATTTTGAAAACCGTGGAAATGGCCGAGCCGCCCTTGCGGCTGGTGCTCGGCCCTAAAAGTCTTCCCCGGGTCATTCAGAAGCTTACCGACGAACTGGAAGCCTATAAAAAGATTGAGGAACTCTGGCAAGAGTCAGCTGAGAACGGAAAAACCCGCTCTCAGCTTTAAAGTGATTATTTAGCGGCAGCCTTAGCGGCCAGCGCGGCGAACTCTTCTTTTCCAAAAGCGGTACTTAACATTCCCCAGCCGCCCTCCGCGGCCTCAGTCAGAATGACCCAGGTCCGTCCCGCCTGAGAAGAATCGCCGGAGATTTTAACGACGATGTCGGTCATTTCTTTTACCAACTGCTTCTGCCCATCCCGGTTCAACGCGTGAGGCGGAGTGACAACTTGAATCCGCACCGTGCGGGCCAAAGCCGTCGCCGCGGTTTGAACCGCTTCAGCGGGCATGCGGTGAATATAAGCCGCCGTATTGTTCAGGTGAAAAGGTCCGGGTGCCGCGACCCCTTCGGCGCGCAGAACCGCTAAAGTCAACTCTTCGCCTAACTGGCGGTCCGTTCCCGCTGGAAAAAGATCAGCTGCGGCATAAACATCGATCATTGGCATAATAAACTCCTTAGTTTTTGTGGCCACCCATTCTACTTTCCACTGGGCGGCCGAATGATTACAAGTTTGTAAGTTCATCTTACGTTTATAACTGGCTCACGCCTCCATCCACATAAAGCTCCGCTCCAATAATGTAGGAAGCCTCGTCTGAAAGCAGATAAGCTACCGCGCCAGCGACTTCTTCCGGCGTTCCAAAACGCTTAGAAGGCACTGCCGCCGCGCGTGCGGTTATCCCCGCCGCGTCCACTCCCCCCCAGATAGCAGTTTCAATCGGCCCCGGACTCACCACATTCACGCGCACTTCCTGCGGCAGTAAATGGGCTGAAAAAGTGCGGGCCATAGAACGAACCGCCGCTTTGGTCGCGCCGTAAACCGCCATGGGAACCGAGCCTTTGGTATCCGCCACTGAAGCGTTCAACACCACATGGGCTCCCTTGGAAAAAAGCGGAATGGCCTTTTGCAGCGTGAAGAAGGTTCCCTTAAAGTTGGTATCCATCAAAGTATCAACATTCTTCTCCGTGACCTGCTCCAGCGGTTCCATGATGGCGACACCCGCGTTAGCAAACAAACCGTCTAACCGGCCATATTTGGTTTTAATCTCAGCATAAAGCGCGTCGAGATCGGATAGCTTAGCGATGTCCGCCACAATGCCCTGGGCGTTGCTTCCGATTTCTTGCACAGCCTTCTTCAGTTTTTCGGCGTCACGACCTGTAACAATCACTTTGCCGCCTTCGCTCGCTACTCTCTTGGCTGCGGCCAAACCAATGCCGCTGTTCCCGCCCGTAATCAAAACCACCTTATTTTCAAAACGATCCTTTGCCATGACAAACCTCCCTGATTTTATTAACCATCCAAACACTTATACTGATGAAACCATCTGCCGCATCCGTTGGGAGCGGTGTTTTTCTCGCCCCCCATAAACCGAAACCACTCGCGCCACCATGTTGTCCCTGCGCTGGACCAACTCCTTAACTTCTTTCAACATCCGGTCCGGTCTCGTTTTTTCAAAATCACCCGCGCCAAAGTATTGTTCCCAGCTCATGACCCCCTCCTTAGTGCGCGGCCCCGGCACCCGCGGGCGCCTTGGCCTTTTGAACAAAAGCGATCAACACCACACTGATGTAAAACATCACCCCAATGGCCATAAAACAGTCGCTGTAAGCCATCACAAAAGCTTCACGATTGACGGTGCTAAAAATCGTCGCCACCGCCTGGTGCAGATTTTCGCCGCTGGACCGCAGGGCAAAAACTCCAGTGCGATTAGTGATCTGTTCCTGCGCCCCGATGGAAAAACGGCTGGTTGACTCCGCGATGCGGGTAAAGTGCAGGTGATAACGGTTATTCAGAATCGCGCCCAAAACCCCGATACCGATGGAGCCTCCCAGATTGCGCATCATGTTAAAAAGTCCCGAAGCCGACCCGACCTCCGCCGGCTCCATGCCCGTATAAGCCAAGTTCGACATGCAGGTAATAATGAAAGGCTGACCCAGCGCCCGCACCACCTGCGACCAGAGAAACTGGTCATAGCCCCAATCTTTGGTAATACCGGCATTCATGAAAGCGCTGGTACCGAAAAGAAGGAAGCCCAATCCCGCCAAAATTCGGTTGTCAAAACGCTTCACCAGCGCGGGCAGAATCGGAATAATCAAAAGCTGCGGGAATCCCGACCACATGATGATCTCCCCAATCTGAGTCGCGTCGTAATGCTCAATCTGCGCCAGAAACAACGGCAGGATAAAGATGGAGCCATAGATGCCGAAACCAAAAGCCAGGGCGCCCAAATTCACCAGTAGAAAATTACGGCGCAGCAAAAGCCGGATATTGATAAAAGGTTTAGGATTGTGAATTTCTACCGCCAGAAAAACAACAGCGGCTAACACACAGGTAATCGTCAGGTAAAGAATCAGGTCCGATCCGAACCAGTCTTTACGCACACCCTCTTCCAGTACCACGGTCAGACTGCCCAGTGCCAAGGCCATGGAAACGATGCCCCACCAATCGCCCTGTGGAAGCAGTTCCAGTTTGGTCGGGGTCTGGTCCAATCCGTAACCCACGAGGAACATCAACAGAATGCCCGGCACGAGGTTGATATAGAAAATGTAGGGCCAGGCGTAGTTCACGGTCAGCCAGCCGCCAATCGTCGGCCCAATGCAAGGAGCGAAGGTGGCCGACAGGCTGAAGAGCGATAGTCCCAGCGGTTTTTGGCCCGCCGGCAAATTGGTGAGAATGATGGTAACTGCCAGGGGAATGAGCACCCCGCCCGAGAAACCCTGAATGACGCGGAAGAAAATCATCGCGCCCAGGCTGTGAGCCACGCCGCAGAGCATGGAAGCCACAATGAATACCGCCGCGCTGTAAAGCAGGTAGCGGCGCAAACCAAACACCTGGCTCAGCCAGCCGGTCAGGGGAATCACCACGATTTCGGCGACCAGATAGGCCGTGGAAATCCAGGCGCCTTCATCCAGCGTCGCGTTCAGGCCGCCCTGAATATCCTGCAGGGACGCGTTGGTGATAGAGATATCGAGGATGGCCATGAAGGAACCCAAGAGGGCTCCGATCACCGCGATCCATTGTTTGAAGGTGGCTTTCTCGTTCATGGCTTTCTCAGTTCAGTTGGACTTTAGCTTCAACCGACAACCCTGACACGATGCGGTCTTCATAACCCTGGATGGAATCCGGCGTAAATTGAATACGCACCGGGACCCTTTGCACAATTTTCGTAAAGTTTCCTGTGGCGTTCTCGGGCGGAATCAGCGCGAAGGTCGCTCCCGTGCCCGGCGCAAAGCTTTCAATTTGACCCTCAAATTTTTTGCCGCCGATGGAATCAATTTTGATTTCGCACTTTTGGCCGATGGTCATTTTTTTAAGCTGAGTTTCTTTAAAGTTCGCCACAATCCAGGGCGTTCTGGAATCCACAAAGGACACCAGGGGCTGCCCCGGGCTCACCACCATGCCCGCCTCCACCAGTTTTTTGCCCACGATGCCGTCCGCCGGGGCGCGCAGTTCCGTAAAACTCAAATTAAGTTCAGCCTGCGCGATACGAGCCTGAATCTCATCCCGCTTCTTTTGTAATTCCTGAAGTTTTGTCGCGTTGTTATCCCGGTATTGTTCCGGCACCGCTTCTTCAGCGAATAAGGCGGAAGCGCGTTTGTAATCTTTCTCCGCCAGCTTCAGTGAGGCCTCCACGCCGCCCAGTTCAGCCTTGAGCGAATCCAGCGCGTTCTGATAATCCCGGGGATCAATGCGCACAAGCACCTGATCTTTTTTCACCCGGTAATTTTCTTCGACCAGCACTTCGGTTACTAACCCCGCGACTTTCGGCGACAGTGTCGCTACATGGGCTTCGGTGTAGGCGTTGTCCGTGCTTTCATAGTGGGAAGCCTGAATCCATAAGGCCGTTCCCGCGATCAAGACTGCCGTCAGCACCAGCCCCGCTCCGATTTTGTTTTGGATGGTTTTCATGATTGAATCCTTTCTTTTCTTATTCCGACCTACTAGTTGGTAGGCAACGGAGGCAAATTTTTTTACTTTTTTACCATCTCTTTAACCTGTTCAACGACTGCCAGATAATGCGACGGCTTTTCCTGAAGGCGGGCGATTTGCAGCGCGCCCTGAATAGCCGATTGAATAAAAATCGCCTGTTCTTCCACGGGCTTGCCGCCTTTAAATTCACCGCTCTTGCGGCCCGCTTCAAGCGTTTTGACCAGCCATTGGCGGCGGATCATTTGGAACTCGTCCACCTTCTTTTTCACCTTCGGTGGCAGGGTATTCCATTCAGCGCTGAAAATACCGGTCAGACAAATGCGGTCTTTTTGCTTGGCCCAGGCATTGAGAGATTCCAAAAACAAATCCAGCCTCTGGGAAGGCGTCAGCGACGCGTCCAGGGAAGCATTCCAATCCATAAACCGAACCCGGGCAGCTTCCATCACTTCCGCTCCCAGATCTTCCTTGGAGTGGTAGTGGTGATGAATGCTGGCCTTTTGAATCTTCAAGCGGTCTGAAATATCCTGATAGCTGAAGGCGTTATAGCCCCTTACCTGAATGAACTCCTGGGCCAGGGTTAAAATGTTTTGTTTGGTGTCTGTCTTTTCCATAACGGCCTCCATGCGACAATCCTACTAGTAGGTAGGGTACCTGTCAACCTATATTTTTAAATTTCCTCGTGCTAGTTTTTACCCACGGAAAGGACGGTCTATATATGAAATCCTCAGCCAAACCAGTCTATGTTCTCGGCAGTGCCCGCATTCCCTTTGTGAAAAGCCAAACCAACTATGCCAACGTCACGCGTAAAGACCTCATGGTGGCATCACTGAATGAACTGATCAAAAAATTCAAATTACAAAATCACTTACTTGGTGACGTAGCTCTCGGTGCGGTCATCAACAGTTCCTCAGACTTTAACCTTGCCCGTGAATGCGTCTTGTCCACAGAACTGGACCCCAATACCCCCGCCTACAACGTTCAGCGGGCCTGCGGCACCAGCCTGGAAACCGCCTGGCAGATCGCGCTCAAGGCTCACACTGGCGCCATTGATCTGGGCATCGCGGCGGGCGTAGATACCAATAGCGATCTTCCTATAGAAGTTTCAGAAGGTATGAAGAAGTTGTTACTCGGCCTCAACCGCGCGCGAACCTTCGGCCAAAAGTTGAAAGTTCTTAGCCATTTCTCGCTGAAAGATTTAAAACCCCAACTACCCGCCGTGCGGGAGCCCCGCACACTCATGTCCATGGGCGAGCATTGCGAGCTCATGGTGAAAGAATGGAAAATTTCCCGTGAGGCGCAGGACGAGTTGGCCTTGGCCAGCCACATCAACGGCACCAAAGCTTACGCCGCTGGATTCTTTAACGATTTGGTTTATCCCTTTCAGGGCTTAACCAAAGACGGAACCCTGCGGGCCGACACCACCATAGAAAAACTCGCCAAACTCAAACCCGCTTTTGATATGAAGGCCGGAACCCTCACTGCCGGTAACAGCTCGCCCCTTACCGATGGTTCTGCCGCTTTGCTGATTGGTAACGAAGACGGCGCGAAGAAAATCAGCGCCAAACCCTTAGCCAAAATTGTGGATGTTCAAACGGCCGCAGTCGATTATGTGCATGGCGCGGGTTTACTCATGGCCCCGACTAAAGCGGTTTCGCAATTGCTGACCCGCAACAACTTGGGTTTTCAGGATTTTGATTACTTTGAGATTCACGAAGCCTTCGCGGGCCAGGTACTTTGCACCTTGAAAGCCTGGGAAAGTGACAGCTACTGCAAAGATGTGCTGGGCCGCTCTTCCGCCATCGGCTCGCTGGACCACAAAAAAATGAACGTGATGGGCAGCAGCCTGGCGATGGGCCATCCCTTCGCCGCGACCGGCGCCCGTATCACGGGCACTCTGGCTAAACTGCTTTCCACTGAAGGTAAAAAGCGCGGACTCATTTCCATCTGTACCGCCGGCGGCATGGGCATCGCGGCGATCTTGGAATCAGTTTAAATAAAAAAAGCCTTCTGACCAAAATCAGAAGGCTTTTTTATGTTCAGACAGTTTTAGAAACGCCCCACCGCTACTAAAGCGCTCAAAACAAAAAGAACGAACGCCGGAACTGCTTTTGAAAAGGGGTCTTTATGCTGAAGATGGTGACCCACTCCTAATATCATCACCAGGGCCAAAGCCGACGCGGCTACCGGAGTTAATACCGGAACCACTCCCGTTGCCCAGGGAAGAATGAGGCCAATCGCTCCAGCAATTTCACACAAACCAATAAAGAGGGCTAAATTTTTAGCAGGCGCGTGATCACCCGCCTGCTTTTTAAACTTCTCGTAGGAAAAAGCCTTCATGCTGCCCGCCATCACAAAAGCGAACGCTAAAAATCCCTGCAATACCCACAAAGCGATATTCATATCATCCTCCACTCAATTTTCATGACCAACCTGATTCACGTTAGGAAGAATGGAGACAGATAGACAGTAGAAACAAAAAAGGAAGGAAGTAACTTGAAAGATACCTGCCTGGGATTGAAAACCCCAGGCAGGCATAAAAACCTGCTTTTAGCGCTGAACCTTGATGTTGATCATGCCGTTTTGAAGCGTTCCATATAAGCGGATCCACATACCCATATACATTTCAGGGCCGCGGGCGGCGCCGATGTCGCCCAAATCCAAAATGTCCGACCAGCCGAAAGACTTCAACAAGTCAGCCACTTTCGCTTTCGCGTCTTTGTCATTACCCGCCATAAAAATCGTGTGATCCCCGCCCGCGACCGCTTTGGGATTAACCATCACCGGCGCGGCCATGGTGTTGAGTGTTTTTACCACTTTCAAGTTGGGAAAAGCTTTTTGAATGTTTTCACCAACCGAGCGGTCCTGTGATGCCAGAACCATCGGGGGAAAACCTTTTGAAAAATCCAATTCGTTAGCCGTATCGATGAGAACTTTTGGTCCCACTTTATCCGCTTCAGCCAATTTGAGGGCTTCAACCGAAATTTGTCCGTGAGTGCAGGTAATCAAAACGTCTCCATGAGAGGCTGCTTCTTTAAAGGTGACGACCTTGGCTTTGTTTTGCACCGAAGCCAGCCATTCTTTCAGACTGACAGCCATGTTCTTTTTTTCATCGAGCTTTTGCGGGTCTCTTGTTCCTAAAACCACATCGTGTCCCAGCGCCACCAGCTTCGCGCCCAAAGTTTGTCCAACAACGCCTGATCCGATAATTCCGATTTTCATATTGCCCTCCTGTGATGAACTGAGGCAATAGTAGGAAGGATTTTGGAGTGAAAGCAAGACGAGAAAAAATCTTTAACGTTTAACCGTGGAGAGGATCACTTTTTTAAGCGCTTCCGCCGCGTGGGATAATGGCGCTTTTTTGCGCCACGCTAAAGAAAGCGTACGCGCCGCGTGAAGTTGTGAAACACTGGCGTAACTCACCCCGGGAAACTTCGCCACCATTTGGGGTACCAGGCTGATACCCAATCCCGCCGCAACCAGAGCCTGCACAGTCTCAATGCCGCCGCTCTCAAAAACCACTTTGGGTTCCAGCCCCGCCTTGCGGTAAAAATCCAAAGTGATCTGACGGAATCCGTGCCCGGACTTCATCAGAATAAAAGGTTCGTCTGCTACTTGTTTGAGGCTGAGGGATTTTTTACCCGCCAATGGATGTTTGGCCGGTAAAACCAACAGCAGTTCTTCGGTCAAAATGGTTTGGTGGTCTAACCCCGGCTGTAACCCCGCCTCATCCAGAATGGCCAACTCCACTTCGCCCTGGCTCAGATCTTTCGCCAGTTCTGGTGAGGATTCTTCTTTTAATTGAACCTGTATATGAGGATAAGCTTTCCGAAACGACGTCAAAATCGGCGGCAGCAAATGCGCGCCGGTAGTGGGCATGCAGCCCAGACTAACCTTCCCCATGGAAAGACCCGACAAAGCTAGCGCATCCACTTGAGCCGATTCCATCTCGCCCAAAATCGCCTTGGCCCGGGGTAAAAACAGTTCTCCCCGTGAGGTCAGTTTGATTCCCTTTTTCCCCCGCTCAAAAAGTTCCCCACCCAGTTCTTCTTCTAGTTTGGCGATTTGAATACTCAGGGACGGTTGGGACACATTGCATTGCTTCGCCGCCGCCGTAAAACGGCCTGTTTGGGTGACGGCTAAGAAGTAGCGCAGTTGGTGGGTTTCCATAGTTATTAACTATGAATACCATAGAAACTATATCTTTTACAAATAACTCCTCGAAACCTATATTTTCTCCATCAATCCCATCCGCTGTTTAAAGAGGTTTATATGTCTAAAGGAACGCTGTACGACAAAGTTTGGGCCGCCCACGTGGTGGAAAAATTGCCCACGGGCCAATACCAGCTTTTCATCGGCCTGCATCTGATTCATGAAGTCACCAGCCCCCAGGCTTTTGACATGATCACTGAGAAGGGTTTGAAGGTCGCTTATCCCAACCGCACCTTCGCCACGGTCGATCACATTGTGCCGACCAAGAGCCAGGCCCGTCCTTTCCAGGACAACGAGGCTGAGCAAATGATGGAAGCGATTGAGAAGAACGTCAAAAACTTCGGCGTGTCCTTCTTCGACTTTAAGTCAGGCAAACAGGGCATCGTGCATATCGTTGGACCCGAAAATGGTTTAACCCAACCGGGCATGACGATTGCCTGCGGCGACTCGCATACTTCCACTCATGGGGCTTTTGGTACTCTGGCCTTCGGTATCGGCACCACTCAGGTGCGCGATGTGTTGGCCACCCAGTGCTTATCTATGGATGCTTTAAAAGTTCGCCGCATCAATGTGACCGGCAAGTTGAAGCCGGGCGTTACCGCGAAGGACGTCACCCTCTATATCATTCAGAAGCTGGGCGTAAAGGGCGGCATTGGTTACGCCTACGAATACGGCGGAGAAGTATTTGACGCCATGACCATGGAAGAGCGCATGACGGTTTGCAACATGGCCATCGAGGGCGGAGCCCGTATCGGTTATGTGAACCCCGATCAAACGACGTTTGATTATTTGAAGGGCCGCCCTTATTCGCCTGCCGCGGACAAGTGGGACAAAGCCGTGGCGCATTGGAAATCCATCGCCTCGGACAAAGACGCGGTCTATGACGATATCGTCACCTTTAAAGGCGAAGACATTGAACCGATCGTCACCTGGGGTATCACGCCCGACCAATCCGTCGGCGTGAACGACAAATTGCCAGCGGTGGCTTCTTTCTCCGCGGACGAAGTGAAAACCGTTGAGCTGGCTTACAAGCATATGGAACTCAAGCCGGGCCAGTCCATCAAGGGCACTCCGATCAACGTGGCTTTTATCGGCAGCTGCACCAATGGCCGTATCTCGGACTTGCGTGAGGCCGCGAAAGTCGCCAAGGGCCGTCAGGTTTCCAAATCGGTCCGCGCCTTTGTGGTGCCGGGCTCCCAACAGGTCAAACTGCAGGCCGAAAAAGAAGGGCTGGATAAAATTTTTACCGAAGCTGGGTTTGAATGGCGTGAGGCCGGCTGTTCCATGTGCCTGGCCATGAACCCCGACAAGCTGCAGGGCAATGAAATTTCCGCTTCGTCCTCGAACCGCAATTTCATCGGCCGTCAGGGCAGCAAAACAGGAAGAACCATGTTGATGAGTCCGGCCATGGTGGCCGCGGCGGCTATCGAAGGCAAAGTCGCTGATATCCGGGAGGTGATGGCATGAGCAAGATCAATCAAATCGAAGGCAAGGCAGTCCCAGTCGAAGGCAATGACATTGATACGGACCGCATTATTCCCGCCCGTTATTTGAAAGAGATTACTTTCACTAACATGGGCCAATATCCCTTTTATGACGAGCGCTTTGACGCCGAGGGCAAACCCAAGGGCCATCCCTTTGACCTGCCTCAGTTCCAGGGTTCTCATCTCTTGTTTGTGAACCAAAACTTCGGCTGCGGTTCCTCCCGTGAACACGCTCCCCAATCGCTCATGCGCTGGGGTGTGAGAGCCATCATTGGTGAGTCCTTCGCGGAAATTTTCGCGGGCAACTGCACCATGCTGGGCATTCCGACCGCCACCGTCAGCCAGGCCGACATGCAAAAACTGCAGGCTCTGGCGAAGGAAAAGCCGGCAACCCATTTCACTTTGGATCTGGATAAAAAAGTTCTCCTAGCCGATGGCAAAGAGCACTTGAAGTTCGATATCCATGAATCCAAGCGCAACGCCCTGGTCAATGGCACCTGGGACACCACGGGAATTTTGTTGGCCAACGCGGCTAAGACAGCCGAAGTCGCCAAGAAGCTCCCCTACGTTTCGGGGTACTGATTTTTAGGAGGGCCCATGGCCCAACAAACCTGGAATAGCCAAGATTACGATCAAAACGCCCGCTTCGTGACGAACCTCGGCGCGGGCGTGATGGATCTTCTGGCTCCCCAATCGGGTGAGCGGATTTTGGATCTGGGCTGCGGTGATGGCATTCAGGCCAAACAGTTAATGGACAAGGGTAGTGTAGTGGTAGGCGTAGATTCCAGCGACAGCTTCATTCAAAGCGCCAAAGAGTTAGGCGTCGATGCCCACCTCATGGACGGCCAGGCGCTGACGTTCAAAGAAGAATTCAACGCGGTCTTCAGCAATGCCGCGCTTCATTGGATGAAACAAAAAGAAAAAGTCATCGAGGGTGTTTACCGGGCACTCAAGCCGGGAGGCCGCTTTGTGGCCGAAATGGGCGGCAAGGGAAATGTGAATCAGCTGGAAACCGCCATGCGCGCGTCTCTTCAAAAGCGCGGCCTGCTGGGCAAAGTCCCCGATCCTAATTTTTATCCCTCACCCAAGGAATATCAGGCTCTGCTGGAACAACGCGGGTTCAAAGTCGAGTTCATTCAACACTTTGACCGGCCCACTCCCCTGCCCCATGACGCCAAAGCCTGGGTGAAAACTTTCCGCAAAAGCTATCTGGCCGAGTTGAGCCCCGAAGACATTCCGGTCTTTTTAGAGGAAGTTCAAGAAGCGGTGCGGCCTCAACTTTTCGACAATCAGGGTCATTGGACCGCGGATTACGTGCGGTTGCGGTTTAAAGCCGTCAAACCTTTATAAACCCTTTCTTTACCCCCGGCCAAAACCGCTTAAAATAAACCCATGCTTTCTTCCCGCTTCTCAAACCCCTGGATCTGGTTTTTGGTTTTCGCCCTGTTATTTTCCGTTCAAGTCATTCCGCGTATCGTCAACGACTCGCCCACCGATGATGAACCCATGGATATCGCCGACGGTTACGCCTGTTGGAAAGGTGATGTGATTTCCAACGGTACCCACCCGGTTTTTTTAAAAATGCTGCAGACTTTGCCTTTGAAATTCATGGACGTCAAAGACGCGGGCAATGGGGATATGGGCCTCGACCATCTTCAACCGGGCGACTCTTTGGCGATGCTGGACAAAAGGGACCAATCCCGTCTCGATCGATTTAAATCATTTCTTAATTTCAATATGGGTCAATGCCAGCTTCGGGGTTACCAATTTCTGTTCGTGCTGAATAAAGACATCTTCGAGACCATGCTTCAACGCTGCCGCTTCATTACCTTTTTATTTGGCCTGGGCATTGGTCTGCTGCTCTTTGGGCTGACCCGCCAAAGCCATCCTATCGTTACTCTTTCGGCCCTGGCGCTCTGGGCCTTTGAACCCACCCTCTCCGCTTTTTCCGCCCAATGCGGATCCGATGTCCCGGCGGCCTTTTTCATTTTGGCGGCGGTCCTCGCCTTTCAAAAGCATCTCGAAAATCAGGATTCACTCTGGAGCCTGGCGGCCGGCGCTCTGCTCGGCGGGGCAGTTGGCTCGAAATTTTCAGCCTTATTTATCATTCCCGCGCTCATGCTCTTAGAAGCTTTTCATTATTGGCGGTCATCCTCTTCTTCCCAGCTTTCAAAAATTTTAAAAAAACTGGATCTGGTTGTCCGCGGCCTTTCTCATTTTCATCTGCGCCGTTTATCTGCCTGGCACCCTTTTCGACAAAAACCATTGGTTTCCCTTAGTTTATTTTTGGCTCAACCTGGCTTCGGTGCTCAACATGTTCTCTCTGCATCACCCGACTTACTTTTTGGGTGTCGCTTCCCCGTTCAATCACTGGTTTTATTTCCCCGCGGCCTTCGTTCTCAAAAGCACGCTTCCCTTTTCACTTTTAACCCTCCGCGTCATCGTGGACGGCCTGCGTAAAAAAGAAATTCCCGCCTGGCTTTGGCTGCCTGCCCTGTTTTTCTTCGCCTGTATTCTTCCCGTTCAAAATTTGGGCGTTCGTTATCTTCTGCCGATCTATCCCTTTTTAATTTTAATGGCGGCTTTTCTGCTGGAAAAACTGTGGCAAAAAAAAGCCGCGGGGAAAATATTAGTGATCGGTCTTCTGCTCTGGCACGCGGCTAGTGTCCTCGCCAGCACCCCGAATATGATCAGCTATTACAACGATTGGGTGAGCTGGAATAAAAAGATCTACTATCTGGGCGATTCCAATGTCGATATGGGGCAGGATATAAAAAGACTGGCGGAGACAGCCAGGCAGCGCGGCTGGAAAAATATCAAGCTCGCCCAATTTGGCGGAGCGGTAGAGCCTACGCTCTATGGAATGAACTGGAGCCGTTGGACACAAAAAGATCTGTCAGCTCCCCAACCGGGCACGGTTTACGCCGTAAATGTTTTATTATTCCAGCTGGGGCCCGTTTTCGCGCCATCCCTCACGCCGATCGCCAGAGGCTGGGCTACCGTGATTCCGGCCACAGGCCGGGTGGGCGATACCTGGATTTATTTTGAGATACCGGGAGAAGCGGCCAAGGACCGCTCGCCTTCCATCGAAAGCGTTAAAATCTTTTAACCTATTGAGCGTCGATCATCTTCATGATGATTTTCCACTCGGCCTCAGTCACCGGCGAAACGGACAGACGGGATTCTTTAAAGAGCTTCATGTTCTTCAGACCTGGCACCTTCTTCAGTAAATCCAACCCCACAATCTGTTTGCAGGCCCTCACAAACTTTACATCCACCATGTACCAGGTAGGCTTTTTCGGGTCACTCTTGGGGTCGTAATGAATATCTTTGGGGTCAAAAGCCGTGTGATCCGGATAGCCTTCTTTGACTACTTCGCCAATAGCCACGATACCGCTGGGCTTGCCGTTGGAATAATAGAAAAACATGCCGTCGCCCTTTTTCATCTGGTCGCGCATGAAATTGCGGGCGGTGTAATTGCGCACCCCGTCCCAAAAAATGGATTTATCTTTCTTCCATTGCTCGATGGAATAGGCTTCTTCTTCAGCCTTCATTAGCCAGTACTGTTTTGCCATGTGCCTGCCTTAAAAAAATCGAACTCCAAAATTCGCTCGAGGCCCTGAAAAATCCATCGTGAAATTCCCGCCGCTAACACTCTTCAATGTTTGGGCTGTAGAAGTAGCCGCTCCTGAACCCGAATAGGAAGACGAAGATGTGTCCGCTGTATAGGTAATTGTTCCAAAGCTCAAAGCCCGGTAACCTAAACCAAAATCGATAGCCCAGGCTCCGTGATCCATTACCCATTCGAGTTCAGCCCCAATAACTTCACCCACACTAGAACCGTTTAAATTATAGTTCGCAGAAAAATATCCATCGGAATAACTATAGGTAGTTCCCACCAAAGTGTAATAACCAACTTGAGCGCCAAAACTAAGCCGGAATTGGTCGCTGAGCGGCAGTAAATATTTGCCTTCAACCGCCAGGCCCGCGCATGATTCCTGAAAAATATATCCATCCGTCGTATAAATACTGGAAATTGATTCAGGTTCCTTGTCGATGTATTGAAGTTGCGCACCTAATTCAAAATTTTGAGAAAGGTTGTAATCAGCGCCCGCATAAAGTTCAACACCGATAGGTTCGGAAGCAAAGGTAAGCGTCACCGGCGCGAAATCGGTTACCAAATCCTGGTAGCTCATGTTATCCACGCTCCATCCCAGACACCAATCAATACCGCCTTGTTTTGGCAAACGTCTGTCTCCATAAATCATAGTCCGGGTCTGAGCGGAAGGCGCGGGCGGAACCGCCGGGCTCGTTGAGATTTTATTCACAAAGCCTTGAAGGGCCGGATTATTGGGATTGATAGCGAGACTCTGATTAAAATCGCGGATCGCGTCATCCGTCTTGCCCATGTGATATTCACAGCTGCCGAGAGCTTGATAAGCTTTCCAATTTTGGGGGTCAACTTGAATGGCCGCTTTGTAATATTTAATACACAAATCATAATTGCCCTGCATATACAGCTTGTTTCCCGCCTGATAATAAGCGTCTGAAGTAGCGGCAGCCCAAACCGAAACAGATGAAAACAAAAACAAAATCAAAACCATCATTATTTTTTTAATCATATAATTACCTTAATATTTTTTGAAGAATCAAAAACTGGTCAAAATTATAGCGATTTAAAAGCGAAAAACCGA
>JABDGD010000013.1:0-718 GCA_013286205.1 Candidatus Firestoneibacteriota bacterium | reverse complement strand
TAAAAAATCAGGAGAAAAAAACCACGGTTTTTTAAACCTTTTAAAAGAACCTCGCGGCCAAACTCACGCATGGTCCGGAAAAATCAAAAGTCACATTGCCGCCGTTGCTGTTCGTAAACACCTGCGTTTGATTATTATTCGGATTGGTATAAGTGATCGTATTAAAGCTCAAAAGCCGGTAACCCAGTCCTAAATCAAGTGCCCAACCGCCTTGATCCAAAATCCACTCGATCTTGGTCTCGATTAATCCGCCCAGGCTGGAACCACTCAAGTTTAACGTCGTTAAAGTATTGCCCTGGCTTACAAAACTCGAACCCACCAGCGAATAATACCCAGCCTGTCCATTAAAGATCAGACGAAAATCATTGTTGAGTGAAAGTAAATATTTGCCATCCAGCGCGCCGCCAATGCAGGCTTCAGACCAGGTGGTGGTATTAGTCGCGATATAAGAGTTTCCACCGATTACCGTGGTATAGGGTTGGTAAATCACAAGATTCTGTTTGGTCATCAGTTGAAATTGGGCGCCCAGCTGTAAATTAGGGTTCATAGTGTAATCCGCGCCGAAATCAAAATCTGCCGTGGTAGGAGCGACTGCCGCCACATTCAACGTCGAAGGCGCTCCCGCGTAATTGTTCGTGATATCTCCGGTGCCGTTAAAGGTAAAGCCTGAAGCTAATTCCCAGGTCATGCTTCCCTGACGGGGAAGGTGGTAATCATC
>JABDGD010000012.1 GCA_013286205.1 Candidatus Firestoneibacteriota bacterium | reverse complement strand
GCATGAAAAAAATTAAAACTCCGGTGGCCCGTAAACCTATCGTCAAAAGTCATTTTCGGCCCAAAAATTTTCCGGAAAACCTGGTGTTAGTCGGAATGTTTGGCAGCGGCAAAAGTACGATTGGAAGAATTCTGGCTCAAAAATTACGCTATCACTTTGTGGATGTGGACGAACTGATTGAACGCAAATACCGTAAACCGCTTCAACGGGTGTTGGATGAACTGGGGATGAAGGACTTTATGAAGATGGAGGATTTGAGCCTCCAACAGCTGCGCCAATGGCATGGGGTGATCTCCCCCGGGGGCAGCGCGGTTTATTATCCCAAGGGAATGGCCCAATTAGGCCGTTTAGGGCCCCGCATTTACTTGAAAGTGGCTTTAACGACCCTTCAGAAGAGGCTGCCTGATTGGTCCCAAAGAGGCGTAGTTTGTCGAGGAGGAACCACCCTACCCGCTCTCTATAAAGAAAGGGTACCGCTTTTCAAGAAGTATGCCGATTACACCATTGAGACCGAAAGAAAGTCCGCTGAGAAAATTGCCGATGAGATTTTGGCTTTGTTTGCCGAAGAAAAAAAGACTCTCAAATCGAGAGTTCGCAAAGGTTAAACGCTTTTTAAACTAAAAGAGCGTTTGGGTTGATTTGAGAAACCGAAGTATGAAAAGATTCATGCAGATTTATCCCTGAGGAGGAAACGATGATTCAGAAAACTTTGAAGGCAGTGGTTTTGGTAGCGATGGTATTGGGCCCGGCAGTGGTGATGGCGGATACAACTCCCATTACGGCGGTCGCGGAATTGAGTCCGACCAAGGGTAATACGGTTCATGGTGAAGTGAAGTTCATTCAAAAAGACGGCTATGTTTTGATTAAGGCCCATGTGGAAGGTTTGACTCCGGGCAAGCATGGTTTTCATATTCATGAAGCGGGTGACTGCTCCGCGCCGGACGGAAGCTCGGCCAAGGGCCACTTTAACCCGACTCATAAAGATCACGGCGCGCCGGACGCGCAAGACCGCCATGAAGGCGACTTGGGCAACCTGAACGCTGACGCTAACGGTGTGGCCAACTACATGCGCCATGACAAGGTGGTTCAATTGTCGGGTGATAATACCATTATCGGCCGCAGCGTGATTGTCCACGGCGGTAAGGATGATTATAAAACCCAGCCGACAGGCAACTCGGGAGCCAGAGTTGCTTGCGGTGTCGTTCAACAATGGCACGATAATAAGTAATAACTAGCTGTTTTTTTAAAAGTAAAAGCCTCCGGGATATTCCCGGGGGCTTTTTTTGTGGGCGATACGTCTAAAGGTCAGAACGAATTTCAATGATCGTAAGGGTTATGTTAAACTAACGGCGTCGAAGCTATTTTTGAGGAGCATTTTTTGTCCTATTTCACGACGCCGCATTTTCGAAAGAACTTTTGGGTCTTTTCTCCCTCCGAGCTGCTGACTTCTCTTTTAATTTTGGTTTTCCATTTCCTTTCCCTGGGCGCTTTTTTCTCTGAAGTGCCAAACGCGGCCTCAGCTCTGTTCCAAAGCTCCTTTAACACGCTTCTTTGGCTGGTCTGGATGTATTTCGTCTCCGTCCGCCGGCCCCCTCCTTTCGGAACCTGGGGCTTGGTGAGGGGTTTGGTGCCTTATCTGGGCTTGGCTCTTTGTTATGGTTTGATGAAAGCGCTGGTGCCAGTGCTTCATCCTCAGCTCTATGACAAGGATCTGCATCAACTGAATACCCAACTGATGGGCAAGGGACTTTCTCTTTGGCAAAACGGGCTGGAAGGCCATCCTTTTTGGACCGACTTTTTTTCTTTTTGCTATTTGGCGCTTTTTGTTTGGCTCTTCAGCCTTTTGATCTACCACTGTTATTTACGCCGGGCGCTTTACCAGCGGTTCATGCTGGGTCTGACGCTGGTTTATATTGGCGGCTTCACGGGTTATCTCCTTTATCCGGCGGTAGGACCACGTTTCGCTTATCCAGCTGAATGGGTTGGGCTGCATGGGGGGATTATTTTTAGTTTAACCCAGGCGCTGGTGATCAACATGGGCGCGAAGTTTGACGTTTTTCCCAGTCTGCATGGCGCTATTTCAGCCTATCTCTTATTTTGGCAAATCCGCCACGACCGTCAGGCGCTTTTCTGGGGACTGCCCTTAGCGGTGGGCATTTGGTGCTCTACGCTTCTTTTAGGATTTCATTACCTGCCCGATTTAGTGAGCGGATGGTTTTTGGCCTTCGTCAGTGTTTTGCTGGCGCCCCAATTGGAAATTGTCGCGGGAGCGCTGCGCCGCTCGCTTCATCCTCCACGGGTTTGGCTTTTGAGTTTGACCGAAGGCTATGGAGATGTGTACGGCAAATTGGCGGGACGTCTGAGTGAGCTTTTGCCGTTGGGAGCCGAAACCTCGCCAGGCTTTATTTGCGGCGGCATTCCCCGCGTTCGGGCGGAAGAGCCGGTTCGGCAAGCGATGACCGATTTGGGCGACGGACCTTATTGGCTTCGGATGTCCGAAGGCTCCGGCGCGAAACGAAATACTCTGATGTCCTTGAAACCCCTGTCGAGAGAACAGGTGGTGCGAACTGTATTCAGCTCGGTCAAGCCGGATAAAAACTTTATTGTTCAAAAGGCCCTAATGGTCTCCGCTTTAGGGGTGTGCCGGGCTTATCCGCAAAAGGGATGGAAGCTTTCGGATGTGGAAATCAGTGTCTCCTCCGTGACTCAAGAAACCGAGTTGACGCTGAAAATCACGCCGGAAAAGGGTTTGATGCAGGGCTTGATTGACGCGCCCTGGAAATACTTTCCTAAAGAATTTCCGCTAAAAGGGTTTGAGCTTTTCGAGGTGGTAAAATTAACCCGCCGTTTAGCGAGCAAATGGGAGCAATATTCCGAAGTGGAATGGGTGCTTTCCGAAGGCAAAGTTTATGTGCTGGATGGACGCGTAGTACGCAAAGGAAAAGGCGATGAATAATCTAATCAAAGTGATTTTTTTAAGTTTGGGGCTGGTAACTTTAGGGGCTGGCTGTGTTTCGCTGGATAACCCCAACAATGTTCAAGTTGTTCCCCCCAGCACGACGGACGGCTATAACCGAAATGTTTTAGATAAATGCGCGCCTCATATTTATCCCCACCGCCTCATTTACGGCGCTACCGGCATCGGCTCGACTTTAATGCAGCAGGGCGCGGTGATTGTGAACACCCAGGCGGATTTCGACAATTATTGGAACAGCATGACCGCGACCTTTGACTCGAACAAGGTGCCGACCAACGGGCTAAAACCCACGATTAATTTTGATCAGGAGTCGGCTTACTTTTTACCGATTTCTATTTCCAACAGCTGCCAGCGATTTGAGCCTTACGGTGATCAGCTGACGACCGATTGTTACAACATTTCGATCGTTATTTACCGCTACACGGCTAACGATAATTGTCAGTCGGTGAATGAGATTCCTGTTTTTGTTTATATTTATCCCAAGACAACCTGGCCGATTGGCATGCAATGGATTGATCCGACTCCGGTGCCTACAGTGGCGGCGGTGATGACACCTACGCCTGAGGCTACGGCGACGCCGGTGGTTTCAATCGCTCCGACTGCCGCGGCTACAACGGCGCCGGCCGCGGGACATTAATGTTCTCTTTTGGCTTTCAAAAGAAGTCATGGTTAGCCCTGTGCGTTTTGTTTTTAACGGTGGGTTCGGCCAAGGCAGGTAATGAACTGATCACGGTGCCCATCGTGGCGGCGGATTATTACGGTTGGGCCTATACCGAGGCCTTTATGGATAACGCTACGGTTTACGCCTGGTCGACCGCGGGAGTCGATGCCTTAGGCTGGGGTTTGCTGGTAGGTGCGGGGGATTACGACGCCGGATTGAAATTTGTCAATTTAGCGGGATTAGCCAAAACCATTTATCCCATCGCGACTATTCTTTGGGCTTCCGATACAGGCATCAGGGAAAGGGCCTGGATCGCTTTAGGAACGCATACATTTACTTTGGTTACTTTGGAAATTTTAGGACGGCCAGCCTTAACGGTGGAAGCTTTAGGCCCCCGTCATGACGCCTACGGCGTTTCTGTAGCTTTTCGTTTCTAGAACCACACACCCATTAAAACTAATTCAGGGTTGTTTGCTGGTATCCATGTGAATACCGCACTCAATTTTATTTTTGCCAGCCCAGCGGCCAGCGCGCGGATCCTCACCCAATTGAACAGGACGGGTACAGCTTTCGGGCGAGCAGCCAATGGAAAGATAGCCCTTTTCCCAGAGCGGGTGATAAGGCAGGTCGTGTTTCTTGGCATAATCCCAAAACATTTTGCTGGTCCAGTTTAAGAGCGGGCTGAATTTTACTAAGGTTCCGCGGTCGGGTTCCACAAACTGGCGCTGCTGGCGGGTATCAGCCTGATTGCGGCGGATGCCGGTGATCCAAGCTTTGTAATCCTTCAAGGCTTTTTCAAAGGGCGCGATTTTGTTTACCGCGCAGCAGGAATCCGGATCCCTTTCATAGAGCTTTCCATTTTTCGCCAAAAATTCCTCGTTTGAAATTTCAGGTTTTAATTCTCGAAGGTTTAACTTGAGGCGCGCGACCAGTTTGTCCCGGTGCTCGAGCGTTTCTTTAAAGTGAAAACCCGTGTTAGTGAAAAGAACCGGAATGTTCGGGATGATTTGAGTCACCAAATGAAGCAAAACGGCGCTTTCGGCGCCGAAAGAGGTGGCCATGGCCATATCGGTGGGAAAATTTTTGACCGCCCAACGGACAATTTCTTCCGCGGATTGGGTTTCAAACTCCTGATTAATTTTTTCAAAGTCGATGGTGTTCATAGTTTGATCATCATAAGATGCGGTTTAGGCAAAAACAAGGAAACCTCTGGAAAGAATAAGCTTTTAAAGGTTTTCGCATTGACCCAAGTGGGGAGTCGTGGCAATCTTGGCGTCGCACTCATTTTTACTGGAAGAGGTTTATGTGAAAGCCTTATTAAAAAAAATCATCCTGTCGGCGCTGTTGTTAAACCCCGCTTTTGTCTGGGCCGGATTGGAAGTGAAAGGCGCGGGCGGAACGGCTTATAAACCCCTGGCCCAAAGCTGGATCGCAGATTATTCCAAAAGCAAAATTAAATATGACAGTAAAAATACGGCTGAAGGTATCAATGAGTTTTTGAGTAAAGATTGTGATTTCGTCTTGATCGACAGCGCCTTAACGGCCGCTGAGGATAAAAAAGTAAAATCACATAATCTTTTGTATTGTCCCGTGGCTTTATCCGCGGAGGCGGTGGTTTATAACTTGCCGGGTATTTCTTCGGGAGCATTGAGACTGACACCCAAACTTTTGTCGGATATTTTTTTAGGTAAGATTAAAAAATGGAATGACCCGTCCCTGCGGGCGGTGAACCCCAAACTGCTTTTGCCAGATCTGGATATTTTGGTTGTTCATCAATCGGATGAAAGCTCTCTGAATGATTTCTTTCCGGCTTTTTTGGCCAAACAAAACAGCCAATGGACGCTGAAGCGGGAAAAAGATAAAAACTTACATTGGCCTGTGGGTCAAAACGTCAACGGCAACCGAAAGGTGTTGGATAAACTACGCCAATGGGCTGGCGTGATTGTGGTGTTGAACTATTCTTTTGCCCAGGAAAAACAACTGCCAGTGGCCCAAATTCAGAATGAATCAGGCCAATATGTGGAACCCGCGTTGAAATCCATTGAATCGGCCGTCTTGGGGAATAACAACGTTAAAGCGGCAAAAGCTTATCCTTTAATGGCCGAAGTCATGATCTCGGTTTTCCAAGATTACGATAAAACTTTTCATCAGCACAACCGGGGTCAGGCGTTGGTTGATTTTTTAAATTGGGTTTTATCGTCTGAGGGTCAGGAAGTTTCCGCGAAAGCGTTCTTTGTACCGCTGCCCGAAAGTGTATTGAATCAGAGCTTAGAGAAGATCAAAACCATCCAATACTAGACAGTCGTCTTCATTCGGTTGACTAATGCTTCCAGCTCCAAACGCATTTCGGGGGCTGAGAGTTTTTTTCTTTCGCCATGGCCGGGCAGCACCCACTCAAAAGAATAATTTAAAAGGCGGGCCATGGATTGGATTTGTTCCGGCCAGGAATACCAGGCGACGCTTTGGGACGCGCCTAATTGCCGGCGTTTACGGCGCCACCACAGGTGATCACCGGTGAATAAATATTTATCCTGGAAAAGCAAAACGCAATGACCCCGGGTGTGGCCGGGAGTGGGGATAATTTTAAAACCCGGGGCCAGTTCAATGAGGTTCTCTCCATTGATTACTTTTTCGGCGTTGGGTTGGGCGTTTAAGTCCGCTTCGTGGATGATTCTTTGGCTCTTGAAATGTTCGGCGTATTTAGCCGCGTCGGCTACATCATCCTGATGGGACAAAAAGATATATTGAATTCCACCCATGGACTCAAACTTTTTAATCAGGTGAGGAAGAAACTTTGGCGAATCGATCAGCCAATTGCCTTCGGGACGCTGAATGAAGTAACTATTGCCGCCAAAGGATTTTGGAGAATTGAAGCCGCAATAGTAAACGCCCTCCTCAATTTCCATGGGGAAGTCGTGAAGTACTTCAGAAGAGCTGTTGGGATGCAGAGTTCCAATAGAACCGGTAGGACAGGCCAGTAAGGCCTGGGTGGCACGGCGTATTTCCTCAGGGGTTTGGGGCTGCACTTTTACAAAAGAAGTACGGCCCGAGTCCTCAAAAGTATGAGGGGCCAACTGGCGGCAGGTGTCGCAGTCAATGCAGGTGCTATCCACGAAAAATTCGCCGGTGGTATTTTCGGCAACAAGTTTTTTGAAATCCGCCATGTTTCCGCCATGAAAATGATGATTCTCAGTCTCGGTCGCTCTTGAAAGAAAAACAAGGCTCTGTTCAAATAGCCGGTAGTTGAGGCGCTTTTATCCCTTCTTTATGAGGTTCTTCATGCCCAGCCCCACCCTGTTGGAAAATCCGCTTCGGCAAGGCCTGTCCAGCGGCCGTGTCGCGCCGCCCTGCAGCCTGGTGATTTATGGGGCCTCCGGCGACTTAACTGCCCGAAAGCTGGTTCCCGCTTTATTTGAACTCTACGAAAAACATCTTTTACCCGTGTCTTTCAATTTGATCGGTATTTCCCGGTCAGTCATTTCGGACGGCGATTTCAGGGCAAAACTGAAAGAAGCGCTGGTAAAAAGCAAACCGCAAATTACGGATGCGATTTGGGAAAGTTTCTCGCAGCACTTTCATTATCTGGCCGGCGGTTACGACGACTTTAAGGTTTATCAGGCGCTTTCGGCCAAGCTGGATGAGCTGGATGAGAAAAACGGAACTATCGGCAATCGGATTTTTTATCTTTCGACCCCGCCCAATGTGTTTGAGGTCATCATTTCCAATCTGGGCGCGGCGGGATTAGCCAGGGAAGACAAAGGTTTTTCACGGATTGTCATTGAGAAACCCTTTGGACATGACTTAGCTTCCGCTAAAGAGCTCAATGTCAAAGTCCGGGAAGTCTTTAAAGAACACCAGATTTACCGTATCGACCATTATTTGGGAAAAGAAACGGTTCAAAACTTTTTGGTGATGCGCTTCGCTAATTCCATTTTTGAGCCCATCTGGGACCGGCGTCATGTGGACCATATTCAAATTACAGCTTCGGAAGATCTGGGAGTAGGTACCCGGGCAGGCTATTACGAAAGCTCGGGTATTTTGCGGGACATGTTTCAAAACCATCTTTTTCAGGTGATGTGCCTGATTGCCATGGAACCGCCGGTTATTTTTGAGGCCGACGCCATTCGCGATGAAAAGTTGAAAATTTTGCAGGCGATCCGCCCTTTTGATGAAACCACAGTCCGTACCCACGCTATACGCGGGCAATATGGTCCGGGTTTTTTGGCGGGTGAAAAAGTGCCGGGTTACCGCCAAGAAGAAGGTGTGGCGCCTGAATCTACCACGCCGACTTACGCTGCTATTAAGATCTTCTTAGATACCTGGCGCTGGCATGGGGTGCCTTTTTTACTGCGCTCCGGCAAGCGGCTGCCTAAACGTACCACCGAAGCGGCCATTCAATTTAAAGAGCCGCCCAATCTTTTGTTCAAAAACAATATGAATGGATTGTCGCCCAACGTTTTAATTATCCGCATTCAGCCGGATGAGGGAATTACGCTGAAATTTGAGACCAAAGTGCCGGGTATGAGCATGGAAGCCCGTACGGTAAACATGGATTTCCGCTATGGAACCAGCTTTGCGGAAGGCACCTCTGAAGCTTATGAACGACTTTTACTGGATTGTATGTTGGGAGACGCCACGCTCTTTATTCGCGGCGACGAGGCGGAAGCGGCCTGGGCGGCTTTGATGCCGGTGTTAAACCACTGGGAAACGACCAAACCTGAGGGCAAATTTCCCAATTATGAAGCGGGTAGTTGGGGTCCTGCGGAAGCTGATTCCTTGTTAGAACGGCCTTGGAGACATTGGAGAAAAGTATGAACGCTCCCAGCGCTCAAAACATCGAAAGAGACTTAACCGGTCTTTGGCTGGAAAAGGGTGATACGCAAACCCAACTTTCGGGGATTAAGCGTATTTATACGACCAATTTGGTGGCTTACGCTTCCGATCACGAGGACGGCTACCGTGTTGAGGGTATTTTGGGTGACATGATGCAGTACCATCCGGGACGTTATATTTTGGTCCGCCCCGCCGCGGATACGACAGAAGCACCCCTCCGTTATTACGTTAGCGGCCGTTGTTTGTCCTGGGCGGATCCGGAAAAACGGGTTTGCTGCGATATGGTGAAGCTGGTTGCGCAAAAAGAAGTGATCGAAAACCTTTATGGCTTCGCTTTTTCCATTTTGGTTCCGGATGTGCCGGTTGAGTTTTGGTGGACTGGTGATTTGCCTTACTACAGTCCTTTCTTTGAGAACATGGCGTCTCAATTAAGCCGGGTCTGGGTGGATTCCTCAAAGTTTAAAGACCCCATTCAATCCGTGGCCCGGTTGGCCGCCTTCTGGAATAAACGCTACCCCAAGACCAATCTGGCGGATATGAATTGGATCCGCATTCAGCGGTGGCAGGCTTTAGTGGCTGAACTTTTTGACGGAGATTGGTCCAAATATTTAAAAGATATCAAACAAGTCACGATCGAGTATGGTGAGGGGAGCACACCCCTGCGCAGCCTTTATTTGGCCGCTTGGCTGGGAGCCCAATTGGGCTGGCGGCATCACCAGCCGAGAATGAACGATTTATCCAAACCGATTATGTTTGAGGGCCCCAAAGGACCGGTGGAAGTCTTATTGAAGCCGATTCCGGCGCCTGATGAAAGAGCGGATCGTATTTTCGCCGTAGGGATCGTGACCGAAGGCGAACAGCCGGCGATTTTTACCGTGGCCCGGGACGAAGACCCCCATCAAGTTATTGTTCGTTCTGAAATTAATCATGAGCTGGCCTTTTCCAGAGTGGTAACGTTCGAACATCTTCATTCGGATGATGTTTTGGCGATCGGGCTCAAGCATTTTGAGGCCGATCCAGTTTGGAAAAAAACACTGCAAATGGTGGGAACGATTCTGGTGCACCCGGATATGTCCCTTGAGGATAAAGGCAAAGCGTAATCCGTTTGGACAACCCGCCCCGCTCATCAAGCGGGGCAAAACCAACTCAAATATTTTTCTGTAGACGTTCCCAGAGAGGCTGCCAATGAAAAAAGCAAAAAAGCCCAAAAAAGTAATAAAGATCAAAATCAAAAAAAGTAAAAAGGCGTCCGCTCCCCGGGCTTCGAAAAACAGAGCGGTGCCTTTTACTCCTGAGATTAAAATTCACGCGACCCCCGAAATTCTCATCGAGGAAACCGCCCATTTGTTTATGCAAACGGCCCGGGCTGCGGTGACAGAACGGGGACGGTTTGTGGTGGCTCTGTCGGGCGGTTCCACGCCCAAGGGTCTTTTTCAGCATTTATCTGAAGAACCCTATTTTTCATTGATTCCCTGGGATAGAACTTTTGTATTCTGGGTGGACGAAAGACACGTTACTTTTACGGACGCGACGAGTAATTACCGCATGACCCAGGAAAATTTATTGTCCAAAGTCCCTGTGCCCAAAGAACAGGTTTTTCCCATGACGAACGGTTCTTTGCCGGTTGAAAAAGCGGCTTCGGCCTATGAAATGAAACTGCGGAAGTTTTTTGGGGAGAATATCATGCCCCGCTTTGATTTGGCGTTGATGGGAATGGGAGACGACGGGCATACAGCCAGTCTTTTTCCCGGAATGCCTCAAGTGAATGAGATGGATAAGTGGGTCGTGGGTTATTTCGTAGACTCGGAAAAGAAAGACAGAGTCTCACTGACTTTCCCGGTTTTGAACAACGCCCGCCTTCTGGTGGCTTTAATGGAAGGCGCGAAAAAGGCGGACCGGTTAAAAGAAGTGGTCAATGGGCCGTCTGAGCCGCCCCGCTATCCCATACAGTACTTGAGGCCTGAATCCGGCCGGCTGATTTTCGCGCTGGATGCCGCCGCGGCTGCCAAATTAAAAAAACAAATTAAACTTTTTCCCACGAAGCGATAGGCCCCGGAATTTTTCGGAATGATGGATGAGTTTTCGGTATGTGGGTTTTGCCGTAAAGACGCAGCCGCTGCGGATCCCGCTTCTTTAGTTTTTTTCTTAAGTGTTTCCACTCGTACTTTATTTGCCCCGAAGTGACCCTCGTGACGCCAATTGGTTTGATGGCGTTTTTAACTTTGTTTTTATCAAAAGAATATCCCCGCCGATGGGCTTCTTCCCATACGGCTAATAAATAACGGCCTATCGCTTTTTGTGGAAAAACATGGATTTTGAATCGTTCCAGCTGGGGATGGTTACGATAGCCTTTAGTTTTGCCCTGTAGAACTTTTTGGGCCAAAAGTCCCTCGCGCCATAGCGCCAGAAGTCCTTTGGTGTCGAGGTATTTGGGGTGGAGCGACCAGAGTCTCAAGAAATATTCTTTGAGGAGTTATTCAAACCCGTAGTAAGAAAAAGAAATGCCTTTGGAATCTTGAACGGTGCTGTTGACGTAAATGTGGCCGGCTGAACTGTCATAAAGCCACCCATTGCCGGAGCTGGTAGGGGCAATTTGATAGGGAGTATAAGTGACATTCGTTCCGGAAGGGCTGGGAGCGCCGTTAATAAAAACGCCAGTCACTTCAACGGGCGGCATATTTCCTAAATAAATGCTGAAAGAAAAGTTGGGGTCGCAGCCAAGCGTAGTAGGCCAAACCGCGTTGCTGTTTCCGTAGTAAAGAGAGGCAGCGGAGCGGATAGCGCCCAAGTTGCCTTTAGTGGAGCCTTCGCGGGATTTTTCGATGATCAAAGTGAATTTAGGTATGGCAATAGCGGCTAGGGTGGCAAGGATGGCCACCACAATCATCAGCTCAATTAAAGTGAAACCTTTTTGTTTTAATCGGAACAAAAATTTGTCCTTAGGGTTCAACATTTTTGCCTGATTCAAGAGACTACTCTAACACCGATCTTTATTTGACCATCATATAAAAATAGTGACAAGGCTAAAAAGGCATTTGTTAAGGCCGATATCAGGCTGAAAAATGCGTTTGTCTGTACAGAGTCCGCTTGGTTAGGCGATTAACTGTGGAAATCAAAAAACTCTGTCCATAAAGGTTTTACCTCGATGGACAGAGTTAGATGAGTCGTCTTTGCTTATTGGAAACCGTAGAAGGAATAAGCCATATTCGAGGAATCGTGCGTCGTGCTGTTCACGAACACATAACCACCCGTGCTGTCGTAAGCCCAGCCGTTGCCGGCAGAGCTGGGGGTGCCGTTCATAACTGTATACAGAATATGGTTTCCGCTGGGGCTGGGTGAATTGGGAACAAAAGCGCCCGTGACCTTAACCAGTGGAATGTTATCCAGATTCTGGCTAAAGGTGAAATTGGACGAAGACCACAAAGTCGTCGGCCAGATGCCTTGCCAGTTACCATAATAAATTTCCGCGGCGGATTTCATCGCGCCGATATTTCCCTTGGTCGCGCCCTCTTTGGATTTCTCCAACATTTGGGCGAAACGCGGGATGGCGATAGCAGCCAAGATACCAATGATCGCGACAACGATCATCAGTTCAATCAATGTAAAACCTTTTGTTCTTAAGCGAAGCATAGAATTCCTTTTGAAACGTTTTAAGTGAGTGTTGAAAAGTTGTTGACCTACTTATGATTATATTAGGTTTCAGGGGTTCGTTCATCCAGAAAACTTTGGAAAATGGTTTAGCTGATTGTCAAAATTTATGTATTACCAGTGAATGCCGCCAAGATAGAGAAGTAAGGCTCCTTGGAAAATGATGACGATTAACAGGGCTATTTGCGCGAAGGGATGAAGATTTCGCTTCCATAAGAAGTAAGAGCAAATAATGACCGAAAGCCATTCTAAGGGGGCGACGATATTCGCGTGATATTGAGGTTCCCAGTAAGAAATGGGACTGTGAAAAGCGTAATTGCTGAAGGGCAAAAAATGCCGGTGAACAATGGCGGCGTGTAAAGGCAGGTCTTCCAGGTCATGAAGCGCCATGGCGGCAAAGAAGTAAGCCGCCGGTCCATGTTTTAGAAGCGCACAAATCAGAAGGCCGGCGACGGCCAGTGGAATGGAGTGGAGCCAGTCTACCCACAGCAGACGAAAGTGGTATTCGTTGAGGCTGTGCCGCATGGTTTCCCAACGGCCTTTGAAAAAGACCATCATGAAAAAATAAAAAATCATAGGTGTATCCGGCACGATAGATCCCAGAATGAGGGGCCAATTGCGTTCGGGATGTTTTTTGGAACCCAGTAAAGCGGTGTTGAGGATGATGTGAGTGGTTGTGATCACGAGATTTCTTTAAGCCGATATAAAAAAGGCCGTTGGTTTTTATAACCAACGGCCGTGTGAATCAAGACGGATTAACCTTTGAGGCTTTCCTTCGCGGCGGCAACGACATTTTCGGCGGTAAAGCCTAAGTTTTTCAAGGCCACGCCGCCAGGAGCGCTGGCGCCAAAGCGGTCTAACGTCACGAACTTGCCCTTGTCGCCTGCCCAGCGGTGCCAGCCGAAAGAAGCGGCGGCTTCGACCACGACACGAGCTTTGATAGAAGAAGGCAGAACTTCTTCTTGGTAAGCGGCGGGTTGAGACGCGAACAACTCTAACGACGGAGCGCTGACCACACGGGCCGCGATACCTTCTTGGGCTAAAAGCTCTTGAGCCTTGACGGCCAATTGAACTTCAGAACCAGTGCCTATCAAAATTACCTGGGGTTTGCCGCCTTGAGCCTCAGAAAGGGTATAAGCCCCCTTCAAGGTGCCAGAAGCGGCGCTCATCTTGGTACGGTCAAAAGTCGGCACAGCCTGACGGCTTAAGACTAAAGCGGTCGGAGCGTTTTTACGCTGCATCGCGATCAGCCATGCGTAAGCGGTTTCGTTAGCGTCCGCTGGGCGAAGCACGCAGCCATTCGGCGTGGCGCGCATGGCGGCTAAAGTTTCCACCGGTTGGTGAGTGGGACCGTCTTCACCCTGACCGATCGAGTCATGAGTAAACACAAAGATCGACTGTATTCCCATGAGATGGGCCAAGCGGTAAGCGGGTTTCATATAGTCGTTAAACATCAAGAAGGTTCCGCCGAAAGCGATGGTGCCGCCGTGAAGCGCCATGCCGTTGAGCGCCGCGGCCATGCCATGTTCACGAATACCGAAGTGGAAAATTTTTCCGGTGTAGTTGTCGGCCGCGAAGTCGCCGCCCTTGTCGATTAAGGTGTCGTTGGAACCGGCTAAGTCCGCTGAACCGCCGAGAAAGAAGGGAACTTCCTTCGCGATCACATTGAGCACTTTGCCAGAAGCCTGACGGGTGGCCAGGCCTTTTTCGTCCGCGGCAAAAACCGGCAATTTTTTATCTAAGTCCGCTGGCAGTTCTTTGTTGAGAGCCTGGTTAAATTGTTTGAACTTATCCGGGTTGGTCTTGGCATAAGCGTCGCGCTTCGCGTTCCATTCGGCTTCGACTTTTTTTCCTTTTTCCACAGACTCTAAGCAGCGAGCCTTGGCGTCTTCGGGGATATAAAAAGTGGGTTCTTGAGGCCATTTAAAAAACTCTTTGGTTTTTTGAACATTTTCAGCGGAAAGAGCGGAGCCGTGAACTTTAGCGTTGTCCTGCAAGGGGCTGCCGTAACCAATATGCGAACGAACCGCGATAATGGTCGGCCGGGTTGTTTCGGCGCTGGCTTCGGTAAAGGCCTTATCCAAGGCGTCCAAATCATTGGCGTCGGTGACGCGCAGGGTATGCCAGCCATAGGCTTCAAAGCGTTTTAAAACGTCTTCGCTAAAAGCTAAATTAGTATCGCCTTCAATGGAGATGTGGTTATCGTCATAAATGACTTTGAGATTGGCCAACTTTAAGTGACCGGCCAGGGAAGCGGCTTCGTGGGATACGCCTTCTTCTAAATCGCCATCGGAGGCGATGACCCAGGTTTTATGGTTGATCAGATCGTTTCCAAAGTTGGCGGCCAAAATGCGCTCGCCCATCGCGAAACCAACGGCGGTGGCGATACCCTGGCCTAGAGGACCGGTGGTGGTTTCCACACCGACCGTATGACCGTATTCCGGATGACCGGGGGTTTTGCTGCCCCATTGACGGAAATTCTTTATTTCATCCAGAGACAAACCATACCCGTGTAAATGTAATAGGGAATAAATGAGCATGGAACCGTGGCCGGCGGAAAGAATAAAACGGTCACGGTCGGTCCAATGAGGATTTGAGGGAGAATGTTTGAGGTGGCGGCTCCAAAGCACGTGAGCGACCGGGGCCATGCCCATCGGCATGCCGGGATGGCCCGAGTTGGCCTTACTGGTGGCATCGACGGCTAAAAGACGGATGGTGTTAATCGCGGATTGGTCGGCGGCATCAAAGGGTTTCGACATGAACTTCTCCTTGGTTGTGGGTGGGTTCTTTTAGAAGATTGAGTCTAATCCAGCGACTGGCGGCTTTGAAAGCCCCCCTCGATGGTGTGCCAATGCTGGATTTCAGATTCGCCTTCAATCCAGCACAAAAAAACGACTTCTTCATCCCGAAGGCTGTAAAAATCAATCAAACCCCGGTTTAAATCCTTCAAATGAGCCCCTAATTGAAAGAGCTCCTCCAGCAAATTCTCAAATTGGTTGGTATGAACCTGAAACTCATCCATTTGAGCCGTGACGGCGTTTTGCGCAGCGGGGGTCAAACGGCCATCGGATCCCAATCCTGTCATTTCCTCAATCTCGATCTGAGCTTGAATTCTCAGAACGCGGTCGCGTAAATCCCGGAGGGACTTCAAAATAGACCTTACCTGGGGAAGAAGAGCGTTGGCTTCTTCCAGGGTTAACATTTTTATCTCAGCTTTTTCTTCTGACAAGGCTTCAACCATCCTCAAAATTTTTGTCATTGTAGCAGGTTAAAAAAGACAGAAACAGCCACTTTTTCCTATGATGGGGTTGGGTTTAAACACTTTTTACAGGAATGTTCATGGGTTTTGAGCGGATTTGCCAGCGGCTTTTAGAATACGGCGTTTTAGCCCCGTCAATTTACAATTCTCAACCCTGGAAGTTTGTCGTGGATGGCGCGCGGGGTGTTATCGAAGTTCAAGCCGATCTGCCGAGGGTCAGACCCGATGAGATTGACCCCCACCAAAGAGATCTTTATTTGGCGCTGGGTGCCTGCATCGAAAATATGGTTTTGGCCGCGCCGGCGCTGGGCTATGAAATAGAACTGTCTCTATTTCCCCGGGCGGATACGGCGGCGAGCTTAAAGTTGAAGCCAATGAGTGAAACCATGCCGGAAAATCTTTTTCCATCTCTGCTGATAAGGCAGACACACGCGGGCGCTTATCGAGAAAATTCTGTTCAACCGATCCATTTAGAAAGACTTTTAAATGTCCCCGCTTTTTCGCCGAACGAAAAGCTGCATGTCCTTCATTCAGATGTAATTCAAAAACAGTTAATTCCTTTTTTGCACGATGCGGCGCATGAAGGCGCGCTGAGGCAGGATCTGATTGACGAAGGCGCCCGTTGGATTAGAACTGATAGCGAAGCGGGTGATGGGCTTCCACTGGGCCATTTGGGGCTGCCGATTTCGGTTAAAATCCGGTTTGCGGTCTTGCGCTATTTGTTTTATAAAAAAGAAGTGAAAGAAGTGGCCCGGCAAGTTCTTCTACGGCAAGGTCATTTAGTAGAAGCGCCAGCTTTTGTGTTAATGACGGTTCAAACGTCTGATAAAGAAAGCTATCTCAACGCGGGTCGTTGGTATGCCCGGTTGGCTTTGACTTTAAGTGAAATTGAATTGGGAACTCAGACGCTTCATCTTCCTATCACTCTTCAAACCGCGCATGTGCCGCTGTTAGATTTTTTTAAAGCTTCTCCCAAAGAAGAGCCTGTGTTTTTAGTTCGGCTGGGGCAACCGGTTGAAAAAAAGTGGCCTAAAACCTCGCGAAGGCCCGTGTCACTGAGCGTCAAATTTACCTAAATATTTGATTTGACTAGTTGACAATTATTACCAACTGCAATAGATTGCCAAACATGAAGACTGACCAATCCATTACGGACAAAATGAATCATTTCGAGAAGCTTTGCCGCGAGCAAGGTGTGCCCTTAACCGTACAGCGCCGGGTGGTTTTAGAAACCCTGGCGGGCCGGTTGGATCATCCGACCGCGGATCAAATTTTTGATGATGTAACACATCATTTACCCGACCTATCCCGTACCACCGTTTATCGTGTTCTAGAAACCTTAGTTCAAATGGGCGTTATTCATAAGGCTCAGCATTTAGGGTCAGTCGCCCGCTATGATCCCAATACGGAACGCCATCACCATTTAACCTGTATCAGCTGTCACAAGGTGGTGGATTTAGAGGACCAGGTTTTGAATCAAATCAAAGTGCCCAAGGCCTCTTCTAAAGAATTCGAAATAACCGATTATTCGGTTCATTTTAAAGGTTATTGTTCGGACTGCTCTTCGAAGAAGAAAAACTCGAAGACGGGCCAAAAGTAGAAAAGGAATTACCCGCCGGTCTTGAATCGGCGGTGAAGATTTGGATACTACTGTCTCAAAGAGGCGGTGGTTTAATTAAAAGGAGGCAGTTATGTCAGTTCAAGTTGGACAAAAAGCCCCTGACTTTCAGGGCCAAGCGTTGTTGCCGAATGGTGAATTTAAAGAAGTGAAGTTGTCAGACTACAAAGGCAAGTGGGTTGTGTTGTTCTTCTACCCCCTGGACTTTACTTTCGTCTGCCCGACTGAAATCAAAGCCTTCAATGAAAAATACGAAGAATTCAAAAAGTCCGGCGCTGAAGTTATCACCGCCTCGACCGACAGCGTTTATAGCCACAAAGCCTGGCAAGAAAGCACTTTGGGCAAGTTGAAGTTCCCCCATTTGGCGGACACGAACCACCAGACTTCCCGCGCCTACGGCGTGTTGATTGAAGAAAAGGGTATCGCTCTTCGCGGTACTTTCATCATCGATCCGGAAGGCAACTTGAAGCACTCCACCGTGAACGATACGGCTGTCGGCCGTAACGTGGAAGAAACGCTCCGTACCTTGTCGGCTTTTGAAACCGGCAAATTGACGGGCTGCGGCTGGAACCCTGGCGACAAGACGATCAACTAAGCAGGTTTGTTGAACGAGGGGCTTTCCGAAAGGAAGGCCCCTTTTTTTGCGCCCAAATCATCAGAAAACCGGGTTGAAAGCGGGTTAAAGCTTCTTACGATAAACATGGGGAAGCTGGAAGAGAGTACGGCCCGAAGAAGGGTAAGCGGGTACTGCTTGAAAGAGTAGGAAGTTTCCAGGTTCTCCGCGAATGGTAGTGGTAGGCCGGGCCTGGGCAATCTCGCCCAGGCCTATTTTTTTACAGTTGTGAACGATCCGTAAAAACGTCCCCGCCGGGCTGGTTCAACGTCGGAGTTTGAATCTCATCGGGCTGGACATAAACCGTGGTTTTGGCTTTGAGCATGGGGAAAAAGAACTGGCTGGAAAGCCGGGGAGTATAGAGATAGTGCGACATTCCGGAGCCCTTTAAATCGCCCAGCTTGGACTCGTCTTTAAAAATGAGAGAAACAGGCCCGTCACTCAAAATGTCCGAGTGTTTAATTTTTAGTGAGTCGTTAAACCATACACCCTTTTCATAAGGCAGCCAGAAAAAGTTGTGACGATTCGCGCTCAATTGGGTATTGAGCGTGCGGTTGACAGATTCAAACTTACCTTTATTAAAAGTAAAAAGAACGCTTTCGGTTTTTTCGTTTTCATTCATGGGTGTTTGAACGGAATAAATAAAAGTTTTATCTCCCGCGTCAGCTCTGCCCCAATGCCAGGCTTTGATAAAGCGGTCCAGGGGGACGGTTCCCCAGTGATGATCGTGATAACCCTTGCCGACAAATCCCTCTTCTTTCATTACATCTCCCGCAGCGTCGCACCATTGCAGAGTTCCTTCCACGTGGCATAAAGGCGCGGCCAGGACCCAGGTGTGGGTAGAGGGCATTTCGGGCGCTGGTAAAGCAGGGATTTCTCCTGATAAAGGCGTAAAAAACAAACGGGCGCGGAGATAACCTTTAGCGCCCCGAAGAGGCGATTGTACTGTAATGACATAAGAAGCGGGATCGCCGCCTTCATCCCAGTTAAAGCGGCTGGGACCCAGTTTGACCGCGCCATAGCGGTCGGAAGCTTTCAAAAATTTTCCTGAAAATTCTTCTAATGCTTCACCGGCTAAATGATCGTGATGGAAGATGCGAAAGGCTACCCCGCAATAGTCCATGGGGTTGGGAGCGAGATTCTCAACAGAGGCGCCGTTGGTCAAAGGGGATTTCGTTTTTTGCCAATAGGTTTTTAAGTTATCCTGATAGTAGGGCGAGAAAAGATTACCGGCAAAGAACTGAAGCGAGAAAGAAGTGCCGGTTTTTCCGTCGGTTGCGTCGAAATGCCACCACTCATAAGCGCCGGGTGATTTTTGCGCCCGATAAAAATCTTGATCAACGCCTGAAAGTAGGTTCATAAGTGATTATTCTCGCTTGCTTGTGGTGGTTTCTTTCAGCTTTTCTTATTTACTGCGCTATTGAAAACACTTTACTGTTCGCCAAGCCGCCCGCAGTTGATTCTTCCCGCAAAAAATGGCCAAGGGTTTCTATTCTGATTCCTGCTCGAAATGAATCCAAACGGATCGGGCCTTGCTTAAAAAGCTTACTTAAACTCGACTATCCCAACTATGAGATTCTAGTTTTGGATGACCGCTCGACGGACAACACGTTTAATTTAGTGCAGGCTTACGCCAAGCGCAACCCTTCGACCGGTTCAGGGAAAGTCCCCCATCCATTAAAGGTCATTCGGGGTAAAGAACTTCCACCCGGCTGGCTGGGCAAACCCTGGGCCTGTTATCAGCTTTCTCAAGAAGCCAAAGGCGAATGGCTTTTTTATATCGACGCTGACACCTGGCATTTACCGGAGACGCTCAAACGGACGGTTCAAATGGCCGAAGGCGAAAAAGCCGATGTGCTTTCGCTTCTGACCCGGCAAATCACCAAAACCTGGATGGAAGCGCTGGTCATACCGGTAATGGCTTTTCACTTACTGGCTTTTTTCCCTGCCCGTTGGGCGTTAAACGCGAAAAGCCGGTTTAGCCGGTTCGCGGGGGTGAGCGGTCAATTTATTTTCATTCGTCGAACGGTGTACCGAGCTTTCGGCGGTCATCACAAAGTGAAAAATGAAATCGTGGAAGACTTAAATTTTGGCAAACAGCTGGTGAAGGCGGGCTATCGGCTGGTATTGGGTGATGGCAGTGATTTTTCATTCTGCCGCATGTATGTCAGCCCGGGAGAGGTGTGGCAGGGTTTTTCAAAAAACTTTTTCCCTGCGGTTGGATATTCTCCGCTGTTCTTTTTAAACGCTTTAGGCGCGCTGTTGATCAATGGAGTTTTACCATTTGTGGTTTTAGCCTGGGGCATTCACACGTCTTTATTTTGGCCTGCCTTAGTACTTTGTCTTATTTTGTGGAGCGTCAGACTTTTACAGGCGGTAGGTTATGGAATGAGTAAGGCCTCAGTTTTTTTCCATCCGCTGGGCTGTTTACTTTTCGCGCTCATTGGGCTGAATTCATTTCGATGGTTTTACTGGCGGGGGCACGGACATTGGAAAGGCAGACAGCTGTTATCGCCGACTAAGCTTTAGGCGGGGGATTTTGTTTCTTTTTGGCAATCTCATCTTGGACCATTCGGATCCATTCTTTGACATCGGTCTTCGGCATATTAGTTCCGGGAGGGATGGGCACTAAAGGCCGAGAGGCGCCGGTGGGCGCGGGGGAGTTTTTAGCCTTGTCCCGTGTTTTTTCAACGTAGGTTTTTTGAATATCTTCCAAAACTTCTTTCAAAACTTTTCTTTCCTCGATGTTGAGATTGCCTGAGGTTTTTTTGATGAGGGAAGAAATCATATTGATGGTGATCCGGGCTCTGGCCAGATTGAGCTCTTTGTCCTTGTAGTAAGGATGAGGAAGTTCACCCAAATCAATTTTGGCGGAAGAGGCCAGCATGACGCACAGGTCGATAAAATAAAAATCGGTGACGCCCCACTCTTTATTGTCTTTATAGTTTGGAGTTTCAGCCATGGTGCTTTTCATTCATCCCTTTTGCCGTGAATCGATTAAACGGCATTGTGCGCTCTGAATCCGCAAGCGTGGGAACGATAATAAACTTGTTCAGCATAGAATTCATTCAAATCTTTAAATAAATATTCTGTTGGTTGAATTGGTAGAAAGAACTTCGAAAGAGGCTGGAAAATGGATTGAGCCCCGCGGATTTCACGGGGCTCAAATTTTTTAGAATACTTTTTTATTCCAGAGGGACTGTTTTTTGGTTTCTTGTTTAACCTTGCTCTTCATTCCCGTAAAACCGCCTACGGGCGAAAGACCGCCCATGGGAGGCAGGGGAAAGTCGTTGTGCGGGGGAGCTTTTTTGGTCCAGAAATAAAATCCCAAGGCGGCGGCTAAAGCGATGCCCGCGATAATCAAAGGCCAATGTGAGCTTGGCTTTTTGGGAGCTGGCTCCGTAGTGGTGGCGAAACTAATCGCAGTGGCGATAGGCGTGGGAGAGGAAGCGGCTAAAGGTGTTATCACTGCCATGATGGGTTGATTAATGGCGTGAGGAGCAGTGTGGTGTTTGGGTCCGGCGGTTTTGTTGCTATAGGTGTGGTTGGAAGAAGAACCATTCACACTTGGTGTTTGAGAAACGGACACGGTAGCAGTCGCCGTCATCGCGACCATAGGAGGAGTAGGGACCGCTGTGTAGGATTTTAAAATGCTTTGGGCTGTTTTTTGGCTTTTGACTTCACTGCTGCCGCAAGCGTGAAGAATAAATGTGGCAGATAACAACAGGAGTAAAAAGGAATTTTTGGTCATGGTGTTCAAAAGTGTTCTCCAAAATTAATTAATCTAACTAGGGCATTATTTTACCGAACTTCCCTGAGCCTTGTGAAGAAAAAGGGTATAAACAGGGTGTAAGGACAGAAAAGCTTTGTTTTTAAGAGAGAAAACTGCAGTAAAAATGCCGGAGAGGGAGGGATTGGAACCCGCGCTTCGCGCCCATAGGGGAAAATACCCCTATGTACCCCACTTAAACCAACACCAGGGGAAACTTTGTTTCCCCAAACCCCTTCAGGGTTCAAATCTTTGTTTTCTAATTTTGCTTCGCAAAAATGGCGGAGAGGGAGGGATTCGAACCCTCGAAAGGATGTTACTCCTTTAACGGTTTAGCAAACCGTCGCCTTCAGCCGCTCGGCCACCTCTCCAGGCTGGATGTACTTCCTCAATTGTTCAGCACCGCGGTTGAATGAACCGCTTCGAAATTGGCGGAGGGTGCAGGACTCGAACCTGCAAGGGATTTCTCCCGGTGGATTTCAAGTCCACTGCCTTACCAATTAGGACTAACCCTCCTCCGGACACCCTATGCGTCTGTTCCGGCAGGGCGGACAGGGGATTCATTGTACTTAAATTCGCTGGGGGAACAACCACTATCCCAGTTACTTTGCTCAGGTTTTACAAGGGATTTTGAAAGGTTATTTCCAGGGAACAATTTTATCCCGAATTAGATCATGTGTTAAAAGCTGGCTGAAGAAGAAATGTCCATCCACCGTAAAGTGATCGTTCCCGCCATTTTCGGATAAGGGATAGTAAGAAGTTTCCATGGCAGTCATTTCATCGTTCATGTCCAAAAAGGGTACGTGGAGTTTTTGTGTCACATCCACCCAGATTTTCGGATCTTCCAAAGTGGGTTTAATCACCCAGCTGTGCATGGAACAAATTAGTAAATGAACAGGCGCGCCAGAGAATGTTTTCATAGATGAAATTTTTTGGTTCAGTATGTCCAACGGCTTGGCGTACAGCTCCACTAACGAATCGTGAAGAGCGGGGTCGGTGAATAGGTTTTGGTCAAAAACAAAACTGTTGCCTTTGACGCTGACCAGATTTTTAGCCTTGCACATTTCATAAAAATGTTTGGCTTCGCCCGGGGGAATACGGTCCGTTGGCGGCTTCAATAAATATTCCAAGTCGTTAGGATATTTGGGAATGCCTTCTTTGGTCATGGGGTTGGTGAAATAAACCGTATAGGGGAATTGCGGGTCAGGCACAGGCGGTTGCATGATAATGACTAAGTCGATGTCGTAACGCTGAACGTATTCGGGAACGCGGTAAGTCGGCCACAAGAAAAGCGGTTCTGAAGCGGAAGTTTCCAAATTCATCACTTCGAAATTCATGGGTTCGCCGTCCACGGCGGCCAGCGTGTTGAGATCGAATTCCAACCGTTTGCTGAGATTGATCTGCGGTGGATAGTATTGACGCGCCTGTACGTTGAAAGAAGTTTTGAACGGATAAGTGACCACCATGCGCGACCGGGAATCGCCGACTAAAAGAATCCGAAAGGTTTTAGGAGCTTTGCGGATAGGGAGTTCATCCAGTCTTTCGTTGTTGGTGACATCGTGCTCGCCGTAGGTATCAGTGAATGAAACGACCCGGTTCAACCGTGGATTCACAATATAAATTTTCCGATCTTCTACCGGATCGGAAATAAAACCGACAGGGCGGGTAAAAGTGAGATTGGTTAAAGAAGGAAGCAGCTGTCCGGGCAATGGAATCTGATCACCCCAGACCGACATAAATGATACGGGTTGATTTTTGGGCAATATCCGTTGGAGAGGAGCCTCGTCGCTGCCTAAAAGCGCGTAAAGATTATCGCCGCTGGCGGTCAAGGCCAAAATGCCCCCGATGGTGCTGGCAACTGTGGCGGGAGCTGAAAAATTTCCATCTTTCCACTCGAGAAGAAAAATGTTGGGTTGGTTTTGATCGGCGACATAAATTTTATTCCCCGATACGCAAAGGGCGCAGGGGTTGCTTAAACCGTCCCGCCGGCTGGGTACAAGGCTGACGAGCCCGGTTTTTAAATCCAATCGTTTCAAAGAGCCCTGATCGGGTTGTGTGAAAAGCACTGAGTTGGCGGCGGGCAAGTAGGCCATGTTGTGAATGCCGGCCATGGAAACTTGAGCCGCGGGCCCCTCTGTTAGCGTCGTGGGTGAATTGCCGGCCAGGGTCGAAACATTTCCCGCTTTAAGATCGATTAAACGTAAAAGTTTGTTTTCAGAATCATTCACGACTAATTGGTCGCCGGGTAGATAAACAACCGATTTGGGCTGGTTAAATTGAGCGGAGGTTAACGACCCATCTTGCTTCCCCGGCGTATTTTGCCCGGTCAGGGTGGTGACTTGATTGTTTTGATCCAGATGAATGACGCGGATTCGATGATTGGCGGAATCGGCAATGAAAATTCTGGAACCGTCCGAACTGATGGCCGCGCCCCGGGGCGAGTTAAACAGGGCGGAGGTGAACAGTCCATCTTCAAATCCAGCGGGGCCCGCGCCGGCGACTAAAGAGAGAGAACTGAAAATGGGCCGAATAGACCAGGCGGGAGAAGGTAAAAACAGTGTTAAAAGAAGAGAACTCAGTAAAAAGTAAAAAACCGTAGTTTTGGAAATCGAGGCTGAGCTTTTAGGTTCTGATTTTTTTTGTAGTATCATACTTTCAATTCTTTAGGTTCATTGCGGTGATTATAACGCATTATTTAAAACTATGTCCCGTTGGGAAAGGTTTCTTTTAAATGCCCCACATCCACGAAAAAATTGATTTCACCGTTTCAATTTTTATTGTTCAAGACCAAAAGGTGCTTTTTATTTTTCACAAGCAGCTTCAACGGTGGCTTCCCATCGGCGGTCATATTGAGTTGGAAGAACATCCGGAACAAGCGGCTATCCGCGAGGCCAAGGAAGAAAGCGGGCTCGATGTGGAATTGGTGGGCGAAAAGTCGCCCTTTCATGACGAACCCGGGTTTGTGCCGCTCATGACGCCGTCTTATATGGATATGCATTTGATTAAAGAACCCCACTGGCATATTGGGCTCATTTACTTTGCCAGAGTCAAATCAGGGGAAGTCAGACTAAATACGGAAGAACATCAGGACATTCAATGGCTGGGTGAAAATGACTTTGAAAATCCCCGTTGGGAATTGACCGCTCCGCTAAGGTTCTACGCGCGGGAAGCCATTAAAAAGGTCGAGAACAGTTAGCGGTTTTTTTGAACCTTAATTTCGCTGATATACATTTTTAGTTTCTTGGCCGCTTCAAAAATGCGGTCGTCCCGGTAAAACTCGCCGTAGTAAATGTTTTTAATTCCCGCATTGACCACCATCTTGAAACAATTCCAGCAGGGAGAAGCGGTCACGTAGATATCCGCGCCCTCCAAACGAACTCCGTTGCGGGCGGCCTGGATAACGGCATTAGATTCCGCGTGAATGGTCGCGACGCAGTGATTATCTTCCATCATGTGCCCCACGTCGTCGCAATGGGGCAAGCCCCGGACGCTGCCGTTGTAACCGGTAGATAGAATCGTTTTGTCGCGCACGATAACGGCGCCGACATGTTTACGGTCACAGGTAGAACGGGTGGCTACTTCGCTGGCAATGTTCATGAAATATTGGTGCCAATCCACGCGAACACGGCCCGAAGGCTTTTCGGCGGCTAATTTTTTAACTTGAGCGGGAGTCGGTTTTCTTTTTTGAAGGTGTTTGATGGATTTCTTTTTGAGCTTAATTTTAATGGGGGTAGCCATAGTGACTCCTGTTTATCGCGGATCAACCGCGTACAACGCTAACTTCTCAACCGGGTGCCAATGTTCTTTCGATTCCGCCAGGCGGGGCAATCCCTCAGCGTCGCCCGTATTGATGAAACGGTAAGCTTCTAACTGGCGGCAGACGTTGGCGAATATATAAGCCGACAAACCCTTCACCGTCAAGTCGGTCACTTCCATATAGATGCCGTAAGTGTTCGTGTTGAGTGCGGCGCCCGCCGTATAGGCTGCCAATCGGTTATTTAATAAAACCACCCAGGCGTCCATGCCCCAGTCCTCGCCTTGGTGTAGCGCTCGAAAGTGGGCTTTTTGAGAGGCTTCCATCATCTTCTCGCCCATCTCGCCTTGCAGAGAGGGAAGGCGCTGACTTTTCCACAATTCATAAAGATTACCGCAGTCGGTCAGGTCTTTTCCTCTGAAAGGCCGAAGGATGACGGAGTTTTCTTTGAGAAAGTGATTGATCTCGGCCCGCTTGGCTCGGTATGGATCGCCATGGAGACCGGTTAATTGCTGGCGGTCATAAACATATTCGCTCAAAGTCAGGCGGGGACTGAAATGCCAGGTTTCGGCTTGTTCCTTTTGGTGCTCGGTGAGGCCTTCAATGCGGGAAATGCCGGGGCCGGGGCCGTTCACCTTTTTCATGTAATCGAAAGCGGTTTGGAGGCTTTCAATCGTAAAGGGCCGGGGCGGAACGGGGAGATAAACGTAATGTCCGTAGAGCGCAATGATAAAAGAATGATTTTCTTTGCGAACTAAGGCATAAGCAAACTCATCCTGCCACATCATGAAAGAAGGAATTGAAGTCGAAAGGCCGCTAGCTGGAGAAAATAAGGTTTGAGCCCGCTCTAGTTGGTTATCGAGAGGGTCTACGGTGTCAAAAAAATCAGCGTGAGGAAGTTGAATGAGAGGCATAGGGTCCTAAAAAAGAAAAGCCCCGGAAGTTTCCCTCCGGGGCTTTCGGATCAATGTCCCGTTAAAACCCGGGCAATTTCACGGCGCAGACCGTAGCTTAAGCGGCTGGCGCGTGAGGGCGGACGATAGTTCGCCAAGTATTGAGGCAGGTTTTCTAAAGCCACGACGCCATGCTCGTGGTTGACCACGGCCGAGGAGTCGCCTTGCGGATGGGCAAAGACCACCACGCCTTGAATCCAAATTTGAGAGCACTCATGCGCCCAGCGTTCCGGAAGATTCGCTTCCAGGTGGCTGTGCAGATGATAAATCTGGGTGGCGACCTGCTTGAGCGGGTTATAAAAACCGCGCTTATAGCGGGAACGGGTTTTATGCGCCCGTTTGTGCAGGGTCCATTCGCGGTCCATCACATCCCCCACGATACGGCCACGCAGATACTTGGTTTCAATGACAAACATCGTGTTATGCGTAATGAGCAAATGATCCAATTCGCGGGGTTTGTCGCCGGACTCAAATTGAATGGAGTGCAAAACGCGCGCTTCCATCGGCAAATTGTCCAAAACCTTCGCGACTAAAGCTTCCCCTTCCGAACCTTCGCCCACAATGCGGCCGCGGTGTTTCGCGATACCCCAGCTGTAATAAGCGAAAACCAGAGAAATAACAGAGCCAATCAATCCCCAGGGAAAATAAACGTAACCTAGAGCCAGACCGGCGATGACGGCCGCAAAAGTAATCCATCTCCAGCGTAAAACCCACCGCATCGCGCGAGGCGGACGCAGTGCTTGTAATGTAGCAACCATTGTTAAACCTTTCCCAGCGACAACTCGCGCACTTCCACCACTTCTTCCTGAAATTCACTAATAAACTGAGGGAATTTTTTTATCGAGGAGGACAGGGTCGTGCTTTCCAAGTACCGCTGAATCACATCTAAATAATTATTTAACTTCGCGGCCACGTCGGACCGCCTGAGCGCGGGACATTTGGTGTCCGCGCCGATCAAAACTTTTTGGTGATCCGCACTGTGCATAATCACCGCGGGGTACATCGAACAATCCAGGGGCCGCGCCGCATATATCTGGCACGTGTGATCCTCAGGATTGAAAAACGAACAAGCGTAGCCATGCCCGCATGTCACGAGCTCCGCTTTGGAAGCATGCCCCATGGCAGCTTCCCTATATGAACCTTTTGATTTGATGGATTGAGCCAAAACTCTTTCTTCAGGAAAGAAGAAGGGAGAGAGAGACGCCTGCTTCTCGGGGAAGCGGCAGCAAACGGGGCATTCCAAACAGATCTCGCTGGCGATCAACTGCGGCAACTGGGGTTGCATGTCGTCCTAAAGGTTGTAGATTCCAACTCCGACGGTAACGAGTCCCCCAATGATCAGTAACGGCGCCAATGTCATGGAACCAGTCGCTAGAAACATATAACCCACTACTAAAACGCCCACACCCGCACCTAGGGTGATTTTGCCGGCTTTGGTCATTTTGGGTTCAATCGTAGGGGTTTGAACAGTCATCGGGGAAAAACTCCTCATCGGTTATGGTCAGTCGTTATTGTACCAGAAGCTTTTAGAAACCATTACTTAAAGCCGGGGTAAACCGCCTGTGATTCAATAATAGGTTTTTTTGCCTTATTTAGAAGGGCGGATGACGTCGAGTCCGCCTAAATAGGGGCGTAAAACCTCGGGGATGACCACCGAACCGTCAGCCTGCTGGTAGTTTTCCAGAATCGCCAGCCAGGTACGGCCGACCGCCAGACCGGAGCCATTGAGCGTGTGAACCAGCTCGGGTTTACCGCCGCCCTCACGCTTAAACTTGATGCCGCCGCGACGGGCTTGGAAATCAGAGCAATTGGAACAGCTGGAAATCTCGCGGTAGGTATTTTGGCTGGGCACCCAGACTTCTAAATCATAGGTTTTCACCGAGCTGAAGCTCTTATCGCCGGTGGCTAAAACGACCACGCGGTAGGGCAAGCTTAATTGCTTTAAGACTTCTTCGGCGTCGCCAACGAGTCCTTCTAAAGCTTCAGCGCTCTTTTCGGGCTCCACGAACTGGAACATTTCGACCTTGTTGAATTGGTGCAGGCGGATGAGGCCCTTGGTATCTTTCCCGTAGGTGCCCGCTTCACGACGGTAGCAAGGTGTAAAGGCGGCATACTTTCTCGGGAGAGAACCGGGCGCCAAGGTTTCACCACGATGCAGGTTCGCCAAAGAGACTTCAGCGGTGGGGATTAAATAGAGAGGGTCTTCTTTAGTCGCGAAGGCCTGTTCAATGAATTTCGGAAACTGGCCGGACATTTCCATCGATTGGTAATTCACCAAATGAGGAACCACTATTTCCTGATAACCCCGTTTAGTGTGCAAATCCAACATGAAATTAGCCAAAGCTCTTTCGAGCTTGGCGCCCAGTCCCCAAAGCGTAAAGAAGCGGGCGCCGGAAACTTTGGCGGCCTTTTCAAAATCTAAAATGCCTAAAGCGACACCCAGCTCTTCATGCGGTTTGGGTTTGAAATCCATCTTCTTGGGTTCGCCGACTTTGCGGATCTCTTGGTTTTGATCTTCGCCCCCGACTGGGACGCTGGCGTCTGGCAAGTTGCAGATTTGAAGTTCGATATCGTGGAAGTCTTTATCGACCGCAGCGATTTCGTTATCCATCTGTTTAATCTCGTCCGACAGTTCTTGAAGCTTTCCGCGATAGGCCGAAATATCCTGACCTTCTTTTTTCATGCGCCCCATTTCCTCTGAGGCTTTATTGAGGCGTTCTTTGCGTTTGTCGACGGAAATGGTCAGATCTCGGCGGCGGCGCTCCAAGTCCAAATAGAGGGAAAGGTCGACTTTGGATTTGCAGTTTTCTAAAGCCTGGCGGACCTCGGCTTCATGTTCACGGACGTACTTTGGGTCGAGCATGGTTTACCTTTGCGAAAAGATTTAATTATTTTCAGATTTAGGCTCGAATTTTAAATCGACCCAATCCACATTACTGACAGTCTCATCTACCTGTATGTTGTCGGCGAAAAGAATCAGTTCTTTTACCCCGTCCAGGGAACAATCCACCGGGAAAGGGTCCGAATCCGATAACAGCTTGGGGCTTTTATAGATTTCACGCCCATCGGCGATGAGCGAGAAAATGACGCCGTGATTATAACCACTGATTTTGTCTAAACCTACCTTGCATGAAAACTGGGCGTATTTTTTTTCGAGTTTAAACGCGATTTTTGACGGCGCATGGCTTCCGATGCCCTCGGCAAAAGCGCGATTGTTAATCATCAATGGGCCTCCTGCCATGTTGTGGTTTAAGAGGGGAAGTTGGGCCACTTCGGTAGAGGGCGCCAGATAGGAAAGTCCCCATCTCCGCACCGTCTTGGGATTGACCCCATCCGACCCGGCATAGGCCCAGCTGGTTTGGGCGCCGCCAATATTAAAATCACACTTTAATCTTTCGGTTCCGTCGCCGTTTAAAAAGACGCGTAAAACTCTGGCCGAAGGGTCCCATAACCAGCCGCAAAGAAGAAGTAAAAGAAAAACAGAAAAAGAAAGGCTGAGCGTTTTAGAACCTTCCGCGGGGGTGGAGGCTTTTTTTCTTTTTAGGGTTTTAAGAGGGTTCTTTTTCATTTCATTTCCAAAATTCGAGTTATGGTTGGTGTTGAAGGGTTGTACGTAATTGGTCTGATGAAATCAAATCCCGGCCGGTGACATTATTTTCATAGAGGGATAAGTTAAACCCAATTCCTTTGGGGAAGTAAGTAAGTTTTACCGGTACCCAGCCCTTTTGAGAAGAGGTGAACTGAAGTCGCGCCAACTCACCGGCGCCGTTCAACGATAAAGCTTTTCCTCCCACTGTTCCCTGGACTTTCCCCGTGGTTTCAACCGTCAGGGTTTGTCCGCCGGAGTTCTGCCAATAACCGCTAACGACAAAGTAAGACACTTTTTCCCAGGGGAAGGCCGGATTGCCCGGGTGATATTGAAACCACTCTTTGCCCAGGGCGTCCGTCGATAGGGTTGGAATATGCCAAAGTCCCAAAGACTTTTGACGGGCATCGTACCAGGTCAGGATTAGCCCCGTGGAAGGAAAGGGTTTGTTGTTACGCAGGGCGGTCTGAATTTGGTCGGGAGAAATTTCCCAGAGCCTGAATTGTACATCTCCCAAAGAGTTGTAAATGATCTTTTCGGGCGAAAGCGGGTAGTAATCATGCAGCCAACCCTCAAAGGATAATCCAGACTTGTCGTCCAATAGAATCGCCGCGCCTTTGGGTGAATTGCTTCTCAAAGGCAATGTGATGGTTTTGACCTGGCAATTGCCCGGTCCCAATTCGTAGTAAGTGTTCCATCCGTCCGCGTATTGTTTGGCGATTTTTTCATTTAAAGAGTCATTCTCGTTCGCGTGGATGATTTTATTCCTTGAGAATTGGTTGAATAAAACATCGTATTGCCAGCCCAGGGAAAAAAGCACGAAGACGGCCAAAAACAAAGTTCCTATCCAAACACCTTTTTGTTTTCCCAGGGGTGCCTGGAGGACTTTTTCCAACCGGTCGATTCCAATCCCAATAAACAAATAGGTAAAGGGAAGCGCGGCAAAGGCCCGGTGAGGCTCGTCGTGGCCGCCGGTTACCGCGTCGGGGAGAATGCCCGCCGCGAAGCCTAAAAAAAGAATAAAAAAAGCGGGCTGATAAAACCGCCATAAACACCAGGCGATGCCGCAGAAAAACAAAAGGCCTTCCCAGGGGCTTAAATAGGGCAGATGGGACATTTCGGCGCATTGGGTTGGCGCCGTGAACATTTGAAGCGCGTTCGAAATGCCGCCCCAGGGGAATTCACCCTGGCCATTCCAGACCCCGTAGTATTTGAATAAGCTTGTGTCTAAAAAACCAACTTTGGTTCCGTGCAGTTGAAAATAAATGAACATCGGCAGATACCAAAGGGCGCAAATGCCGAAAGCGAAGAACCAGGATTTTTTTTGTTTTAAAATATCGGCCCGGCGTGAAACGGCGGTTAAAAACAAAACCAGGGCAAAGTATAAAAAATACATATGAATAGTCAGGTGTGACATCAGGTCACAGCCAATGAGGGTTCCAAAGAGAGCGAAGTCGCGGGCTTTTCCGGATTCGACCGACCGCGCGAAGAAATAAAGTGTAGCGGCGGTTAAGGGAACCACAAATTCCATGCCGACATAAGTCTGGCGCACATAGTAGACGCCCCAGTGCGAGGCCGCTAACAGGAGGGTAGCCGCGAGAGAGGCCCTCTTGGAAACGTAGAAGCAAAGAAACTTATAAAAAAAGATCAGGCCGATTAAATTAAGGCATCCGTTAAAAATCATATCTTTGTATTGGGAGATGCCGAAAATTCTTAAGAAGAAGGCTTCCCAGAAAAAGGGGAAAGCGCAAAAGCCGTTGGCCCATACAGAGGAAAAGGGAGTGGTGTATTCGGTTTCAGCAACGCCGGTATGAAAAACCGTCAGCCTAAAAGAATAATCGCAGTCGCCGCCCGTCGAGAAAAGCTGAGAGAGAGATTTAAGAGGAAAGGCGGAAAACATAAAAAAGGCCCCGACAGCCAAGATCAGAATTTCCGGCAGGAATATTTTTTCGTGCCAGGGAACTGGTTTGGAGCGGCTGGGCCCAGCTTCGGAAATTGGTGAACGGTTTTCCAGAATAAAAAATAAAAAACTCATCGCCGCCATGGTAGTGCCCGCACCAAGCCAGTAACGATTTTCCACAGAAAAGTCCGACAGCCCGAGTAAAAGCACAATAGCGAGGCTTAATAGAAAGAGGGGAATGGTTCCCCACTCTTTTGTTCCTTTTAAACCTGAAAGATGAGAACTGGAAAAAAGTTTGATGCCTGGAACGGCCTTAATGAAATGAGAGAAAAGAATGATGCCGAATGCCCAACAGGCGATACCCAGGCAGGTGTGGTAGAAAGTTTTGTGAGTTTCAATTAAATACCCGCCGGATATCAAAAGAACCAAAATTGAGGATTTTCGGACGATATTTTGCACGAAGGGGATTCCTGAAAGGTTGATGTCAAAGTTGATTTAACCACAAAGTGAAACAAGTACAAAAAGATTTTAGGGGCGCGGGGCGGATACGGGCTCAAATTTTAAGTCAACCCAATCCACATCGCTCAAAACGTCATCAAATTGGGGACTGTCGGCGAAAAGAACCAGCTCTTTGACGCCCGCGACCGAGCAGTCGATCGGAAAAGGATCGATGTCTTTAGGGAGTTTGGGCGATTCGTAGATGGTTTTTCCGTCGGCGATGACAGAGAAAACAATTCCGTGATTATCGCCAGTAGCCTGATCCAACCCGGCTTTGCAGGTGAACCGGCTGTATTTTCCCCGCAGATCGAAGGCGATTTTTGACGGCGCGTGTCCGCCGATCCCCTGCGCAAAAGTCACGCCGTTTAGGATCAATGGTGCGCCCTCAATATTGTGATTCAACACGGGGATTCGGAATCTTTCATTTCCCTGTTCGTACAAAGAGAAGCCAAATTTCTGAGTGGGTCTGGAAAAGGGGCCAAGCCAGCAGGCATAACCCCATGTGGCCGGAACATCGTCGATTGAATACCCGCATTTTAACCGCTGGCTGCCGTCGCCATAGACACAGAGACGCAAGAGGCGGGTTGTTTGATCCGGATATAAAACCAAAATCGTGGCCAAAATAAAAATGGAAGCGAACCATTTAAAAATAGAGTCAGCTGGTTTCAGGGAAGTCTGCTTTTTTTCTTTTGGTTTAATTCTCTTTATTTTTTTTCTCATGGCAGAGCCGCCGTTTTCAATTCATTGGCGGGAACAGTGTTCCGGCCGGTGACGTCGCGTTGAAATAGGTCCAGTCTGAAATCACTTTCCTTCGGAATATAGCGCAGCTTAATGGAAATCCAGCCCTTTTGAGGTGAGTCCAGTTTTTGCTGCAGAGGATAGCCGGTAGCGTTGATCTGAATTTTAGTTTGATTGATGGTTCCGGTTACTTTTCCTGTTGTCTCCAGGTAAAGTTTTTTACCGTCCGTGTTACCCAGAGAACCCGTAATGGTGAAATAAGCGACTTTGGGCCAGGGGAAGGGAGCTTTTCCTAAAAGTTCTTGAAACCATTGGCTTTTCAGCACGGCTGTCGAAAGAACGGGGATATGCCATTTGCCTAGCTGGTGCCCGGCAGCGTCATACCAAGCGAGAGTTAGTCCGCTGTTAGGAAAGGGTTTGTTTTCTTTGAGCGCGTTTTGAATTTGATCGGGCGTGATTTCCCACAAACGGAATTTAACATCGCCAAAAGAGTTATAAATGATTTTTTCGGGTGAATCGGGGTAGTAGTAATTCATCCAATTCTCATAGGCTCTTCCTGAGTCGTCATCCAACAAAATCAGAGCGCCTTTGGCGGGAACGGTTTTCAACGGCATAGGGATATCAGGCAAACGCCACGAAATTCTATTGCCCATATCCTGCGGCAGATAATAGAAGCCCAGCTGGGGCTGGTAATTGACGCTTAAGTTTGTGTCGTAAGTGTCCCATCCCTTTAAATGCTGAGCCGTGATATTGCCGTATAAATCTTCGCTTTCATTAGCGTAAACAAATTTATTTTTCGCGAATTGATTAAAGATGACGTCGTAGTGCCAGATGATGGAGAGAAAAAGAAATATCAGTAAAAAGAGGTTGCCGAGTTTCCCCCCATTTATTTTTCCCAAAGGCGCGGCAATTACTTTTTCCAGCCGGTCTATACCCAGGCCGATAAAGATGAAAACAAAAGGCAGCGCGGCGATCGCCCGGTGAGGGTTGGTTGCTCCGCCCGTGATCACATCCGGAAGAATGCCCCCGAAAAAGCCGATAAAAATCAGAAAGAAGGCGGGTTCCAGAAATTGCCACAAGCACCAAGCCGCTCCACAGATGAGAAAAACGCCTTCCCAGGGGCTTAAGTAAGGCAAAAACGCCATTTGAGATGAGTTAGTTCTGACCGTGAACATTTGCAGATCATTGAATAAAAACTGCCAGGGAAAGGAACCCTGGCCGTTCCAAACGTTATAGGTCTTAAAGAGTCCGGTATCGATTAAGAACATCTGATTTTCGTGCAATTGAAAATGGATAAACATCGGTAAATACCAAAGCGCGAAAATCCCCAAAGCGAACAACCAGGCCCATTTTTGTTTTAAGAAAATTAGTTTTCGGCGGGATAGAAAGATTAAAACCAAAACGAGAATTAAATAAATAATGTAAAAGTGAATGATAATGTGCGCCATTAAATCGAAAGCCAGCATGGTTCCCAAAAAAGCGAAGTCCCGGGGTTTTCCCAGCTCGATGGCCCGTGCGAAAAAATAAAGAGTGATGGCGGTACAGGGAATCACAAAGCCGGTGCCGACATAACTTTGCCGCGCGAAAAAAAGAGCCCAGTGGGAAGTGGCCAGCAGAAGGGTGGATATTAGCGCTGGCTTTTTGGCGGTGTAAAAGCAAAGAAACTTATAAAAGAAGATGAGGCCAATCAGATTCAATATGGAGATAAAGAGGATGTCGTTGAGTAAGGTGACGCCAAAAATTCTTAAAAACTGGCCCTCAAAAAAACAAGGGAAAGCGCAAAAACCAGGCGCCCAAATAGTGATATAGGGAGTGCTGTATTGAGTGTCGCCAATAATAGTGAAGTAAGTGGTTAATAAATGAAAGTAATCAGAGTCCCCGCCCTCCGAATAGAAGTATGGAAGAAGTTTGTGGGTGAAATGGGTAAATAGAAAAAAAGAACCGAGAGATAGAATTAAAACTTCTGGAACGAAATACTTTTCAAACCAGGAATTGGATTTTTGATCTTTAGCATCCTGCCAAAACACAGAAGAATGACTTTCGAGGATAAAGATTAATCCGCCGATGACGAGCATGGAAATAATGAAGAAAAACCACCGATTGTTTTCCAGCCAATAACTCGAAACGCCGATACCCGCTACCACAGCCAGACTGATCAGAAAAAGCCAAATGGGCGACCATTCCTTTTCTTCCGGCAAGATCTTTAAGCGCGTCTCTGAAAATATTTTTATTCCGGGAACTTCTTTGATGAGTTTGACTGAAAGCGCCAGAGCTATGGCGCAAAAGGCGATGCCGAGAGAACAGTAATCCAGAGTTTTGTGGGTTTCGACCAAAAACCCGCCTAATACGAGTAAGAGAAAGACGGCGATTTTTCTAATCATATTTTTCATTGGTATGGTTTCGTTAAAATTTGGTCGATGAAATTTCGAAAATTATACCCAAATAAGACCGACGAAACATGGACTTGACGGAAAATCTTCTCGTCAGGCGCCGCGTCAGAGAAGATTTTTCAAAGGTTACAGCGCCTATAACAGTTGTATATAATGCGGATGTCATATTTACGGCATATATAGGGTTGTTTATGGGTCTATTGAAAATGTCTCGGAGAAATAATGCGTAAAGTTAAGAAAAAGAGCGCCTCGAAATCTTCGATTAAAAAACGAGTTTTTACTTTTTTAAGCCAATCACTTCAAATCGCGAAAAATCTGAAAGACCCATTCATCTTATTGGCGCTTTGGCTGTCCTTTTGCGCGGTTACCAGTTCTTTCCCCAGCTTTGACTGGATGTTTCCAACCCATCAATTACCCATTATGTTTTTTGAATCGTGGAAAACCGCGTTGTTCATTTTAGTGGGCATGATTTTGTATGTCCGTTTTGTCGCCAAAACAAATAACAAGGCCTCGGGTGAAACAGTATCGTCGATAGGGGTCAAAATCGGCTTCGCGGCCGCGATTGGGTTAAGCGCGTTCTTATGCCTCTATCACATGGACAAGCCGTCCGCGGGGTACACGGACGATTGCGCTTTCTTTATACGAACGATCCGCCGGTTAAAAGATTTGGGTGATTATGGCCTGGGTTATATTTTTCAACATGGGTTGCTGCCCGCCTGGCCCTATTCGGCTTTAGCTTTATGGCATTTGCTGCCTAACGCGACGGGACTGACCATCCAGCGCTTGAGCGACGCCCTTTTTCACTTTGGCATCATTTTCTTTTTATATTTATCCGCTAAGGAAATCGCCGGACGCAGAATGGCCCTGTTAGTCGCCGGGATGGCGGCGGTCAGCAAAGCCCTCATTTCCCGGGTGGTGTCGGGTTATCCCTCAAGCACTTTGGCTTTTGGAATAGCGATCGCGATTTGGCTGACGATTAGGCTGCAAAGAAAAAATAAAATCTCTGATTTTTTATGGTGGGGTATCGGCGTGGGCTTTCTGGCTTACACAGCCGCGCCCTTTGAACCGTTCATCCCTTTCTTTGTTTTTATTAGCTTGGGCTATGTTTGGTGGACCAACCGGAAAGAAATGAAGCTCAAAGACGCGCCCGTTTTAATCTGGCTGTCCTTGCCCGCTTTTTTAGTTTTTTATCTTTGCTGCAATAACGCTTTTCCGAACAGCGTCGGGGTCATCCGGCAGATTAAAGCCTTTGACTGGTGGTTATTGGCTGGTGTGCTGGTATCCAGTATTTTTCTTTACTCACGTAAAAAATCCGCGGATCAGCAGCGTTTATGGACTTATTGGTTTTTGGGCAGCTGGTTGGCGACCATTTTCGCTTATCCCGAAATCGCCAATGACTTTATGGTCGGCCGAATTGAGGAGCATTCCCTGATATCGGGCGCTGGCTTTTTAAGCCCGGTTTATCTTCACACCTGTTTTCAGCAGCTGCCGCTGACGCTTCGCTGGTTATTTTGGGCCAGCGCGGACAAGTCGGATATGGCCATCGATGGCGACGCTTTTTTTGGATATCCCGAAACCATTTTGATCGGGCTGGGATTGGTTTTTTGTGTCGCGAGACCAAATGTCACCCGCGTTTTTCTGATCTTGACAGCCATACTCGGCGTGCTGCCGCTGCTTTTTGCCACGGGCACGCATAGTGGTTTTTTAATCGGCTCGGTTTGTCCTCTGCTGTTAATAGGCGCTATTGGGTTGAACGAGCTAATAGAAATCATTAAAGGCGGAATGCCTAAGGTGAAGTTTTTTAATTCGGTAATCTGGTTTTTGCTGATTATTTTTTGGTTTTGGTCCGCGTACTTGACCTTCTCGCGGGTTTACACCCAGTGGGCAGAAAGACGAATGGGGACCCTGGAAGCGGCGGCTAAAGATTCGGCGAATGGCTTCAGGGTCTATCTGTCTTTAGATGTGTCGCCCGAATATTACGAAGGTCCCGTGCTTCACTTTACCCATGAACACAATCCTATTGATCTGGCCACAGATGAGAAGATTCCTGATGTGGTGATGTATATGGATATTAGAAGACCTGAGCTTCGAGTGAGAACGGAGAAGGGCTTTCCCAAGGCGAAGTGGACTGGTTTATTTTCTCCCGACGATCCGACACACCCAATGGTTTTGCGCTGTGAAATCGCGGGCGAGGATCTGTTAAGCAAAAAACAAGACCTGTTCGTGGTTTCTCGAATCGCGGGCCCCTTTTGGAAGCGGACCTATATCGCGCCCAATTGTTATTTGAATTTGAGTCTGGCGGATTGGGAAGATGGGGCGAAAAATGTTTCCCAGCCCCTGCCCGCCTGGGCGGGCGTTATTTTTGACGCGCAATCACTCAAATTAGACGGAACAATTCATATCAACCATGGCGGCAATTATGAAATCACCATTGAGGCGGGCAATCGGTCCAAGGTTTACATTGATGGTAAAGAAATTTTTGATCTGATTTTGCCAAGAGTAGGGACTTATATACCGCTGCCGTTGGTCAAAAAAGTTTCGCTCAATTTGACAGAGGGAGACCACAAAGTCGAAGTGGTCACCTGTTTTCAAACTTCTTATGGCCCGCCTGATATTTGGATTAAGGGCCCAGGAACAGACGGTCCCAATCAAGAAATTTGGAAAAGCTTTAGCTTTTAACCGGCAGCGGTTTCACCGGTCAAAACAAAGTTTTATTTTTTGATGTACTGAAGGCACAAAAGCTCAAGGCCGGTAAAGGTGTAGGTGTAACGCTTCCATTGCCAATCACCGGGGCAGGCTTTTTTAAAAACCGCCACCATTTGTTCCTCGGTTCTGAAATAACGTCCCCGATCATATTTGGCCACAAACCAGGACACAGGCCGAGTCCAGGCGCGTTTAGGCCAAACCGCGTCAAACATAATTAACCGTCCACCCGCATGAATGCACCGATACATTTCTTTAAGGGTTTTCTCCGTATCCGCGTCAGATAAATGATGAAAAAAAGAAACACTTCGAACCTCGTCAAAAGATCCGTCCGCAAAAGGCATTTGGGTGGCGGAGGCGATATAGCCCAACCGTTTGCGGGATGGGGGCGGGTTTAAAACCAGCTGGGGATCAGTATCGATGTAACCGCCCGTATATTGTTTGATGTAGTCTTCGTTTACGTCGAGGCCGACTAATAACTCGAGGGGCTCGGGCGTGGTCGGCGCGGGGCCGCAACCCACATCCAAGGCTTTGCTAAAAGGCGGGTTGAATACTTTTTGATTTATTTTTTTTCTTAAATAAGGCCCGCCGGGGCCCAGGATAAAACCAACTATTTGATAAATGACCGGGATCTCCAAAAAACGGTAAAGGAATTTCATCATTTCTTTTCTTTCCTCGCCACTAGTAGTAATGAACCGCCCCAGGGCATTCTTAATCCGAACCGGATTAACAGCCGTTCAAAATCCAATATTTTTTCCAACAAAATATTCATGACGGGGTTTAAGCGCAATTCCGCTTCGGGATCATATTTTTTGGGATCGTTGCCCTGAAGCAGCCTGGATAAAAGCATGAGCGGCAGGAGGAAAGAAACAAAAGACACCACGGCTTCCACCCTGAAGCCGGCCTTTTCCGCTTTTTCTCTCAACTCCCGGCTCGAATAGCGGCGCACATGGCCCGCGAAGTGGTCGGCATAGGTCCAGAGAAATTGGTGCTGGGGAACAGTGATTAAAATGCCGCCGCCGGGGACAACCGCCTGAAACATGCTGGCGAGTACTTTTTCATCCTCCGAAATGTGTTCCAGTACATCGAAAGCCCCAATGACATCAAAGTGGTTTTCGAAGGGAATGGCTCTGGCGTCCATTTGAAAAAACTCAGCCACGGGAATTCTTTTGGAGGCGTGGTGAAGGCCCTGTTGATAAACTTCGCTGCCAAAAAGCTTAATGCCGGGAAAAGCCTTGTTCACGCAGGAGAGGACATAACCATTGCCGCATCCGATCTCGAGAAAACGAGAGGTGTTTTTAAAGTATCTGGCCAGAGCCCAGAGAATAAGCTTGCTGCGGGAGCGAAACCAAAAATTGCCCGCTTCCAACCGCACCAGCCGGTCAAACCCATCCGAGGGAAAACCGTCGTTGTCATAGGCCAGTTCAGGGGCGAAAGAAAGAAAACCCTCGACTTTTTTTGGCTCAAAATGGCAACGGGGGCATACCCAACCAGCCGAATCAAAGGCCTGGCGGCAAGAAGGACAAAGTTTCATCAGGGTTTACCCGCTTCCAAGAGGACTTGTTCAATGACCCGGGGCTGGTCTTTTTCCAAACCAATCCACAAGGGAAGTCTGGCGATTCTTTGGCTTAAATCGTTGGTGACTTCTAAAGAACCGGCCGTTCTGCCGTATTTTTTTCCGGCGGGAGAATCATGCAGGGGAATGTAATGGAAAACCGCGTTGATATTATTTTGGCTGAGAGCGGATAAGAAGGAATCCCGTTTTTTCGCGGTAGGAAGCAAAACATAATAAAGATGCGCGTTGGGATGGCAGTCCGCCGGAATGATCGGGCGCTTCAACTGGCCCTTGGCTTCCGCTGGGGCGAAGCTTTCGTGATACTTGTTCCACAAAGACTTTCTTTGGGAGGTGATCTGCTCAAAGCTTTCCAGTTGAGCCCATAAAAAGGCCGCGATCAAATCGCTGGGTAAATAAGAAGAACCGATGTCGACCCAAGTATATTTATCTACCTGGCCTTTTAAAAATTTGGTTCGGTTAGTTCCTTTTTCCCGGATGATGTGAGCCCTTTCAATAAACCGCTCATCATTAATCAACAGGGCCCCGCCTTCGCCCGAAATAATATTTTTGGTCTCGTGAAAGCTTAAAGCGGCCAGGTGTCCCAGACTTCCCAGGGGACGGCCCTTGTACTGGGAGTCAATTCCCTGGGCGGCATCCTCAATAACAAAAAGGTTGTGTTTGCGGGCGATGGCCAAAATTTCATCCATTTCGCAGGCGACCCCGCCGTAATGAACCACCACTATGGCCTTGGTTTTGGGAGTGATCGCCGCTTCGATTCTCTTTTCGTCAATGTTCAATGTGTCCGGACGGATATCAATGAAAACCGGCACCCCGCCCCTTAACACAAAAGCGTTGGCGGTTGAGACGAAGGTATAAGAGGGCATGATCACTTCATCGCCGGATTCAATCCCAATCAAGATGGCAGCCATTTCCAGGGCAGCAGTACATGAATGAGTCAAAAGGGCTTTCTGGGTTCCGATAGATTTTTCCAGCCAGGCGTGGCACTTTTTGGAGAAAGGCCCGTCGCCCGAGAGGTGTTTTTGATCATGGGCCTGCTGAATATATTCCAGTTCTTTGCCGGTGAAGTAGGGCTGGTTAAAAGGGATGTGGTTGTTTTTTTCTTTCATTTTTTCCGCCGGGGACTTAATTCAGCATAAATGATCAATGATTTTTCGTTTTTAGAGTTCAGTTTTTGAACCCAATAAAACGGGGAAAGAAAGAATTCGTTTAAAACGAGGCCGAAAATTTTGGGATAGGCGGTTTTATAGAGGACGTTTCGATTACCGGATAGTTTTGTTTTTTCCAGCATCGATAATTTTTGTTTTTGTTTCTCGGCTTTTTCCACCAGGTATTGGGAGATGGGCAGCGTCATGTTGGCTAAAGGAAAGGTCAAACCGACCAGATGCAGGACATTGAAGTTGTTTTTTATAGATTTGGTTTTTAATTCATCCAGCGTATAACGCCGGTAATGACCGGCTATTTCATCATCAATACCCCAGGCATCCGGGTTGGAGGGGACTAAAATAATTAAAATGCCGCCAGGCTTTAGCTGCTGCAAGGCTTTTTGAAAGAATTTTTTTTCCTCGTTCGGCTTTAAGTGCTCCAAAACCATGGAAGAAATAACGAGATCGACTTTCGATTTACTTTTAGAGGCAAGCCAATCCTGCTTTTGAACGCTGTATTGCCCGGCTTTGATATAGTTTTCATTAATTTTTTTGGCGACCTGGAGCGTATCCGAATTCAAATCGAAACCGATGCCGGTCCATCCGAGGTTAAGAATCAAGTTGGAAAGCTGGCCTTGCCCGATACCGATTTCAATAAATCTCCCGGGGTTTAACCGTTGAAGTCTTTCTTTGACATACATGTATTGAAGTATGGTTCCTGGCGGCAAGAGCAATGGAGAATGTCCTTAGCTGTTTTAATACTCAAAGTTTATATATTTTTTGACATTTTATCACCGGTTTTAGCGGATGGGCCGGTTATCCCAGGCTGGCGATAGTGATACCGCAGATAATGAAGGCTAATCCCACGATCTTCGCGACAGTAATGGGCTCGTTAAAAAACACGTAGCTCAAAACGAGAATCAACACAAAAGATAAACTGGTAAAGGGATAGGCGAAGCTCAGAGGCAGGCGGGTCATCGCCGCCATCCAACATAGAGAGGCTAAAAACGCGCCAGCGAAGGCGCTCAAGACCCAAGGATCCGTCAGCAGTTTTAAGCCGAAAATTATTTTTTCATGAAGATCAGCCGGAACGGCTCCGGCTTTTAAAACCCTGGATTTCAGGATTAACTGACCGTAGGCGCCCAACGCTAAAGTTAAGAAAATGAAAAAATAGCTCATCATTTTACTCAATCAATTTTCCTCTTTCGATGACTTGATCTATCACGTAGAGCGGCCGTTTTTTAACCTGGTCGAAAATTTTGCCGATATAAAGCCCCGTGATGCCGGTGCTGATAATGATAAACCCGCCGATAATTAAGGTGAGGATCGCCAGGCTGGTCCATCCAGGCTGAATCGAATAGAAGTAATACAAATAGAGAATGTAAAAAGCGGACAGCCACCCTAAAAGGGAAACGACGAATCCCACATAAACAATCCAGCGAAGCAAAACGGTTGTTTGAAAAAAGACCCCGTTGAATCCATGGGTTAACAGCGATTTTAAACTGTAAGAACTTTTTCCGGCGAAACGCTCGCCGTGTTCATATTCCAAATAGGCGGTTTTAAAACCGAGCCATCTCAGAATAAAAAGGTAATGCCGGTTCACGTCGTTGAGGCGTAAAAAAGAATGTTTAACCTTTTGGCTGAGGATACTAAAGCTGCCATAAACGCCATTTAGGTGTTCCGTGGTGAATGAGTTAATGAATTTAAAATAAATGGCCGCCGCTGTGCGCCTGAAAATGGAAAGTTTTTTGTTTTTTCTTTTCATTAAAACAATGTCAAAGCCTTCTAGAGCCTTTCGGTATAAACGGGGAATGTCTTCGGGCGGATCTTGAAGATCGCAATCCATCACAACTGTCCATCTGCCCTGAGAGTGGAAAAGCCCCGCGGTGACCGCGGCATGTTGTCCGAAGTTGCGGCTCAAACGGTAAGCTTTCACTTTTTTATCTTTTTTCGCGATTCGTTTTAAAAATTCCCAGGAATCGTCATTGCCGCGGTCTTCTACATAAATGATTTCATATTGAGGAGTGACCGTTTTTAAAACTTTAGTGAGTCTTTGTTGAAGTTCTAATAGGCAGCCAGCACAGCCATACACGGGAACCACAACACTGAGAACGGTTTTGGAGGGTGAGGGCATTTATCCTTGGCCTTTACGATAAAGTCGGTCGTCTGGTGCGCGATAGTATTCTTCCAAGCTGCTGGGAATGCGGGTGTACCAGCCCAAAAGCTGCTGAGTACGGGGTATTTGAGCTTTGACCACATCATCGCCTAAAGCGCGGACATAGTCGATTTGTTGTTTGAAAAAAGCCCGGGTGAACTGATGGTTGATGCCGTAGCGGTCTTTGCCGGAGTTGTTCTCGCCGGCGGCGTGATAAAGCGTGGAGTCGAAAATGAACATGGAGCCTTCAGGACATTCCACCGAGATGGCATTCGCTTTGAGATAGTCCTCGCTGGGCCTTTCGGTTTTTTGATGGGTGCCCGGAACTAACAAAGTGCCGCCGTTGTCCTTGGTAAAAGGGCTGATGGCGAAAAAACAATTAACCGAAGCCATGTAGCCGTTCAGGTGGCGTGGAAAGTCCATATGAAAAACATTTTGAAAGACCGGAGGCGCCTGTCCTTTAGGAAAAGAGGGAAGAATAGACCCCTGTTGGACATGAAGAATACCGGTGTTAGAAACGGTGCTGTCGACGACTTGAAGAAGTTCGGGAAGCTCCAGGTACTTTAAGAAAAAGTTGTCGTATTTTGAGGTGATTCGCAAAACGCCCAGTTCGCCCGCGTCCAATAAACGCTGTTTTCCCATCAGTGGAACGATAATGTTCTCGACTTGATGAAGTCCTTCGATAGAACGCTTGATAAATTCCGCGTCCATCACGCCTTCAATAATGGCGAAGCCCTCAATCTTCAAACCTTCCAGAGCTTTAGCCAACCAATTTTGGTCTTTTTTACAGTGAACTTTGACCATCAAACCCTCGCTTATATTTTCAGTGCTTTTCTAGAACGGCCAAACCAAAGCCGGTTCGTCCGTAAGCATTGCCATTGTAAAGCATGTACCTTTCATCTTTATGATCGAAAACATATCCGTATTCAATTGTTTCGGAATCCCAGCCTGAGAGAGAAACGTCAATTCCGGCTTTTTCGTCCATTCTTTCCCATTTTATGCCGTCGACCGACTCGGCATAACCGATTCGGTAGCCCTTGCCCCGAAAAGCGTACCACATCTTATAAACGCCGTTGTCTTTGACCACGCAGGGTTTAGAGAGCGCGAACTCCCCATCGCCTTTTAAAGGAACGGCCACTATTCCTTTGCGGTCCCAGTGAAGCCCGTCTTTCGATTCGGCGTATTTAAAAACATGGGCCATATCTTTTTCGGTAGAGCCCCAGCTTAAGTTCGAGCCGTACCACATGCGCCAAAGCCCGTTCTCGATCAGAATAGAGGGGTAGGAAATGGAAAAGGGGTCGATGTCGCTTCGGTCTAGGAGAGGCGCTTTGGAATATTTCGTAAAAGTGGATTGGCCCGATTCGCAGATGGCTAAACCGATGGTATTGCGCCAGGGAACCGTCACGCCTAGGTTCCAGCCTAAATAGTAGAGATATTTTTTCCCATCCACGATGGTCAGCCAGGCGGTAGCGGCGCCGCTATCGTCAAACAAGCCCAACTCCCCTGGGGCCACCAAAGGTTTATCGGAAATGTTCTTAATTTTAAGAGGGTCGCGGATGTCGAATTCCAGCGAGCCGATACTGGAGCGGTTCTTTTCATCCCGGCTGGTGAAGTAAACGCGGAAGAGTCCATTGCCTAAAGCTTCGGCGATCGGGTTGGCCGCATGGGTTTTCATCCAGGGGAATTGATTATCAGGGCAAAAAATCTGGCCCAGTTTTTTCCACTTCATTAGAAATTCCTCATTAGAGTTTTTTTATCCGGTTGCTGGGTACGGGAGACAGTTCGGCGGGGTTGCCGATATAGACTCCGAAATCTTGAGTGTCTTTCAAGATGAGGGACGCGGCTCCAATGATGCAATGTTTGCCGATGGTAATGTGATCGCGCAGGGTCGCGTTAACGCCGATAAAACAGTTTTCCTGAACCGTGACGCCGCCCGAAACGACGACGTGCGAGGTAATAAAGCAGTTGTCGCCAATAGTGGAGTGGTGGCCGATGTGATTGCCGCTCCAAAGGGTAACGTGGTTGCCGATCTTGGTAAAAGGCTGAATCGTGTTGTCTTCCAAAATGAAGCAATTTTCGCCGAAAGGCGTACCGGGCCAAACCGTCGCCTTTGTGCTGATATAAGAGGCGAGCTTGTAACCTTTGTCTTTCGCTTCCTGGCATTTTTGCGCGCGGACCTGGTTCATCTTCGCGTAGCTGACCGCCACAAACATGTCGTATTGATCAGGCGGGTATAGAGAAACGACTTCCTCAAAAGGCACCAGGGGAAGGCCGCAATATTGGGGTTCTTTGATGTATTCCTTATCCACCGTGAAGGCGGCAACCTTTTGTTGGGAATCATGAGTGAAATAAAAATGGGCGACAGAGGCAATGTCCGCCGCGCCGAAGATGACCACTGGTTTCATAAGACACCCCTTATTTAAATATCTTTACGCACCAAAATCGTAAATTCATACAAACCGTAATCGTGAAGCAGTGCCACGCTCTTTGAGTATTTCTTTTTACAGTAATCAAAAAGAAACAGGGGATCGGCGTAATAAAGGTAAGGGCGCATTTTAGGTTTGTCTGAGTATTTGGTGAGACAGTTGAAGGAAAAACCTTTCAGACTCGAAGCGTTCATTTCATCCAGGGTTTTTAAAATGTATTTCTTCCAGGGGGCGTTGCCGGATTTTAAACGGACATTAAAAATGCCGCTCGCGATGCCATAGTCCGCTTTCTTCCAGGGCTTGTGCCCGGTTTTAAATTGAGCCTGTGAACTGGCGCCGTAAGTTTGTTTGGCCTTTTCCACCATTTCGGTGGAAATATCAAAACCGTAGTATTGAGGTTTGTGTTTTTTGAGGAAACCGTAAAGCGAACCGTAGCCGCATCCAAAATCGTTAACGGAAAACTTTTTTGACTTATCAATCATTTGTGTCAGCTGTTTAAACCGCAGTTCCTGCGATTCACGGCTGTTCCAGTCCACGCCCAAAGAGGTGGTGCCATGAAGTTTGATTTTTTCTGTGTAATAGCGGTTAACAGGCGCCAGTACTTTGGAATAAGAGGCTCCGGCCATTGATAGACTCCGCGAAGAATGAATTCCCTGAGCTTAAACTGATATTTGCTTCATATAGTTTAAAGCTTTAGGGCCCGTATTAAAGAGAAGATCTAGGATACTCACGCCGTGCTGAAAGGGGGAATGAAGCTGGGGATATTCGGGGTAACCGGAATAATCCATATATTTCAGCTCAATACCGGCATCTTGAAACAGTTGATCCACAATGTAATCTTTGGCCGCGGGGCCGGATAAGTAAGAGGTGCCGCCAGCGGACTGGCAAAGGCCAATGAGCCTCTCAGTTTTTCCTTCTTTTAATTCATAGTCCATGGACCAGGAAAGCTTAGTGGGGATCCGCAAAATGCCGCAAATCAGCTGAATCCATTTAAAGTTCACTTCGCTCAGCGTTTCAAGGGTTCCGCATTCAACGAAGGTTTTTTCAAAAAGCTCCGCGTATTCTTTGAAGTGGGGAGCTTTTGAGTAATAAAGACGCAGGGTCTGCCAATGATCTTTTGCCCATTTTTTATCTGAAATCATCGTGTCTTTAATTTTTTGATCAAATTTACCTTTGGCTTCCACGGGTATGGTCAGCCAGTGAAGCCCCTGGGGGGACTGCACTAAGTTGCGGTTACGCCAGTCGCGGCGTGTATATTGCATGTCGTCGTAAAGAATAAACTCGTCGACCGAACGGATCATGTCGAAATAACCCTTCCAGGGGATGTAATTGGATTGAAGGATCGCGATTTTTTTCATGAGGTGTTAGCGAGCTCGAGAAATTAGGGTAGATGTCGTTGGCATCGCTAATAATTATAACGGTTCCCCAGTAGGGGGTTATATAATTAAAGGCGTTTTCCATTCGGGTTTAAGTTCAAGCGCGGAGAATACATGGCCAGGTCTAAGCCCTTAAAATTAAAGGGGTCCGATGATAAGTGGAAAGTTCAGCTCGCTATTCCTCTCTTCCTTTTACCCGGTATTTACGCGATAGCCCAGGGCCGGTGGATGTTCGGGTCGTTTTTTTTAGCCATAGGTTTCATTCTAGCCGTTTCTTTTCTTAAACCAGTTCACAGATCCCTCCCAGGCCAGCTTTTTTCCCAGCTTTCTCCGTTTTTAAAATACGGCCTCATTTGGTTTTTGTGGGCGGCCTTGGCCGTGACGACTTTTAAGTTTCCCAGTTTTTCTTGGGCGCATGCGCTGCCGGTCTGGGTTCCCTTCAGCCCTTTATATTGGATTCAAATGGTTTGCTTCGCGGGACTGGTCGGTGCTTTCCTGCTGCTGAATTCCAAGGCGATAAAAGAAAAAGACCTGACGAGTTTGACGGCCCGCGTTTGGTTTTGGGCGATCTTACTGTTTGGGGTATTCATGCGGGTTTATGCCATGAATCAGGCCCAGGGATCCTATGGCTTTGATGAAGCGGGAGGCATCATGGAGACCCGGCTGGTCCGCGATCTTCAGGATTACCGCGACGGGTACTACATTGCCTATTATCAAAAACCCATTTTTTGCTACATCACCCTGTTCTTGTGGCATTGGCTGCCTAACGCCACGGACCTTCTTATTATTCGGTTGGCGGCTACTCTGGTCGATTTGGGAAACATCTGGCTTCTTTATTTAACAGGTAAAGAAATCGGCGGAAGACGAACCGGTCTTTTAGCCGCCGCCATGGGGGCCGCTTGCAAACCGCTTTTGAACCTGTCCGCGATGGGCATGGGCGGCCCCATGGTGATTCTTTCGTTTTTACTGCCTGTTTTAATGGTTATCAGGTTGTTTAAAAAACCAAACCTCCGGCATTTCATTCAGACCGGATTGGCGCTGGCTTTAGGCGTTTATACCAACGACTACATCCGCATCGCGTTGATCATCTTTACTTTTTATATCCTCGTTTGGATTTTATCTAAGAAAGAAAACAGAAATCTTCAGGGGCTGATGGGTTTAGTGATTGTTTTCAATATTTTGGTATTGGGTTTCTACTACTTTTACATGTCCTTTGGATTCGCGAAGTCGAGCTGGATTTATCAGCTGTTTGACCGCTGGCGAACTGAGTCGTTCCTGGCCATGTTGGGCTGTTTTTTAGTTTTAATTATTTTTGGCTGCGTGGCCAAGTTCAAATGGAAGAGCGCGAAAAAAAGCGAGATTTGGATATACGCGCTGGCCAGTCTCTGGATTTGTACGCTGCTCGATTATCCCACCATGACTCGAGCAGACTTTTTGGAAAGAATCGACAATCTAGTGAACCGCGGCGGCGGAGCTTTAAGTGAATCTCTGGCCAGCGTTCTGGGAAAAATTGGAACAGCCAACGAATTGCTGTTTTGGGACGGAACCTGGCCCGCCAATATGGGGTTGGTGGGGGATGCTTTTTTTGGTTTTGGCGAGACGGTTTTGATTTTCCTCGGCCTGGCTTATTTTTTGACCAAACCCAATTGGATCAGTGTTTTTGTTTTTATCGCGGCGGTGGCAGGTATTTTGCCTCATGCTTTCGCCGGAGGGACCCATAATCTACGGGTGGCCGGAGCGGTGGGACCGCTTCTCTTATTGGCCGCGGTTGGATTGAATGAGCTTCTGAAATACGCCAGTCAGATGCCCCGGGGACGTTTTGTTTTTGGCGCCACTCTTCTTTTGTTAATGGGTTTTTGGGCATGGTCGGCCCAAACGGCTTACTCCAGGGTTTATTACCAATGGTTTGATCATCAAACCCTCTTCTTTACCAGCGCCCGGAGTATCGCCTTTCGTGAAACCGCGGCGGGCAGCCGGGTTTATTTTTGCGACGATATTTTTTCCGACGAGTCCGTGGTTTTGAATGAAGGTGTTGTGATTCACAAGATCTACCCGACCAATATTATTTATAAAAACCCCGGGGACAAACCGCAGGATGTCAGCGTTGTGGTTCATGATTTTAGCGGCGGCCCAGGGAAAGATATTCGGGAAAAAATAAGGAAATTTTTCCCTGAGGCGGTTTGGACTTTAGAAAACGAAGTGAGCTTATGCCGTATCCCTTATGACTTGATCGCTAAAAAACGCCAAAATCTTTTTGTCTTCAAGGATGAGCTGAAGCCCGCTTGGAAACGGGAGTATATTCGAAATGAATGCGGTCTTATTTTTGATTTAATCGCTTATGAGGACAGGGCGCCCCATGTTTTTGATCCCATCGGGCCCGATTACGCGGCAACTTACTTGGGCGGCGTGAATCAATTGGTGGAGGCGGTTCGTTTTTCTACCACCATCCATGTGGAAAAAGAGGGAGACTATATTGTCCATTACCAGGCGGTCAACCGGAGTCGTTTGAAGATCGATGGTCAGACCGTTTCGGATTTATACTTCTTTAAACTATTAAATTATATGGCGCCGGAGAAACAGGGAGATGAAACGATCCAGCTGTCGTCGGGAGAGCATCAAATAGAAGTAGTGGTGGCCTTTCAGCGGAACGATCGTTTTCCGGAATTTTTACTGAGGCCAAAGGGATCAGACGGGGCGGGTGTTTCGTTGTGGAGTTCTTTTAACTTTTAAATTGGTTTAATGTTTTAAGGAGGATTTATGAAAATGTTGAAATGGGTTTTGGTGTTGAGCTTGATCGCCTTAACGATGCCGGCGGGAGCGGTGAAAAGAACAGGCATTTTGGCCCCGGCGGATATTAAAAAAGAGCAAGACGCGATTATCAGAATGCTTACCAGCGGCAATAAGGTTCATCAGGCGCATATTGTGCGCAAACCGGGCTTACCCCGGGTGATGCTGCTGAGCTGCGCGGATTCCCGCGTGGCACCCGAAGTTATTTTCAACATGAAACCGGGCCAGCTTTTCACGGTTCGGGCTTTTGGAAACATTGTGGACAAGAGCATTTTGGGAAGTCTGGAATATGGCGCGGATAAATTGCAATGTCATGTTTTGGTGATTTTGGGCCACACCAGCTGTACGGCCTTAAAAGAAGCGATCGATGAACATGACAAGCCGACCTCGGTTTGGCGCTCTTTGAATCTGCAAGATTTGAACGGACGGCTTCAGCCGGCGGTGGAATCAGTAACGGATAAAACTTTATCCGAGGACGACCGTTGGGACGCGGTGGTGCGGGCCAATGTGTTTAACACGATGAGAACGATTCGCGAACAAAGCCCCGAGCTGTGGCAGCTGGAGCAGGATGATACTTTGAAAATCATCGGCGGTATTTATCACCTGGACACCGGCAAAGTTGAATGGCTTAAAGAGTAATTTCGGAGATTCATCATGATTATTGGTGTCCCAAAAGAAATTAAAGACAACGAATTCCGGGTGGGAATTGTTCCCGGCGGCGTGGAAGAACTGGTTTTAGCGGGACATCAGGTTTTAATTGAGAAGGGCGCCGGCAGCGGCAGCGGCATTTCGGATAAAGAATTCAAAGAAGCTGGCGCTCAAATCGCGAATCAAAAGCGCGAGCTTTTCCGCCGCGCGCAGATGATTCTTAAAGTTAAAGAACCCCAAGCTTCCGAATATAAACTGATCCGGCCTGGCCAAATTCTCTTTTGTTATTTTCACTTCGCCGCTTCTCAAAAACTTACTCAAGCGATTCTTAAAACGAAGGCGGTTGCCATCGCTTATGAAACCATCCGCTTAACCTCGGGTGAGCATCCTTTATTAACCCCTATGAGTGAAGTAGCGGGGAAGATGGCGATTCAAGAAGGCGCCAAATATTTAGAACGTTCCATGGGCGGCAAAGGTATTTTGCTCGGGGGCGTGCCGGGTGTCCGGCCGGCTAAAGTGGTGGTCATTGGAGGCGGCGTCGTAGGGTTTAACGCCGCGAAGATCGCTTCGGGTATTGGGGCTAAAGTCACTGTTTTGGACATCAATCCTTCCCGGCTTAGATATATAGAAGATGTTTTGCCTAAAAATGTCACGACACTGGTTTCAAATCGGCGTGTTATTCGTGAAGAGGTGCGTGAGGCGGACCTTTTAGTGGGCGCGGTTTATGTGGAAGGGGCTAAGGCCCCCCGGTTAGTGACCAAAGAAATGGTTCGGCAAATGAAGCCAGGCTCGGTGATCGTCGATGTGGCCATTGATCAGGGCGGGTGTATTGAAACCGCCAGACCGACTACCCACAGCAAACCTATTTATCTTTGGCAGGGTGTGGTGCATTATTGCGTCACCAATATTCCCGGAGCGGTGGGGATGACCTCGACTTACGCTTTAACCAACTCGACGTTGCCGTTTGTTTTAGAGATCGCCAAATTAGGCTACAAAGAAGCGGTCAGGCACGACCCCGCAGTTTTTCACGGATTGAACATTGATCAGGGTGTTTTGGTGCATCCCGCGGTTAAAGCCGCTTTTCGAAAATAAAAAGGAAAATTCATGCCGACCGTTTTCGCCAGCGTTAGCGCTACCATCATTTTATTTTTTCTCGCGACCATGGGCATGGCTTACGGCCATCTTTTGACGGTTAACCTTCACATGCTCTGGGGTTTTTTCGTCGCCATTTTAATTGTTTTGCTCCAGTGTTTGATTTTTGGATTTTTTATCGGCAGTGGTAAATCGATCAAGCGCGTAGTGGCGGATAATAACCTCGGCCCTTACTGGGTTCAAAAAACGAAAGACTATAAAAACAAGTGCTACCCGGCCTTGATGCTGGCCATTGTGCTTTCGGCGGCCGCTGCGATTTTGGGCGGGGGAGTAGCTTCGGGCGCTATTCCGATTTGGGTTCACGAGGTTTTGATCTGGCTGGCCTTGTGGGCTAATGTCCGCTCCTTGTGGGTTTCTTATAAAGTAGTGGTGGAAAATGTAAACGCGATCCATTTGATCAATCTGGAAGTTCAAACCCGCAAAAACGAAGGCCGTTCCGTGGTGGCGCCGACGATAGAAGAACCAGTAGAACTGATCGTCAACCGTCCGCCGCCCACCCAGGCTTCCAAGTATTACTTTCTGGCGATTGTGGCTTGGGTTCCTTATCTCTATATGAGAGTGTCTTTGAGCAGCCGTGATTTCCCCTTTTGGCCTTTTTTAGTTTTGAGCGGGGTTTTACTTTTGATGGGTTATTGGGGAAATAGAAAGAGTTCTAAGGATTAATCGGCCCTTTTTTGTTCCGGCCCCTCCTAAAAATCAGCTAAAATACCGCCCCTGTCCGCTTCTCCTTTGAAATTAGTCTGAAATATGGGACTATGCGGTGCTTTTGGACGGAATTGTTGTGACAATTGACTGACCAAAAACGTCTAACTTTTGACCGTTAGACAGTTTGAATAAAAGTTTGAAAGTCAAAACTACATGAAGATGTTCCTTAAATACGCGGTCCTGAGCTTAATGATTTTAAGCGGGGCAACTTTAGCTTGGGCGGATGGCAATCCCGGTGACTATTTGCACTCTCGAACCTATGTGGGTGTGGTGGGTACTTCGGTGAGCGTGGGCAACACGGGTCTTTTTTCCGGGTCTAATTATTCCGTGGTTTATTCTCCTGGTTATGACGTCAGTGTGATTCCTATGGTTCCCCAAGCGATTGGTTGGGGCGTATTAGCCGGCCACCGTGAGGAAGCTTACGCTTTGGAAGTCAGCTACTGGCAATCAGTTCATAATGGTTTTTTTGGTCCCGCGACGGTGACCTCGAATGGCGGAGGTTCGGCGACCTTTAACACGGCTTATCCGGCGACATCCGTTTATAACTCCATCAATGTTGATTTTAAGCGCTACTTTTTAACCGACCTTCAATTGCAGCCCTTTTTAGATCTTGGGGTGAGCTTTCCCTGGATGAACATTAGCAACGCGGACATTGACGGTAACGGCAATATGCTTCCCTTAACTTTGTCGGGCGTGGGCGTGAACTTAGGTATCGGCGTGGAATATTACCTGACGCCCAATATTTCTTTTGTAGCCGGCGCCTATCAGCGTTGGGCCAGCTTTAGCGAATTTCAGGGTTCACAGATTCAATACAACAGCTTGGCCGTTAATGGTCCCAATGGTACTCAAGAGGGCAGTGGCTTAAATTTCGCGGTGGGTACAACGCTCGGGTTTGAGTAAGAAAGGTTTAGGCATGAAACGGTTTGTCATAGCTTCTTTATTTATCGGGCTGAGTTTAACTGCTCTCGTCATTGGTATTTCCTGCTCAAGCCAAACGCCTAATGCGGCCTTAACGGCGCCGGTACAGACCATTTCGGCGATCAATCCAACCTATACCAGCACTTGTACTAATACGCCGACTCAAACGGCGACGCCGACGCCTCAGTTTCCTGTTACTGGTTTTAACGGGCCTTACGCGCTGGCTATCGACTCCAAAAATAATATTTATGTGGGCGACACCGGCAATAACCTGGTTAAGCAATATGTGAATGGTTTTGTATCCGCTTGGCCTTCTGGCAAGTCAAAGTCTGCGGCCGGTCTTTCTTATACCTCTCCCAAGGCTATTGCTGCGGACAGTCTGGGTAATATTTATGTGGTGGGCAGCGGAAGTGTGGTTTCGAAATATGACGCTAATGGAAATTTGGTAACGACCTATGCGGCTTCGATGTCCTCGAATTTGTCAGGCGTGGCGGTTAACAGCGCGAGTACGACGCTTTATGTGAGCGATACTGGAAACAGCCAGATCGTTTCGATCGCGCTGCCAGCTGGCGGATTAAACGGCGGTTTTGGAACATCGGGCAAGTTAACGACTGCTTATGTTCCTTATGGATTGGCTGTTGATACCACTGGTCGCCTTTATGCGGCTGGCACCGACAACAATGTTCATATTTATACTTCCGCGGGCGCGAACGCTTCGCCGGCTACTGTGCCTGGATTTAATCAGCCTTATGCGGTGGCGTTAGATGCCAGCAATAATCTTTTTGTCTCGGACACCAGTAATGGACAGATTGAAGAGTTTAATGTCGGCGGGCTTACGGGCTCTCCCAGCAACATTATCGGCAAGGGAACCTTGTCGATCCCCGAAGGTATTGCTTTAGATTCTTCAGCTAATGTTTATGTCGTGGATTCTGGAAACGGCAGTTTGTATCAGTTTCCTTAAGTGAAAATGAAAAGGTAAGTGTGATGAAACAGATTAGCTTAATTTTAATTCTACTCGCGGGATTGATGGTGCCATTGGCGTGCACCAGCAGCAACCCCACGGGTCCTTTAGCCACTTATAACTTAACGGCTACCTTTACTAATACTTTCACGCCTACCACGACAAATTGGGCGGGGTATACCAGCACGACTACTCCAGGCGCCACTTCGACATTCACTCTGACTGTTACTAATACGGCCACTATGACGAACACACTCATCCATACCGCAACGCCTACTAATACGCCGACTTCCACAAACACGTTGTTGCCTACGCCGGTATTGACTAGCTCACCCTGGACAACGTCCGCTCCTCCGAATGGTTTAGCTTACGATGGTTCTGTAACTGTTTATGCCGCGGAAGGTACTGAGGGAGTGACAGGCGGAATTATTCAGATGTTAAACAGCACGAGTGGAGCTTCTTTGGGCACCTTGACGACTTATGACGGCACGCATCTTTTTAGCCAGCCCAATGGCGTGGCCTATCACAGCGGTATTCTTTATGTGGTGGATCAAATGGCGAACGCCGTTTATGGTGTTAATTTGACTACTCCAGCGTCTTCAGTGGTATTGACGACGTGGACATCCACTAATCCGGGAGTTGCTCCTAACTCGTTCTTGAACCCAGAAGGTATCGCAGTCGACGGTAGCGGTAATGTTTATGTCGCGGATACTGGAAACGATTATGTTGAAGTATTTAATTCTTCTTTGTCGACGACACCTGTGGCGGAATTCGGCGGCTTTGGAAGCGCTAATGGAAAGTTTAATAACCCCAGCGCTCTGACAGTTGATGGATCGGGCAATATCTATGTCGCGGACGCGAGCAATGGACGGATACAAATATTTACCAGCTCCTTTGGCTACTCAAGCCAGTTCGCGACAGCGTCCGGTTCGGATGTTTTTGGAATCGCTTTAAATGGCGGTAATGTTTTTGTGGCGGATTCAGGAAATGACCAAGTGTTTGAATACAACTCTACCGGGTTGCTTTTGACGCAGGGTTTAGGAATCTCGCCTGCTAATAGCCCCAGCCCTGATTCATTGGTGTTCATCGGGTCTAATTTGCTGGTGGGGGATTACAGCAATAACCAACTTTATCTTGTGACCCCGTAATTAGTTTGAAGGCTTTATTCGAAGGCTCCGGTCAATGACCGGGGCCTTTTTTGTTGGTGGAGGTCTTTTGGGGGCAAAAAGTTAAAAAAGAGTGTCGTAGAGGGTCTGGAAAGGCCCGGTTTTGCAGTTTTCGCTTATATTTAATGAGTTTATTGGGTTAAAATGAATTTGGTTTTAGCCGTTCCGTTTTTGCTTTTAAACGTCAAAGAAGGATGGGGGCCGAATGAGACTAAATCGAATTGCGTTTTTTGCGACACTTCTTTCAATACTTTGCTTAGGCGCATCGTTTAAGGTCTGGGCCGATGACGAAATTGAGACTTACGGTATGCCCGAATCTCATGATTTCATCAAACACAGAAGTTACATCGGCTTTTTTGGAACCTCCGCCGATATTGATAACAACAATGATTTCAGCGGTTACAACGGCTACATTTTTGGCCCTGTCACAGTTAGCGGCGCTATTTCCAATTATGAACTCGATTTCGTCCCAGCGATTAACCGCAATTTTGGTTTTGCGGGAGTCGCGGGTCACCGCGAGGGTCCTTGGGCTATGGAAGTAAGCTACTGGTACAGCAATCACACCGCCAGTCTTTATTCAACAGATGCCACCGGAAATCCGGTCACGGTATTAAGCACGACAGGTGTTTTAACCACGTTGAACTTTGATCTTAAGAGATATTTTTTCACCAACATTCCGACGCAGCCCTTTATTGACTTGGGAATGAACCTTGCCTTTTTGTCCTCGCACAATACGTCTATGGTTTTGAATCCCAATGTGAACCCTAATACGGTTGTTGGGATAGGCGATCAAACTGAAAGCGGCTTTGGCTTGAACTTGGGCGCGGGCTTGGAAATTTATTTAGGTGACGGTTTTTCTTTAATCGGCGGCGCGGTCCAAAGATTTACAAGTTTTGCTCAATCCAATGGAGCTGGAAAAGTAGATCTAACGCCTACTCCGCTTAATAGCGCTGCCAATCCTACGGGTGCCCTTGAAGGTAATGGTATCAATTTCTATGTGGGAACAACTGTTGGATTTGACGAATAAATAATTAAACGGTTGAAAGTAAGTCCGTGTGAACTGGTTTCGCGAATAGCGTGATAAGCACCGGGCGCGCGACTTCTCTTTTCATCTGATTTTTCAAGGACGTCATCCACAAATGAAAAAAAACGTTTTGAATAACGCCTTCAAGTTATTTTTGATGTTCGTTCTGCTTTTGACGGCAGCTCCTTACGTTTTAAAAGCAGGTCAACAGGCTTATCTGTCCGAATCGCCCAATGGCCGCTACCGCGTTTTGGTGGAACAGGTTTTGGACCGCCGGGTTGTGGATAACATTTTCTTCCGCTACCCGATCATTCTCGAAAATATCAAAAATCCAGAACGTCATTTTGAGACGGTTGACGCCGGCACGCCTTTGATCCGCGAGACGGACAAGAAAACCTTTTCGATTCAGTGGGATAACAGCACTCCGCCCCAACTGACCGCTGTGCGGTTTGATTGGGCGCCTGACAGCCTTAAGTATTTTATGTATTTAAAAGTCCTGGACGGGTCTTGGAAGATCTATTTTGTCGACATCAACAAGGGTTCCACCACAGATGTGACATCCGCTTTGGAAGAACCCTTGATAAGCAAAATCGAGTTTCATAATTGGGGCTGCGAACAGCCGAAGTTCCAGGTGGTTCAATGGGTTCAGCCTGAGCTGGCGTTCTTAAAATTAACAAGTATTTGCGGTAAAAGTCAGACCAAAGAAAATTCCGAGTTGTTTTACACGAATGATTCGGTGCTTTTCGACACTCAACTAGTCAAAACGGTCGACCATTGCGCCGAGTGTAAGGACGAGAAGGCCGCTAAAAACTTTAACGAGTATTACGTCAAGAGCCTCCCGACTCCCACACCCACCGCGGAAGAAACCCCTACCGCGCAGTAAGCTTGATCCGCTTGATGAAAACGAAAACCCTCGCGAATATTTCGTGAGGGTTTTTTTGGTTATGGCTCCTTTATCTTGTAAAATGAGCCATGTTCACGACCGACATATCGTCCTCGAAAAAATTTCAAATTCCTTTTACGGTTTTTCCGGGAACGGTTTTAGCTTTTCTCTATTTCTTGGCGCTGCTGCCATGGCTGGGGAAAAACCGGCTTCTGGGATTAGACGAGTCTATCTATGCCGATATCATCCTCTCAGCGTCAAGGGATGGCCACTGGTGGCCACTGATTTTTCACGGCCAGCCTTTTTGGGATAAGCCGCCGTTCTTGTTTTGGCTTCAGGCGTTCACCGTAAAACTATTGGGCGCGAATGAGTTTTCTTTGCGGCTTTGGCCCGCCTTGACTGGCGCGCTTTGCGTTTATTATGTCACTCGTTTGGGGACGGTTTTGGGCAAGAGCCTTCGGGCGGGAATGTGCTGCGGCTTCTTATTGATTCTTCAAAAACATTTTATTTTGTACAGCCGTGTATCGACGCTGGACATGGCGCTCTTAAGCTGTTTGTTAGGCGGCTGGTGGCATTTCACAAAAGCTTTCAACCCGCCCAGCAAGAGCGAGGCCGATAAAGAACTTTTATACGCCGGGTTATGGTTGATGGCGGGCGTCGCGGTTAAATCCTGGTATGGTTTTGTTCTAATGCCGGCGTTGATATTGGCGCTGGGTTTTTGCAGTCCCTGGCCTTTTTCAGCTAAAAAGGTTTTCGCGTTTTTGCTGATGCCGTCCATTCTTTTAATGGCCGGGTGGGTTATCTGTAATATTGTTTCGTTTGGAACGCCTTATTTAAACTGGGCCTGGGGATATGATTTGATGGGCCGGTCCCACGGCGGCAGTTTGGGGTCTTTGTCCAAATTGCAGCATCATTTGGACTTTTACGGGATTTTGGCACAAGAAGGGATGCCCTTTTTGTGGCCGCTTCTGCCGCTTTGTTTTTTTCTTTGGCTGAGGGACAGCTGGCATCAGGCGCGGCAGGGCTATTTTGATTCCACCAGCGTGATTGGAACGTCCTTTTTCTTTTATTATCTCTTTTTCATTTTAATTTTTATCGCGACTTTCATTAATTACATTTTGCCTTTGCTGCCCCTGGCGGTTTTAAGTTTGACCTTTTTGTACCGCTATCGCGATGACCGCCGGGTAGTACTGGCTGTTTTGCTGGCGGTTTTGATGGGAATTTTAAACGGCTTTGGCGGGGATTTTTTTGTGGAGTGGGTTCTGGCGGGTTCTTTCGTGAGCTGTCTTTTACTGGTACTGTCTTCTTCCTGGGGACTTTCCAAAGAATGGCTTCCGCTTTTTTTGGTAGTCTTATTTTTGGCCTGTGGAATCAAAACTCAATCTTATTGGCGCAACCCGCCGGATCCGAATCGGGCGTGGGTTTGGGCCGTTTTAACCCATCCCGCGGTTTATCCCGGTGAGCCGCTTTACTTTGTGGGTGAGGAGACAGACGCACGGGTTCTGGAGTTTTACAGCGATTATCAAGTGTTCCCCCTGGCTCAATTGCCCACCCTTCAGCCGGATGGGGCGATCCTATTTCAGTACCAAAAACAGGTCTTTTTCCTGCCTTATCCTCAAAAGGCTCTCCGGGTGAGGGACAGCGGCGTAAAAGGGAACATTTCACTCAAGAAATAAAAGAATAGGCCGTTAGGGTAACTAGAACAGGAGGCTGTCATGAGTTCTATTACCCCCACCAACGCTTTATCGAACGCCGTCACCAGTGATTACAATTCTTTATTGGGCGCGGCTAACGGTGCCAATTCGACCAGCTTTAACTCGATCTTCAGCCAGGCCATGAACGCCGCCACTACGCCGGGACAAAAGGCGCAAGTCGACTTCGCTGAGGCCCAAATGAGCAATCTCAACATTCTTTATTCCATGGCCGATCCTTCCAGCTCGGATTCGGATAATTTTTCCTCTCTGGCCAGCCTGGCCGCCAGCTTGGGCGGCGGGTCTTCGCCCGCTTCCATACCATCCTGGGAAACGGATCTGGCGAATTTGCTGGGCCCTAACTCTGACGCGGCAAAGGCTTTAAGTGTCGATCAGCAAGCCTCGCTTCTGTCGCAATCCATGCTCAACGGCGATCTTAATTCCTTAGGATCGAGCGTTAATTCACTGTTTTAATCGTCTGGACGTTCAGGCGCGATTCTCCGCGGGAAACCCGGGGTTCCGCGCCTTTTTATTTTGCGCGTCTTTACCAACGAAACAGAGTTCATCTCAAGCCAAAGCCTCTAGTAGAATAAAGAAGTGAAATTACTGAACCCCTCAAAAATCTACTGGGTCTTCGCGGTGTTTGCCCTGATTTACTCCGCTCAAGTTTTGCCCCGGCTCAACAGCGACTCGCTGACCAATGATGAACCCGCTGAAATTACCAACGGCTATTACTATCTCACTCAGGGTGATGTCATTACTCCGCATCTTCATCCGCCACTGGCCTCGGCATTGGCGGCGTTGCCGCTTTTAGCGCTTCATTTAAAAACCATGCCGGTGACGGGTGATGTTATTGACCGGGCGCATTTTTTTATATTTGATTGGAATCGAGACCGACTCTCCGTGATCACGGTGTCCAGCCGAATGGTTGTTTGGTTTTTCGGTTTGTTGACAGGGTTTCTTCTTTTTCTAGCAACTCAAACAACCCCGGTTATTTGCGCGGGGGCGCTCTTTTTTTGGGCGTTGAATCCGACTCTTCTGGCTTTAGCCGGGATCGCGAAAATTGAGATTATTCCCGTTTTCTTTTTCTTTGCCGCGGTTTTAGTTTTTCAAAAAGGTTTTGAAAAAGCCGGCTTCGGTTGGAGCTTCTTTTCGGGCGTAGTCGCCGCTATGGCGGTCACCTCCAAACTTTACGGTTTAACGCTGATCCCCATTTTTATTTTATTGGAGATTTCCCAACCGAAACAAAATCAGCCGTGGGGAAGAATATTTAAAAAATGGTGTTGGGGCGCGGCGGGTTTTCTGGCGTTTGTGTTATTGCTTTACGCGCCCGCGGTTCTTTTTTCGCCTCACCCCACGGCGGCTTTCGCCAGTCTCGGCGAGAAGTTTATGGAAGATTTTGTGTTTGCCCGGCATCCTTTTCCCGTTTATTTTTGGGGCCGCAGCGGTTTAGAGAATCACTGGTATTATTTTCCGGCGGCCTTTTTATTGAAGGAACCATTGGCTTTTATCTTCGCGGCAGTTCTTTCTTTCGGGTTATTTTTGTCAAAAAAGATCAAGCTGCCTTTATGGCAATGGCTTCCCGCGGTTGTGTTTTTCACCGCGGTTTTACCGGCGACTAATCTGGGAGTCCGCTACTTATTGCCGGCCTATCCTTTTCTGTTTTTGCTGGCGGCCCAGGGGTTCAACTGGCTGCGGCAAGAGGGGCAAAAGAAGATTTTGTTTTCCTGGTTTTTGGGTGGGTTGGTTTTGTGGCAAGCGGTCAGTGTAGGCTTGAGCTTTCCGCATGAACTGAGTTATTTCAATGAGCTCGTGCCGCCCGATCAAAAGCTGGGCTATTTGGCGGATTCGAATCTGGATTGGGGGCAGGATTTAAAGCGGCTGGCGGATAAAGCGCTTGAGAGAAAATGGGGAACCGTCAAATTGGCCTATATGGGCGGGACTGATCCAAAAGTTTATGGTTTGAATTGGGAGCCTTTTCAAGCGGAGGATCTCATCAAACCCCAGCCGGGAAGAGTTTACGCTGTGAACGCCAGTTTTTATCAGCTGGCACCTGTCGCTTATCCCTCGACGCTGCCGATCGCGCGCAGCTGGTTGAGCAAAATGGAACCTACGGGAAAAATAGGAGACAGCTGGTATTATTTTGAAATCCCGGGTGAGAACAATAAACTAAGCGCTGGTTCGTGGCTCTCTTCGGCGCCCTTTCTACAATACCGGCTGTTACGCTGGCCTAACCACTTCTTGCTTGTCTTAGTTAACGCTTTGATTTTCAGCGTTCTTCTGCCCGGTTTTTGCGTCATGGCCGCCATATCAGCGGCCTCCCATCAATTCGGCCTTTTCAATCAGGTTCAAGTGCCTGAACTCTTCGGCATCATCTTCACCATTATTTTTCTCGATTGGATGCTCTATTACCTGCACCGCGCTTATCACGCCATTCCCCTGCTTTGGAAAATTCACCGTTTACACCATACGGATGTTGAGGTGGATGTCACCACGGGGCTTCGTTTTCACCCTCTGGAAATTTTGTTAACCACTCTCTTTGAAGCCGTAATGATTTATCTGTTAGGCGCCTCTATTTACGGCGTCTTTCTTTTTCAAATATGGCTCGGCATCAGTACTTTGTTCAACCACTCCAATATCCGCATACCCGCTTTTTTGGAAAAGATTCTACGCTGGGTGATCCTTACACCCGAGATGCACCGGGTGCACCATTCATCCGTCTCCTCTGAAACCAACAGCAATTATGGGTTTAATTTCCCCTGGTGGGACCGTTTATTCATGACTTACCACGAGCCTTTAGAGCTTGGCAAAATAAAACCAGGACTGGGTATTTTTAAGGATATTAATTA